>JBBSJG010000151.1:0-8312 GCA_038257485.1 Longimicrobiales bacterium | reverse complement strand
TAGCGCACGGGTTCGAGGGCTCGCCAGAGGACGATGCGCGCGCGGACGAGCAGCATGATGGCCACGAGGGCGAGGCCGGCGGAGAGCCCGATCCAGATCCCGACAGCGCCCATGCCGAACCCAAACGCGAGCGCATACCCGATCGGCATGCCGATCACCCAGTAGCCCACTGCGGCCAGGACCATTGGCACGCGTGTGTCGGCCGCACCGCGCAGAACGCCGGTTCCAGCAACCTGCGCGCCGTCGAAAATCTGGAAGGCGGCAGCCCACAGTAGCAGTTTCGCGCCGAGCGCGATGATGGCCGCATCGGTGGTATAGAGTCCGATGAGCGTGCGAGGCATGATCACGAAGAGCAGCGCGCAGATCCCCATGAAGCCGGCCGCGAGTACGTACGTCGCCCGCATGGCGTTGCGCATATGATCCAGCCGGCCGCCGCCGAGGTGCTGTCCCACGCGGATGGATCCGGCAAAGCTCACGCCGAGCGCAACCATGAACGTCGTCGATGCAATGTTGATGGTCACCTGGTGCGCGGCCAGCTCGATCGGTCCCAGCCATCCCATCAGGATCGCGGCAAACGAGAACAGCCCGACTTCGAGCCCGAAATGAGCGCCGGCCGGCGCACCAATGGCGATGATGGAACGCAGCAGTGCGCGATCAGGCAGGAGCCTGACGTGCTTGAAGGGCTTGAGCTCGGGGTGATAGTGGATGTAGCCGAGCGTGGCGAACAGCATGGCCCAGCGCGTGACCGATGTCGCGTAGCCGGCTCCCGTGAGACCGTACGCCGGGATCAGCCCATCCACGCCATAGATCAGCAGGAAATTGAACAGGATGTTCGTGCCGAGCCCGACGAATGTGATGAGCATGGTCGCGCGCACATGTCCCATCGCCTCCAGGAACTGGCGGAACGTCATGAACAGCAGGAGCGGCGGGACGCCCCATCCGAGGGCGCGCAGGTATCCTCCCGTCAGATACGCCACACTCGGATCCTGCCCGAGTGCCATCGCGAGGTCGCCGCCGTAGACACAGCTGGCGATCAACGGGATGGCAAGGAGCATCGAGACCCAGAGGCCCTGCACGAGCACGGCACGGCAACGCATCATGTCGCCCGCGCCGAACGCCTGGCTGACGAGCGGCGCCATTCCGAGCAGGATACCTGCGCAGACGAGGACACCGAACATGTGAAGAGCGCCGCCGAGCCCCGCAGCCGCAAGCGGTATCGCGCCGAGCCGGCCTACCATCAATGTATCCGCGGTGGACATCCCGACCTGGCCGAGCTGGCTGAAAATGATCGGGCCCGCCAATGACGCCAGCGCAACGACTTCCACGCGGAACGTGGAGGGTCCCACGTCACGATCGGGGGTCATCGAGTCAATCGGGGTGCCGGCGGCGATTTCCATCGCGTGAAGATACATCGAAGCCTGCCGATTTTCATGGCGGGCCCGCAGAATCATGGGTATATTCAAAAGCTACCTGCCCACACGGACGGGTTGCACCTGCCGCTTTTCGGAGGCTTCCCATGCTCACGTTGTTCTGGTTCGCCCTCGTACTCGGCGGCGGGCTCGCGCTGTTCTCACTCGCGGGCGATTTCTTTGATTCGGATACTGGCGACGGTCTCGGCGCGGACCACCTGCACGTGGAACACGACGGCGCAGACGCGCACTGGCAGCTGTTTTCACTCCGCACCCTGACGTACTTCCTGTTCGCCTTCGGTGCGGTCGGTGTTCTGATCCAATACACGTCCGGCGGTGACTCGCCCATTGTTGCACTCGCAGGTGCCACGTTCACAGGAGTTGTTGCAGCACTCGCGAGTGGCGCGTTGTTCCGCTACGTACGACAGACGAACTCCGGCACGATGGAAGCCGACTCGTCATTCGAAGGACTGCCTGCACGCGTGCTCCTGCCACTGCGCGGCGGGCGTGGCAAGATCATGGTCGAGCGAGGCGGGCGGGAGATCGAGCTGATGGCACAATGCTTCGAGGCGGACGCAGTGTCGCCTGAAACCTGGAAGCAGGTTGTCGTCGTAGAGATAAGAGGGGGCACGGCGCTCGTATCACCTCTGCATGAATTCGGGCGCGACGATGCGCTCCTTCCTCGAGAAACGGAGTCCTGAACATGCTGAATACAGGCATGATCATCGGTGGCGTACTGCTCGCCGTCGCAGTGCTGATACTTTTCACACTGAACCGCCTCATCATCATCGTGCCGCCGAACATGGCGGCCGCGATCACCGGCCGGAAGCGCGCGCTTGGTGACGGCAGCAGTGTCGGCTACCGCACAGTTACAGGCGGACGCACGCTGCGGATCCCGATCCTGGAGCGCGTGCAGTGGCTCACACTCGGGACGATCCCGCTCGAGATCAATGTCGATGACGCATACTCCAAGGGCAACATTCCGCTCGCCGTCCAGGCGATCGCGAATGTGAAGATCGCGTCGTCGCCCGAGGCCGTATTCAACAATGCCGTCGAGCGGCTGCTCGGCAAGACGCAGGCGGAGATCGAACGCCTCGCGCGCGAAACGCTGACGGGCAACCTGCGTGGCGTGCTGTCGAAGCTGACGCCCGAGCAGGTGAACGAGGACCGGCTCGGGTTTGCCGAGCACCTGTCCGAAGAGGCGGACCACGACCTCAAGAAGCTCGGCCTGCAGCTCGATGTGCTGAAGATCCAGCACGTGAGCGACAAGGTTGGGTATCTCCAGGCGATCGGTGAGAAGGCGACGGCGGAAGCGCTGCGCTATGCCGAAATCGCCAAGGCCAATGCAATCGCGGAGACGCGCATGCGTCAGTCGGAGGCGAAGCGCGTCGCGGAAGTCGCAGCGGCCATGGCGGACGCGCAGATCAAGCAGCAACAGGCCGAGGCGACGAAGATGGCACAGGTCGCAGAAGCCGAGGCCGAGGCACAGGTGAAAGAGAGCCAGGCGGCGGCACGGCAGCGCTCGGAAGTCGCGAATGCGTCGGCCGATGCCGAGATCCGCACGCGTCAGGCTGCGGCCAAGCAGGTCGCCGAAGTCGCACAGGCGAGCGCGGACGTAAAGATCTCGGAAGCGAAGAACGCGCTGCGCGTGCGTCAGGCAGAGCTGCTGCAGCTGTCCGAGACCGCAGAAAAGGTCGCGCATGCGAATGCAATGCGCGCCGAGTCGGAGGCGCAGACGGCATACCAGGAGCAGCGCGTCATTACGGAGCGGACGCGACTGCAGGCGGATATCGTGCAGCCCGCCGAGGCAGCGCGTATGGCAGCAGAGTCTGCCGCGAAGGCGGAGGCCGCTCCAATCATCGAGAACGGTAAGGCGCAGGCGGAAGTGCTCGCGCTGCTGTTCACGCAGATCGCAAAGGGTGGCGACAACGGACTCCAGGTCTTCCTCGCCGAGAAGATGCCGGCACTGCTCGGCGTCACGGTCGACGCGATGAAGGACATCCAGATCGATCGACTCACCATCGTCGACAGCGGCAACGGCCAGGGCATCGCGAATGCAACGTCGCAGAAGGTCAATGCCTCGATCCGCGCGCTCGAGCAGGTGGCAGGTGCAATGGGCCTCGATCTCGAGCACTTCGTCAAGCAGCTCGGCGGGGCGGCCGCCGGGAAGAACGTGACGCCACCGGAGTCCAAGGCGACCGTAACACTGCCTGGGTCCTAACGGCTTGCAGTCGCGGCGCGGTTGCCGCGATCTTGACCACCATGGCGAGCCCCGCGGTCGAAGACTATCTGAAGGCGATCTACCAGCTCTCCCGCGCGGGAGAGCCGGCCAGCACGTCCGCGATCGCGGAGCGACTCGGCATCGCCGCAGGGTCCGTCACCGGCATGGTCAAGCGGCTCGCTGAACAGGGGCTCGTCGAGCACACCCGCTACTACGGCGCGCGCCTCACCGAACTCGGCACCGCCACCGCCGTCAGGACCATCCGGCGGCATCGGATCCTCGAGGCCTTTCTCGTCCATGTCCTCGGGTACCCGTGGGATCGCGTGCACGCCGAGGCGGAACACCTCGAGCACGCCGCATCCGAAGAACTGATCGATCGGATGGCCGCCGTACTCGGCGAGCCGGCCGTCGATCCCCATGGCGCGCCGATTCCTTCTGCCGCCGGCGTTTTCGACGACGTCAACCTGCCGTCGCTCGCGGACATCCCGGTCGGCACAACCACCCAGCTGCGGCAGGTACCGGATGATGACCCGGCCGCACTCCGGTACTTCGCCGAGCTCGGCCTCGTGCCCGGCGCTGCCCTCGAGCTCATCGAACGCGCACCCTTCAATGGACCTCTCAGGGTCCGCGTCGCCGGCACCGAACAGGTGCTGGGTGCGGAAATCGCAGGCCGCATCCGCGTCGAAATGCCCCAGGACTGACCGGACCTCGGATCCCCGTCGAAGCCCCTCCTTGACTTAATTTTAGTCTTGCCTAATAATTCTATTGGGTTAGACATAAATCAGGCGGGGACTATGGGGAACGACGAGATCAAAACGGGCGCGGAGGCGCCAAAGCTTACGCGGCGGTCGCTGCTGCAGCGAGGCGCGCTCGGGACAGCGGCGATCGCCGCGGCATCGACAGGTCTGGTACGGGCGGTGGCAGGCACGCAGGGCAACGGCGGGGCCGTCACGAGCGCGGCCGCGAGCGGGCCTCACGACCTGCATGCGCATATGCTGGATGTGGTGGGTGATATCCAGCCGGGCGGCCTGGATCCGGATGCATTCCTGACGCATTTCGACTATGGCCGGGTTACGACAGGCGCGGACGGCCGCACGTTGCGTGAATACGACATCGTGGCAATGGACCGTACCATCGAAGTCTCGCCCGGCGTGTTCTTCCCTGCGTGGACATACAACGGTGCTGTGCCGGGTCCGACGATCCGGTGCACGGAAGGCGACCGTCTGCGCATCCGCTTTGTGAACGGCGGCTCGCATCCACACACCATGCATTTCCACGGTGTGCATCCGGCGAACATGGATGGTGCGATGGAGATCGTGCAGCCGGGCGGCACATTCATCTATGAGTTCGATGCGGAGCCGTTCGGTGTGCATCTGTATCACTGTCACGTGCCGCCTTTCAAGCGTCATATCCACAAGGGACTGTACGGCATGTTCATCGTCGATCCGCCGGCGGCGAGGGAGCCCGCGCGGGAGATGGTCATGATGATGAACGGCTTCGATACGAACATGGACGGCGACAACGAGATCTATGCGGTGAACAGCGTCGCATTCCACTACCAGAAGCACCCGATCCACATCGAGAAAGGTGAGCTGGTGAGGATCTATCTCGGCAACATG
Source organism: Longimicrobiales bacterium (assembly GCA_038257485.1). GTDB lineage: Bacteria > Gemmatimonadota > Gemmatimonadetes > Longimicrobiales > RSA9 > DASUXU01. Next base: position 3,063 of record JBBSJG010000151.1, on the reverse strand, counting down.
ACGGAGTTCGATCTGATCAATTCGTTCCATCTGCACGGCAACATCTTCAAGTATTACCGGACGGGGACCGACCTGAAGCAGTACGAATCGACGGATACGGTTGCGCTGTGTCAGGGCGAGCGCGGCATCCTCGAGTTCCGTTACAAGTACGCCGGTCCGTTCATGTTCCATGCGCATCAGAGCGAGTTCGCGGAGCTTGGCTGGTCGGGCACATTCCAGGTCGGGGAGGTCGTGCATGCATGATGTTCTGACGCCCGTGAATGCGCCGGATGCGGCGAGTGTGAGGACGTCGCCGCCGGTGGATGTGGAGCCGCGCGCGCGCGTGCCGCTATGGGTGCGCGGCATGCTGCCGCTCGTGCTGCTCGCAATTCTCGTGGCCGTGCTGCTGCGTCACGGACCGCTCGGCATGCTCGGTGCGACATCACTGCCGGTCGAAGAACTGATGATCGAGCGGGTCGCGATGCCACGGCCCGGCGAGCTGAAGCTGACGGTCGTGAATGGCGGCGCACAAGCAGTCACAATCGCGCAGGTGATGGTTGACGACGCGTCATGGGTGCACACGATGGACGGCGGTAGGTTGATGGACCGGCTGGCGTCGCGCACGATCACGATTCCCTATCCGTGGGTTGAAGGCGAGCGCCATGTCGTGCGTCTCATCACGAGCACCGGTGTCACGTTCGAGAGCGCCGTCGAGGCCGCGTTGCAGAGCCCTCGTGCGGATGCACGGCAGCTTGGCATGTTCACGATGCTGGGCATCTATGTCGGTGTGATTCCCGTGCTGCTCGGTCTGTTGTGGCTGCCGTTCCTCCGGCGAGTGAATCGTGAATGGCTGGATTTCTTCCTCGCGTTCACGGTCGGCCTGTTACTGTTCCTGGGTGTGGAAGCGATTGCGGAAGCACTGGATACATCGACGCTGGTTGCGGGTGCATACCAGGGTCTGGGCATCGTTGTGCTCGGCAGTACGCTCACCGCGCTGCTGTTGTTCGCGCTGGGCCGCACGGATCGAAGTCGGCCCGCGTTGTCTGGCGAGGGAACCGCGAATCGACTTGCACTGCTGGTCGCGATCGGCATCGGGCTGCACAATCTGGGCGAGGGCCTGGCGGTGGGGAGCGCGTACGCGACGGGTGAAGTCGCGCTCGGCACGTTCCTCGTGCTCGGCTTCCTGCTGCACAACACGACGGAGGGACTGGCGATCGTGACGCCACTCGCGAGTGGTCGTCCGAAGATCTCGCGCCTGGTGATGCTGGGCCTGGTCGCGGGTCTGCCAACGATCGCGGGTGCATGGATCGGCGGCCTCACGTACTCGCCGGTACTCACCACACTGTTTTTCGCCATCGGCGCCGGCGCGATCGCGCAGGTGATCTACGCGATTGCGAGCTTCTTCGCGGGCAGTGACAATGGTCTCACGAAGCCGCGCAATGCATTGGGCTTCGCGCTGGGGCTGCTGGTCATGTACGTCACAGGCCTGTTTGTGGCAGCATGAGTATGCGACGGCGGACGCGTGCGGTCTGCGCATCAGCACTCGTGCTGTATGCGTGGCCCGCCCATGCACAGGATCTGACGAGCGATCGTCCTGATTTCACGGAGAGTACGGTGGTCGTCTCGCGACCGCAGCTCGAGAGTGGTTACACGTTCACGCGCACCGACGGGGTGTCGCGTCACTCCGTGGGCGAGCTGTTGCTGCGCCTCGGTGTGAGCCGACATGTCGAGTTGCGCGTCGGCGCGAACTCGTTCGTCGTGACGCGCGCGCGAACATTCACGGAAACGGGAACAGGCGCGATCAACACGACCGCAGTGGAAGACATTTCGCTCGGCGCCAAGGTCGGACTTTCGCCGGATGCAGCAATCATCATTACCGCGGGCCTGCCGACGGGCTCTGCGTCCGAGACGGCTGACGGCGTAGTGCCGGATATCCTGCTGTCACTATCGCGGGATCTCGGCGAGATAGCATCGGTCGGGCTCAATAGCTCGGTGGCGTCACAGCCGGGTCCTGGCGGCCGGCGTGCGGAGGCGAGCGGGAGCATCGCTTTCGGCCTGGGCGTATCTGCCACGACCGGCCTGTTCGCGGAGGCCTATGGCACGCGCGTGCTCGGAGCGAAGAATGCGCTGCGTCCGCATTCCGTCTATGCGGACGCAGGCATCACCAGGAAGCTGACGCCGGACGTTCAACTCGACGCAAGGGTCGGCCGTCGGTTGAACGCCGACGCCGAATGGTTCGCCGGCGTCGGCCTCGTCACGCGCTGGTAGACGGGGCTGGCCGAGGGGCACGATAATCGCCATCGTGCCGACCATGAATGAAAGTCCTGAGACGCCGGACACGAGCAGCGCCGACGCGATGTCCGTCGAGGAGCGTACGACAGAGCGCACGACGGAGCGGCGCGGCGCGCGCAGTGTCGCCAAGGCGATGCGCGCGATCAAGGCCGGTCACGCCGCCGACCGCGGCTTCATGGCGAGGCTGGCCGACTCCCTCACACGTATTGCCAGTTCCTCCGCGTTCTTCAATCTCCATGTAATCTGGTTTACGGCGTGGATCCTGTGGAACACGGGCGCGTTCGGTCTCGAACCGTTCGACCCGTTTCCATTCGGCCTCCTCACGATGGTGGTCTCGCTCGAAGCGATCTTCCTGTCGATGTTCGTGCTGATGGCGCAGAGCCGCGAGTCGGCGATCGCCGAGTTGCGTGAAGAGCTGACGTTGCAAGTGAATCTTCGGATCGAGCAGGAAGTCACGAAGACGCTGCAGCTGGTCGCCGGTCTCTACACCCGCATGGGCCACAAGATGGGCGACGACCCGGAACTCATGGAGATGTTGAAGCCCCTGGATGCGGAGAGCATCGAACGCGATCTGCTGCAGCAGATTCATGACTCGTTGCATTCGCGCGCGTAGCGCGGAGCGCTACGCGGACCGTCGCCTGCGGCGACTGGCGGACCGTTCGCCTGCGGCGACTGGCGGACCGTTCGCCTGCGGCGGAACTGGCGGACCGTCGCCTGCGGCGACTGGCGATGATGCATTTGGTGCGCGCGAAGCACATCCGCCTTCCGCCAGCGCCCGCAGGGCGCGGTCCG
>JBBSJG010000150.1:0-8323 GCA_038257485.1 Longimicrobiales bacterium | reverse complement strand
TCCTCGTTGCGATCGACGGTTCGCCACTCTCTGACAATGCGCTCGATGTGCGCGGCGGTGCCGTGCATCGCCATCTCCAGCAGGTCGCTCTCGGTCGCTGGCGATGCAATGCGCGTCCGCGCTCGCGCCTTAGAGTAGGACAGGACGCCTCGCCGCATCGCATCGCTCAACATTGGCAGCGCATGAAGCGCACGCGCGACGCGCATCTTCTCCCGGGCGGCGCCGAGATCCATACCGGTCCGCCAACTCAGCCAGTGCGCACACGTGCGGAAGCCGCGGTGCCCGCCGGCGCGCTCGTCGAACTCATAGAGGAGTGTGAGCAGCCGGTATGTTGCAGCGTCGAGATGGGCCGCAAGCGCGGCGATCTCGTCGCCAAGGATGTCAACGACAGGCGCACGAACTGCAAGTTGAACCATACGAATCTCCGGTGAAGTTCTGCGTCCAATATAATCACCGGTTTTTTGACGCACTGTGCTTCGGCAGGACACGCGTGCGCAGGCATGGATCACATTCGCAGAGGTCGGATCGCCGCACGCGGCACCACGAGCGAGGAATGGCGGCAGAGAGCCCATTCCGCAGCAGGTCCGTGACCTGCGCGAATCGGCGCGGGAAAATCCGTCAATGGCTGGATGGGACAACTTTGGACGGGCTGACTACCCGGGAGGCCCGGATCGCGGCGGCGCGCCTCCTATGCCGTCCCGCGCGGCGTTTCCGCGGAAACGCGGAATACAAAGGTGGTCCGCCCCGGCTCAGCCCTCGCGGACCCGGCGGATGAGCGCTTCCATATGATCGAGATAGTCATTCAATGCGCGACGACCGGCGTCTGTGATGCGATATTGCGTACGCGGCACTCGACCGTCGAACGACTTGTCGCACGTCAGGTACCCTGCCTCTTCCAGTCGGCGGGCGTGCACGCTGAGGTTGCCGTCCGTCGCACCGATCAGTTCTTTCAGTTCGGTGAAGGTGAGCGACGGCGTACCGGCGAGTGCGCTGATGATGGCGAGGCGCACACGCTCGTGGATGGTGCGGTCCAGCACATCGGCGCCCGCCTTGCCACGACCGCGCTTCGACGGCGCTGGCGTGGTCGGGGAGGCCGCGGACGTCGGCGCGTCGGTCTCATTGGCACGCGGCCGTCGGAGTGGAGTGCTCATGCGTCTGACGATGGCGGGTGGCCCGATTGTTGTCAAGTACTTTGCATAACCAAGGGAAGATCATGAGGCTGATTCGCGGGTTGGCATGGACGATTATCGCGGTCACGATCGTTGGGATCGTGGGCGGAGCGGCCTTGTGGATCAGTGCGCGGGAAGCGATCGGCGGAGGCGACGCCAGTGCGTCGATGCAGCGCATCGAGCGTTCTCCGCAGTGGCGGGACGGCGAGTTCCGCAATCGGCTGCCGCGCATCGACGGACCGTTTGTGCAGATCATGCGTAAGTTCCTGTTCGGCGGGTCGGACTACCGCACGCCAACTGCACCTGTCCCGACGGTTCGCCGCTCAGCCGCCGACTATGTCACTCCGCCCGCGAGCGGCCTGCGGATCACGTGGCTGGGTCATTCCACACTGCTGCTCGAGATCGACGGACGGCGCGTGCTCATCGATCCCGTCTGGGGTGAGCGCGCGTCGCCATTCACGTTCATGGGGCCGAAGCGCTTCTTCCCGCCGTTGCTCGCCCTCGCCGACCTGGCGTCGCTCGATGCAGTCGTGCTTTCGCACGACCATTACGATCATCTGGACATGCCAACGGTGAAGGCGCTCGCTGCGCGCGGCGTCAAATGGGTTGTGCCGCTCGGCGTCGGTGCACACCTCCGCACATGGGGCGTGCAGGCCAGCGACATCACCGAACTGGATTGGTGGGATGCGATGCAAGCCGCAGGTCTCACCATAACAGCCACGCCTGCGCGTCATTTTTCCGGTCGCGGGTTGATGGACGGCAGTCAAACATTGTGGGCCGGGTTTGCGATCGCAGGTCCGGCACATCGCGTGTTCTACAGTGGCGACACCGGCATGCACGACGACTTCGCAGAGATCGGAACGCGCCTCGGCCCATTTAATCTCACGATGATCGAGGCGGGAGCGTACGACGCGATGTGGAAGGATGTACATCTTGGCCCGGAACAGGCAGTACGTGCGCACCAGCTCGTGCGTGGTGACGTGATGCTCCCGGTGCACTGGGGTCTTTTCGACCTGGCGATGCACGGTTGGACGGAACCGATCGAACGCGTGAATGTCGCGGCAGTCGCTGCAGGCGTTCGTGTCGCGACACCGCGACCGGGCGACATGGTGGAGCCGGCGACGATGGGAACGCCGGACCGCTGGTGGCCCGACGTTCCCTGGGAGCGCGCCGCCGAGTCACCCATACGCTCGAGCGGCATTCGCTGAACAGCCGTCTGCGTCAAATTTCCGGCGGATCACTCTCGCGTTCCGGGTGCCGATGCTTCGTGAGTGCGTCGGCGAATGCCTTGGCCGCGCCTCCACGAGTCGCATCCATTCGCAACAATCCGCCGTCTGCATAGTCCGCAGCAATCCCCGCTCCTTCAAGCAACCGCGCAGATGCACCGAGCGCAAGAATCGACTTGCAGTGGCGGAACTGATTCGTGACAAACTCGATGGTACGGCCGTCGGCAGCGAGTACGTCCACGCCGGCGTCACCATCGGGGAGGATCACGCCGTCGAACAGCACGGACGGCGAGTTCTCCATCGATGCATCTGCCTCGATCGTGTCGCCGTCGGCCGTTGTATACGTGCCCAGACGCGGGCCAACGAAACGCGGGACCGCGCCAGCGTGTGTGAGCGATGCATGCAGGGCCTTGAGTGATGCGCCGTCGACACCAGATGCCACCAGGATCGCAATTTTCCTCGACCGGACCCCGGCATCACCTGGTCGCGCGGTCAGCGAAAGCGCAGGAGACGCGGTCACCTCGGCAGCAAGCGGCCGCTCAAGTACGCGGGGGAGCGCATCCGGAAGCGCCATTCCCAGCCCCGTCGCCACCTGCGCTGCGAAATCGTCGTCGACGTTACGCAGAGAAGCAACCATGCGACGGCGTATCGCCGGAACCGTGAGCTTGCTCAGTTCGAACCGGAATGCGCCGATGATATGCTGCTTTTCCCAATCCGTCTGACTGTCGAGGAACAGCTTCGCCTGCGTGTAGTGATCGGCGAACTTTTCGGGTTTGCCACGTACTTTGTCCTCGTGCACGGGTTCCGGAAACGAAGTGAAGCCCGCACTGCCATACTGGAACGGACAGCCGCCTCCGAGCGAGTTTGGTTCGTAGGACACTCGGCCTCTCGGAATCGCCTGGCGATGGAGGCCGTCGCGCTGGTTGTTGTGCACCTGTACGACTGGCGCGTTGATCGGGATTTCGTGAAAGTTCGGCCCGCCGAGTCGCGTGATCTGCGTATCGACGTAGGAGTGAATGCGGCCGGCCAGGAGGGGATCATTCGAGAAATCGATGCCCGGGATGATGTGAGCCGTACAAAATGCGACCTGCTCTGTTTCAGCAAAGAAGTTGTCAGGATTCCGGTTCAGCGTCATTCGTCCGATCGGCTGCACCGGGATCAGTTCCTCGGGGATGAGCTTGGTTGCATCCAGGATGTCGAAGCTGAACTGATCCGCCTGCTCCTCCGTAAAGACCTGCAGTCCAAGCTCCCACTGCGGATAGTCGCCAGCCTCGATCGCTTCCCATAGATCGCGGCGATGAAAGTCCGGATCGGCACCGGCGAGCTTCACCGCCTCATCCCACACGAGTGAATGCGTGCCCTGGAGCGGGGTCCAGTGGAACTTCACGAAGACCGATTCGCCGGAAGCATTGATCATCCGGAAGCTGTGAACGCCAAACCCCTGCATGGTCCGATAGCTGCGAGGAATCGCCCGGTCCGACATGACCCACATCAGCATATGTGTGGACTCCGGCATCAGCGACACGAAATCCCAGAAGGTGTCGTGTGCGGATGCCGCCTGCGGCATTGCGTGGTGAGGTTCGGGCTTCAATGCATGCACGAGATCCGGAAACTTCATGGCGTCCTGAATGAAGAACACCGGGATGTTGTTGCCGACGAGGTCCCAGTTGCCTTCATCCGTGTAGAACTTCACTGCAAACCCCCGGACGTCACGCGCGGTGTCCACCGAACCCCGCTCGCCTGCAACCGTGGAAAAACGAACGAACACGGGTGTCTGCTTCCCAGCCACTTGGAACGGCGCTGCTCGCGTGATATCGGCACGCGGCTCGTAGCATTCGAATACGCCGTGCGCCGCCGACCCGCGTGCGTGGACGATTCGTTCCGGTATCCGCTCGTGGTCGAAGTGTGTAATCTTCTCGCGGAGGATGAAGTCCTCGAGGAGCGTCGGTCCGCGCAGACCCACCCGCAGCGAGTGCTGATTGTCAGCGACAGGCACACCCTGGTTGGTCGTCAGACCGCGGCCGGACGAGTCGACGCGTACCCGTTCCAGGGGCTCACTCGAAGGATTATAGCCCGGGACCGCGGCGGCGCCCGTCTTGCCCGTGCCATTGTACTCGGTGATGGTGCTCGATCCGACGTCCGCATTGTCTGAGGCCGTGGTCATTCCCAGTTGTGGGATGACCCCCGACGGTGGCCCGTACTCAGCGGCCTTGTTCGAATTGTGCAGCATCGCCGCTGCCAGCGCATCCGTGTCGGCGGCTTTATGGGCCAACAGGTCGCCCGCAGGGGCCGGGGCCGGGTTTGACGGTGCACTGGAAGTGTTGCGGGATGGCGCCTTGGCGGCGGCGCGCTCGGAGGATGGGCTCTCGACGGGCGCGTGCAAGGTCGTCTTCTTTTTAGCCATGCGGCGTGGCATGTGCAAAGGATGTTCCAGTCAGCCGACCATGAACCACACACACGGAGTCACACGTGAAATCGACAGACGGATACGCCGCGTATGCGGCCGACAAGCCGATCTCGCCATTCACATTCGACCGGCGCGACGTGGGCCCGGATGATGTGCAGATCGACATCATGTTCTGCGGCGTGTGTCACTCGGACCTGCACACGGCGCGCAACGAGTGGGGCGGCACCACCATGTACCCGGTTGTGCCTGGCCACGAGATCGTCGGCCGCGTCGCCGCCATCGGCTCGAATGTCACGGCGTTCAAGAAAAATGACGTTGTCGGTGTAGGCTGTCTTGTCGACTCGTGCCAGCAGTGCAGTGAATGTGACGAGGGGCTCGAGCAGTTCTGCCTGAATGAAGCGACCGGCACATACAACAGCATCGAGAAGCAGACGGGGAACCCGACACGGGGCGGCTATTCGCAGAGCATTGTCGTCGACTACAGGTTCGTACTGCGCATTCCGGACGCGCTCGACCCTGCCGCAGCAGCACCGCTGCTCTGTGCCGGCATTACGACCTTCTCGCCGCTTCGTCACTGGAACGTGGGGAAGGGACACAAGGTCGGCGTAGTCGGGCTGGGCGGACTCGGCCACATGGCCGTCAAGCTCGCGCACGCGATGGGTGCGCATGTTGTGCTGTTCACGACGTCACCCGACAAGCGCGAGGACGCACTGCGGCTCGGCGCAGACGAGGTGGTGATATCGCGCAACGCGGATGAGATGGCGGCACACAACAACAGCTTGCACTTCATTCTGAATACCGTGTCGGCCCAGCACGACCTCGACCAATTCCTCATCATGCTCAAGCGCGACGGCGTCATGACGCTGGTGGGTGCACCCGCCGAACCGCATCCGTCGCCGTCCGTATTCGCATTGATCACGAATCGCCGGAGTCTTGCCGGGTCGCCGATCGGCGGTATCCGGGAAACGCAGGAAATGCTGGATTTCTGCGCTGCCAACAACATCGCATCCGATATAGAGATGATCGAAATGTCGCAGATCAACGATGCGTATGAACGCATGCTGAAGGGTGACGTGCGCTACCGCTTTGTTATCGACATCGGCGCTACGACGGGCTGGTAGCGCAGCTCAGTCAGCCGACGGCTGCGGCTACATTTTGCGCCCCAGCATGCCGCCCAGCATCCCGGTCACATCGTCCGCAATCGACCCATCCTTGTTGCGATCGAGCAACGGCCCGAGGATGGATCCCAGGCCGCCGCCGGACCTCGTCGCGCCCGCGCCATCGCCCGCACCATCGCCCGCACCACCCGCACTCTTCGTACGCTTCGCGAGCGCGCCCATTGCAATCGCCGCAATGATCGGCAGCATCTTCTTCAGAATGGCGGGATCGATGCCCGTCTTCTGCGCGGCATTGGCTGCCACCTCGCGGCTGACGTCCTTACTGCCGAAGATGTGGCCGAGGATTGCATTGCCGTCTGCGGCGGTGGCCGGTAGCGCGAGGGCGTCAGGCTGGTCGACATAGGTCTCATGACTGCCGCCTGTGAGCGCTGCCTCGAGACCTGCTTCGTTGGTGTCCACGTTCCGCTTCAATCCAGCGGTGACTGCCGGCATGAGCGCGCCCATTGCGGCCGCCGCCTGCTGCGGTGAAATGCCGAACTGCGCGGCGATCTGCCGGACTGCTGCGCTGTCGTCGCCGCTGCCGCCCATAATGCTTTCGAGAATGTTCATTGCTGCCCCTGGTAAGAGTGCGACGGCAGATCGGTAACTCGCCGGACGTCGTGCCCGTCCAGCAATGCACAGTTCGAGCCGGATGGCCGCCTACACCGTATACTTCAGACATGCCATACGAACCAATCCTCTGGGGCATCGCCCTCGCCGCCACCGCCGGCCTGCGCGTGTTCATGCCTTTCCTGTTCCTAGGGGGCATGGCGCGCTATGCCCACATCCCGACACCCGGCATGCTCGACTGGACCGCGACCGACGCGGGATTTCTGCTGCTGCTCGTCGCCACGCTGCTCGAAGTGCTCGGCGACAAGATTCCAGTCGTCGACCACGCACTCGATGCCGGCGCGACGTTCCTCAAGCCGCTCGCAGGATTCATTCTGCCCCTCGCACTGCTGCAGGATGCATCACCCATGGGCGCATGGGTGCTCGGCATCGCGGCGGGCGCACCGCTCGCGCTCGGCGTCCACGCAACCAAGGCCGGCACGCGTGCACTGAGTACGGCAACAACCGCTGGCGTCGGCAATCCCATAGTCAGTGTAGTCGAGGATTTTCTGGCGACGGCGATCCTTCTGTTCGTCATTCTCGCGCCCGTCATTGCCGCCGCGCTCGTTGTCGCGCTGGTTGTGCTGGTCGTGCGCGCACTGCGTCGCATGAACCGGATGCGACGCGGGATGCGATCGACGGCATGAGCATGCATGATGAATGACGCCGAGGTCTACGACCGCATTGGCGAGGATGGGTTTGCCCGGCTGGTGGCTGCATTTTACGCGCAGGTCCCGGATGACGACATCCTCGGACCGATGTACCCGCAGGACGACATGGCGGGCGCCGAGCAACGATTGAGGGATTTTCTGGTGGGCCGGTTCGGCGGGCCGCCGCGCTACATGGAGCAGCGAGGACATCCGCGGTTGCGCATGCGCCACATGCCATTCGCGATCGATGCAGCCGCCGGCGCGCGCTGGCTGCACTTGATGGACAACGCGCTGCGTGAAACACGACTGCCCGAAGAGGTCGATGCGGCGCTCCGCGAGTTCTTCGTCGCCATCGCCGGGATGATGCGCAACCGCTAGCCGCTAATTCAGCGTAATACGAACCCCGCCATTGAAGGTCCTGCCATCCACCGGCGCCCATACATCGGTCGTCCACCGACCGTAATCGGTCGCAGCGCGGCGCAGCAGCGGCTGATACTTCGTCTGACGTACGTTCGTCAGGTTTTCCATGTTCAGGAATGCGCGCACCTTGCCGATCCGTCGCTCGACGAGTAATCCGAACAGCGTGTATGGTCTGCTGGTGGTGCTGTACGACACGTCTTCCAACACCTGTCGCCCGGTGTGATAGATCTCGAGGCCGACGCGCCCCTCACCGTGCTGTTCATAGACAGCCACCAGACTTGCGGCGTGGCGGGGCACCAGGGGCACGTCCTCGGTTCCATTGCCGTCCACGGTGGGCTGGCTCGCATCGATGAACGTATAGGACGCGGTGATGCCGAATGGCTCGCGGCGGTAGCGTGCGAGAGCATCCACGCCGCTCGTCCGTGTGTGCGACGGCAGGTTCACCAGTTCCAGCGCGCCGGGTCGCTCGACAACGCGCAGTGCGTGCGCGATGCGCGACGAAAACACGCTGACATTGGTCTCTACACCGGACACAGTCCACGACAGGTCCCCGGACACGAGATCCGCGACTTCCGCCTCGAGACCCTGCGGGGGCAGCACCCGCGACAAGCCGACTTCTTCCGTCTCTTCCGTGAACGGCGTGGGTCCGAAGAAGCCGCGTCCGGCAGTGAGACGCAGGCTGGCG
>JBBSJG010000149.1:0-8442 GCA_038257485.1 Longimicrobiales bacterium | reverse complement strand
GCCCGCGCCGGCGAGGGAAAATGTGGATGTGCTGGACGCAACGGCGAACGCGCCGCGCGATGGGTCACCGAACATGAAAATGGCCATCGCAAGTGCAATCAGCGCGACGGTTTTCGCGATCGACGAGCTGTTCTGCAGCGCGGCTCCCCATGTGACCGAACGGTAGTTTGCAATGGTGAGGCCGATGGTAAGCAATGCGGCCACCACACGTTGTGCTGTGTCGTCGAGCGGAACGAAACTGCTCAGGTAGCTGGCGAAGATCATCCCCACTGCGGCCATCGTGCCGGGTCGGATGATCAGGAAGTCGGTCCATCCGAACAGAAACGCGGGGACGCGGCCATACGTCTCGCGGATATACACGAACAGGCCGCCGGAGCGCGGGTCCATGGTCGCCAGTTCTGCGATGCAAAGCGCTCCACAGACTGCGATGACACCACCCACCGCCCAGATTGCGAGCGACCACTTCCACGACCCTGTCTGCTGCGCGACCTGCGCGGGGACACGGAAGATGCCGCTGCCGATGATGATGCCAACGACAACCGCGCCCGCACTCCACGCACCCAGCCGCCGAACCAGTCCGCCGTCAGACTCGTTCACCACATTCAGTCTCCTGTCAGAACGTCAATTTCGCGAAGGTCATCTTCCGTAAGTCGCCACGTTCCCGCATCCGCGTTCGTCCGCACCTGCGCCGCCGTGCGCGCGCCCGCGATGACGGATGCTACGACTCGTCGGCTGAGCAGCCATGAGAATGCGAGCTCCGTCAAAGAGCGGTCACGCGATTCTGCGAAAGCACGCAGGCGTTCGACCGCCGCCAGACTCGATTCCGTCAGGAACCGCTCGTAGCGCTGCTCGCTCAACCTGCTGTCCGACGGCGGCGGCGAACCCTGCCGCATTTTTCCCGTAAGCAGTCCGCTCTGCAGCGGGTAGAACGGAAGAAATGCGATGCCGAGCCGCGCGCACCCATCGAGCACGGCCGGCTCCGGTTCGCGATGCAGCAGGCTGTATTGATTCTGCACGCTCATGAACCGCGGGCCATCGCCAGCGACCGACGCTGCCTCGTCGAGCAGGTCCGCAGTGAAATTGGAGCACCCGATCTCCCGCACCTTGCCCTCGGTCACCAGGTCCTGGAAGGCTCCCATTGTCTCCGCCAGCGGAACCGCGGGATCCGGTTCGTGCAGCTGGTACAGATCGATGCAGTCGATCCTCAATCGCTTCAGGCTGCGTTCCGCCGCCTCGCGCACATACCCGGGCGCGCCACCCCCGGCCTCGCCTTCCATCGGAAGTCCCACCTTCGTCGCGATCACGGCACGGTCCCGCCGTCCGCGCAGCGCCTCCCCAAGGTAGGTCTCGCTCAGGCCCTCGCCATACATGTTGGCCGTATCGAAAAAATTGATGCCCGCGTCCAGTGCGGCATCCACCACGGATCGCGTCGCAACACCATCGATCCGACGGCCGAAGTTGTTGCATCCGATTCCGATCACCGACACGTCCAGCGCGCCAATCCGTCGCATTTCCATCCGTCAGACCCCTGCTTCGATGCGATTCCCAAGGCCGCAGCATACACGGCCGGGGGTGCGTGCGCGAACCCGGCGGACCCCACCCGACGACCCGGACCTGGTCCCGACCGTTGGGTTACGACGGCCCGGACCTGGTCCCGACCGTTGGGTTCCGGGGGCGATGGTTCCAATATTGCCACACGCACGGGTGACACTGAACCCGGGATCCATGCGCTTCGCCATTCATTCAGCTACCGCATCGCTCGTCGTCGCCTGCGCGCTCCTGCTCGGCGGTCCGTCCGCGCACGCCCAGACGGCGTCGCCCGCGCTGGAGGATGCGCCCCGGGTCGACAAGGTGATCTTCGCGGGTGCCACCAATATCAAGGCGTCCGTCCTGCGCGACAGCATCGTCACGCAGGCCACACGCTGCCGCGGCCTCCTGCTCAAGCCGCTCTGCGCCATCAGCAAGTCCAGCTACTTCGTGGACAAGCACGACCTCGACCGCGCCGAGATCCCGCGCGACGAGCTGCGCCTCCGCGTGATCTACTTCCGCGCCGGGTTCCGTCACGCCACGGTCAGCACCGTCATCACACCGGTCGAAGACGATCAAGTGGACGTCACCTTCAACATCGACGAAGGTCCCGGCACGACGATTTCCGCGCTGCGGATGACACAGCTCGATACGGTGCTGTCCGCGAGGGCCCTCCGGCAGGCACTCATGCCGCAGAAGGGCGACCTGCTCAGCCTGGTGAAGATCGATTCCGCAAAGAGCCGGCTGCGCGGATTCCTCTGGGACCTCGGTTATGGCGACGCCGTTATCGCGGATACAGTGCGCATCGATGCAGCGACGCGTACGGCGACCCTCGATGTGACGATCGATCCCGTCCATGTCACGACTATCGACACGCTCGTGGTGGAAGGCAATGAAGGCGTATCCACGAATACCGTTCGCCGTCTGATCGGTCTGCGGGAGGGAAGTCTCTATCGTCGCACCGACATGACTGCGGCGCAGCGCCGGCTCTACGAGACCGAGCTCTTCCGTCAGACGCTCATACAGGTGCCGGACGTTACCGACAGCGCCAAGTCCGTCATCGTGACAGTTCGCGAAGCGCCCTTCACCGCGCTGCGGACCGGCGTCGGTTTCAATACCACGCAGTTCGTACAGGCGGAAGTCAGGCTCACACGCTATGACTGGCTGGGTGGTGCACGACGACTCGATATCCGCGCCGTCACGGGCAACCTGCTCGCTGGACAGCTCTACGGAAAATCGATTTTCGGCAGTTCCGTCCCCGAGGGCGTCGGAGATGTCGACGACCGGTTCCTGACTCCCACCTGGGAGATCGGCGCAACGCTCAATGAGCCGTTCGTCCTCGATGCCCGCGCATCCCTCAGTTTCGGCGTTTCCACGCACCGTCGCAGTATCCCGGGTATCGTGATCGATCGCGGCTTTGGCGCCAACACCGCATTCACGTGGCGCTTCGCGAATCGCATCACGGGCAGCGCGATCTACCAGTTCGAGAACAACCGCGTCGAGGCGGGCGACCTGTACTTCTGCATCAACTTCGGTGTGTGCGGGCTCAATACCATCCAGGCGTTGCGCAGCGCTCAACAACTGTCGCCGTTCACATTGCGCGGACTTGCCGAACGTGCGGATGACGCGCTCGCACCGACGCGCGGCTACAAAGCACAGTTCGAACTCGAGCATGCGTCCGCACTCACTGCATCCGACTTCCGGTATAACCGTGCTTCCGCAGAGTTCAGCAAGTATCTGCCACGCGGCCGCTCCGTCATTGCATTGCACGCCCGTGCCGGATGGGTTCGGCCGTCAGCGAGCACCGCGGAAGCCATCGGTCTCGATGTGGAGAACAATTCGATTCTGCATCCTCGCAAGCGTTTCTACGCCGGCGGTGCGCGCTCCGTACGAGGGTATGGCGAGAATCAGCTCGGTCCGCGTGTGCTGACGATCGACCCCATGCGCCTCACGGCGCCCGAGGACTCGGCTGCCGGCTTCTGCACCATTGCCTCGATCGAGGACAGAAGCTGCGATCCGAACATTGCTGAATCGGGTGAATTCATTCCCCGCCCGCTTGGCGGCAACACGCTGATCGAGGCGAGTATTGAATACCGCTTCCCGATCACCCAGAATATGAAGGCCGCCGTGTTCGTTGACGCCGGCTCCGTTCGCGGTCAGCGACTGAACCAGCCGACCGGTAACAGGACAGGCATCACGCCAGGCTTTGGCGTGCGTTACAACTCGCCGATCGGGCCCGTCCGGCTCGATCTCGGCATCCGGCCGCGGCTGGGTGCCGAGTTGCCCGTCGTCACACAGCTGCCCGACAGCGCCAACACGTATCGACTGGTGCAGCTGAATACGCCGAAACAGTACGACCCGCTCGAGGGCGGCGGCGGATTCCTGCGCAAGATCACAAGCCGGCTGCAGCTCCACCTCGCAATCGGTGAGGCGTGGTAATGGCGAGGGTACCACTGAAGGCTTGGCAGAAGGCGGCAGGCATCGCGGGCGTTGCACTTCTTGCCGCCCTCGTCGTGCTCATCGTCGTGTTCACGCAGACCGACTACGGGCGTCGTCGCTTTCGCACCGCTGGCCTGGAACGACTGGCGAGTCAGGTGCACGGCATCGTCACGTTCGGCAAGGTGCACGGCAATCTGCTGAGCGGTGCTACCATCGAGCAGATCGTCATCACCGACAGCGCAGGGCGCCCGTTCCTGCGCGCCGACTCGCTCACATTGCGCTATTCGCTGACGTCGCTCTTCCGCAAGCATATCCTGCTGCAGGACGTGCGCCTCGTCAGGCCCGTCGTCATCCTCGACCAGCCGCCGGGCGGCAAGTGGAATTTCCAGCGCCTTTTCCCGGGCGACAGTGCCGCCGCGCTGCAGGACTCCACGCGAGGGTTCGGTGACTGGCTTCGCATTGAAGGACTCACAATCGTCGATGGCGACGTAACCGTTCGCCGCTCATGGAGCCCGCCGCCAACCATGAATGCAGCCGCACGGGATGCCGTGATCAAACACGCGCTCTCGACGGACAACCGCGAATTGATTGTACGCGCGGACAGCGGGTTCCAGGCGCTGTCGGCATTTCATCGTATCAACGGCTTTATGCCGCTGGTCATCTGGGCCGACCCCGACAGCAGCGGCCGGCTCGTCGATGTCGGCAAGCTTTCCATGATTGCCGAGCCGTTCCGTCCGCCTGCCGCGCAGGTCCGTAATCTCACGGGTCGTGTGACCATCGGCAGGGACACCGTGGGATTCCACAACCTGGCTGTCACACTGCCCGCTTCCAAACTCGGGATCGTCGGCTACTACAGCATGCGCACGAGCGATCTCAATGTGCGAGTCGATGCAGCGCCCGCGTCCTTCGCAGACATGCGCTGGTTCTATCCAGCGCTGCCGGATGGGTCGGGTCGGCTCGACATGGCGATCGGGCGGCACCGCGACCTGACCCGCGTCGTCATCACCAATATGGATGTGAAGACCGAAGGTGCGCGCATCGCGGGTGCCATCGATCTGCAACAGGGCCGCGTCCAGCATATCAACAGCAGTGACCTCACGTTCGAAGGCCTGGACACGCGCACGATCGAGAACGTGGCAGCTCGTGTCGACCTCCCGTTCGAGGGCGTCATGGACGGCCGGCTCAAGCTCGCGGGCGTGCCCGAGGCACTCGACGTCGATGGCTTCGTCAACATCCATGACCGCGGCGGGGAGACGAGCCGGATCACAGCCAATGGTGTGGTCGGCAATCGTGACGGCAGTGTAATCGCGCGCGATCTCCGCCTGGCATTCGACCCGATTCGCGTGAGCCTGGTCAAGTCGATCCGCCCCGACCTGCCCATCGGCGGCGTCATCAATGGCCGCGCCACATTGAATGGCGACCTCATGAACCGCTTCAGCATCGATGCCGACGTGGTGCACGAGGACGCTGCAACCGGACGGTCGCATGTCGTGGCCGTTGGCGACCTGAGCGCGAAGGGTGAGTTCCGCACACGCGGGCTGCGCATGCGCTTCGATCCCGTGCAGGCCGCGCTGCTGCAAGCGTTCCAGCCTGACCTCGAGCTCGACGGTGTCATCACGGGCCGTGCGACGCTCGTCGGCGGCATCGTGTCCGGCTTCGACGTGGACGCGGATGTGTATCACACATCGCCCGCGACAGGACGCTCGCACGTGATCGCACGCGGCGGGATCGAAACACGCAACGGTTTCAAGGCCCGCCGTCTGCGGCTGCGTTTCGAGCCGCTGCAGATGGCGCTCGTGCGTTCGTTCCAGCCCGCCATCAAGCTCGGCGGCGTGCTTACGGGCAGCGCCATCCTCACGGGTGGCATGCGGAGCGGCTTCCAGATCGATGCGGACGTGACGCACATCGATGACGCGACCGGCCGTTCCCACATCTATGCGCTCGGCGGTGTCGAGACCGCGGGCGGATTCGTCGCGCGCAACCTGAAACTGCGATTCGTGACGCTGCAGGTGGCGCTGCTCCGCACATTCCAGCCGACACTCCCGATCGACGGTGTGATCTCGGGACGCGCAACACTGAACGGATCACCGCGCGGTCGCATCACCGCCGACTTCGATGTCGACCACACGGGCAGCACGGGAACGAGCAGCGTCGCAGGTGATGCGGAGGTCGCGTTCGCCCGTGTGCTGCAGCGCATCGATCTCGACATGCGTGTGCGTCCGCTGTCCCTCGCGACCGCCGGCCTCTTTGCGCCCGCTGCAGGACTGCGCGGCTCCGCCAGCGGTAACGTTCGCGCCAGCGGCACCCGCGATAATATCCGCTTCACCACGGACCTCACGGTTGCCGACGGCGGCGCCGTGAGAGCGACCGGCAGTGTCGCGCTCGGTGATATCATGCGCTATGACATTCGCAGCAGCCTGGTGGATTTCGATCCTGCTGCGATCTCGACGCGCGCGCCGACGGCCATGCTGACGGGCACCGTCAATGCCACTGGCCGCGGCACCGACCCCGCGACGGCGAACGCGATGGTGGACGTGGCACTCGTCGATTCACGGTTGCCTGGTGCGCCGCAGCTCGACAGCACCCGCCTCGTCGCCACCTTCCGCGACGGCCTCGCCACAATTGAGCAGGGGCGCATCCGACTGGCGTCGGCCATCGCTGATATCGACGGCACATTCGGCCTGACTGCAGGACGGACCGGCACACTGCGCTATTCGCTGGCGATCGACACACTCAGCCGTGTTGCCGCATTCGCAACCGGCGATACCACCGTCGTCTACCCGAGGCCGCTACAGCAGGCGCGACGTATCGCGCAGGCGAAAGCGGACTCGGCCAGGATCGCGGCGGAGACCGAGGTCGAGCGCGCTGCAACGGGCAGCCCGCCGCCGCCCCGTCTCGCTGTGGATTCGCTGCGCGCCGTCGCGCGGGATTCCATTGCTGGTGTCGTGCGCGCGGAGGGCGTCCTCACCGGGAACATCAAAGTATTCAACGCCGACGGTACGGCGTCCCTCCGCGATGTCCTGTTCCGGGGTCACCAGGTGCAGAGCGGCGATCTGACGTATGCGATCAGGAATGCGCCCGGCGCGGCAATGGGCGCGAAAGTGAACGGCAGCCTCACGGGCGTCCGCACGAGCGGGTTCGGCTTCGACAGTGTCCGCATCGCACTGGATCACACGGGTGGCACGCGCCAAGGAACCGGGTCATTCGATCTCGCGTTGTTCCAGGACCCCTCGCGCGACTACCGCATCCGCTCGGACTTCGTGCTCGCACTCGATCGCAAGGAACTGAAACTGAATGACCTGCTGCTGCGCTTCGACAGCACGGTGTGGCGCGGCACACAGCCGGGCTCCGTGAGCTGGGCGTCGTCCGATATCGCACTCCGTGGTATCGACCTGCGCAACGATCGCGGCGGTCACATCTACGCAGACGGTGTCCTCCCCGATGAAGGATCCGGCGACCTTCGCCTCGCCATCGATTCCCTGCAGATCGGCGACATCGCTGCGCTTCTCCAGGACACCTTCAATACGCGTGGTATCCTGACGCTGGATACACGCATACAGGGGACACTGCGTGCACCGGTCATCGCAGGCACCATCGCGCTCGACAGTGCAGTGCGCGGCGGCACCAGGATGCCGGACCTGCGCAGCACATTCAGCTACGCCGATACGGAGTTGACCGCGGAGGCACAGCTGCGCGCGGGCGTACAGCAGCTGCTGGATGCGCGTGTCATGCTTCCGGTCGATCTCGCATTCACGGGGCGCGCGCCCGGTGCACCGCGCATCCTCGATCGTCCACTCAGCATCGATGCGCACATGGACTCGCTGCCGCTCGATGCCATGCCGTCCATCACGCCTGCTGTTCGGGATGTCAGGGGTGTTGTGAGAGGCGACATCGGTGTGCGCGGCACATTCAAGGAGCCTTCACTCACGGGCCAGGCGACCCTCGAGCTCGGGTCGATGCGTGTGGTGGAGCCTGGCATCGTACTGACTGACGGCGTTGCGGCACTCACCTTGAGCGGCAATCGCGTCGTTGTCGATTCCCTCGTCGCACTGAGCGGCGGCGGTCCGATTCGCGTCACCGGCGCGCTCGACCTGACCACATTGACGCGACCCGGATTCGACCTCGAGGTCGCGGCGACGAATGCGCTGCTCGTCAACAACCACCTGGGCAACATCAAGGCGGATGCACGCATCGATGTGACAGGTCCCTATGATCAGGTGCGCGTAACCGGCACCGTCGCTGTGCAGGACGGCGTGATCAATGCCCCCGAACAGAACCAGACCCGGCGCGCGACCGACCTCGATGATCCGACGCTAGCCAATGTGCTCGACACATTGAATGCACCGCCTGAGTTCACGCGCGGACGCAATCCGCTGCTCAAGAACATGCAGATGGATGTGCGCGTGACGATTGCGCGCGACACATGGGTGCGCAACTCGACCATGAACGTCGAGATTTATACGCCGGACGACCAGG
>JBBSJG010000148.1:0-8509 GCA_038257485.1 Longimicrobiales bacterium | reverse complement strand
GATCGCAAGCCGGTCGCCGCGCTGAACCACGAGATTAACGCCGTGCAGTACTTCCCGGTCGCCGTACGACTTCCGGATCCCCTTGATCTTCAGCACGTCGCGGCCGCTGTGTCGATGCTCCTGGAACCGGAACGTCGGATAGCGACGTGAACTCGCCGGCAACTCCTCCATCTCCTCGATCTGCCGCTCCACCATCTTCAGCTTGCTCTGCGCCTGTCGCGCCTTGCTCGCCTTGGCCTTGAAACGGTTCACGAACTCCATCTGCTGCTCGATTTGCTGTTCGCGTCCCGCGATATCTTTTTCCTTGCGGTCGCGCTCGGCCTGCTTCTGCTCCATGAACTTCGAGTAGTTGCCCGTATACTTCATGACCCGCTGGTAGTCCACGTCCAGGATGTGCGTTGCCACGCCGTCGAGGAACTGGTGGTCGTGCGAGATGACCACGACCGGGCCGGCGAACTCCTTGATGAAGCCTTCCAGCCAGCGGATCGACAGGATGTCGAGATGGTTGGTCGGTTCGTCCAAGAGCAGCACGTCCGGCGCACTCGCAAGTACCTGCGCCAGAAGAACCCGCAGCTTGAACCCGCCCGACAGGGTGGACAGCGGCTGATAATGCACGGACGACGCGAGGCCCAGCCCCTCGAGGATCGTCGCGGCGCGGGCTTCGGCGGTGTAGCCATCGAACCGATGGACGGTCTCCTCGAGATGCGTGTATCGGTCCGCGTCGAACTCCTCGTGCGCATTGGCGAGCAGCGCGTCGCGCTCCACCATCGCTTCCCAGAGTTCCGGATTCCCCATCAGGGTGACGTCCAGGATGCGCTCATGCTCGTACAGGAACTGATCCTGCCGCAGCACTCCGACGCGGAGACGCTTCGGGATGGAGACCGTCCCGGCACTCGCCTCCTCCTGCCCCGTCATGATGTTCAGGAAGGTCGTCTTGCCCGAGCCGTTGGCTCCCACAAGACCGTAGCGCTCCCCCGCGTTCAGCTGGAAGGACGCATCGGCGAAGAGGGTGCGGTCGCCGTAATGTTTGGTAACGCCATTTACTGAGATCATAAGCCATCCAATATAACGCAATGGCCCGTTGATAAGACCCCCGCCCCCGGTAACCTAGGGGCGTTCGCCGTACCGCTTCATGAGCGGCGTTGCACTGACGCCATGCACTACCACGGAGGCCGCGACAGTCCATAGCACGAGTGCAGCGATCCGCGCAGCATACTCGGCTGGGAGTCCATGCGTAGTCGCATACGTCAGGTAGTAGACCGAGCCGATGCCCCGCACACCGAACCAGGCGATCAGCCACTTCTGCACAGGCCGCAGGTCGGATCTGAAGATGAAGGCTCCGACTGCGAGCGGCCGCACGACGAAAAGCAGCAGCGGAACAAACCAGAACGCTTCAGCCGGAAATGTCTCCGGCAGCAGCATAGCGCCGACCAGCAGGACGACCGCCACCGTACCGATCCGTTCGAGCTGCTCGCTGAACCCCAGGACCGCCTGGGCCATGTATGCCGGTGCCGTTTCAGCGTCCGTCGCGACATGTTCCATGTTCTCGGCGGCATGACTTGCTGCCTCCACATCCAGCGACGGCTTCACATCCCCGGACTTGCGCCGCTCCACGCGACGGAGTGCCAGGCCCGCGGCAAACACGGCGAGGAAGCCGTACGTGTGTAGAAAGATGGCGAGGCCGTATGCGAGCGCGATGAGGCCGAGCGCGAGGAAATCGTCGAGGCCCACAGCCTCCTTGTACTCACGTCGCAGATGCACCACGAAATAGCCAACGGCGCTGCCGAGAAGTGCGCCGATCGCGACGCCCCCGGTAATCGCCCACAGCAGATCCACCAGCAGCCAGCGCACACCCCAGTCACCGATTTCATGAAGTCCCAGCAGACCCAGTCCGAGCATCACGAAGGGGAATGCAGTGCCGTCGTTCAGGCCGGCCTCACCGGTGAGGGCGAACCTCAGGCGGTCCGAGTCCTCGGAGTCTGCGACCTGGACTTCCGAGGCGAGAACCGGGTCGGTGGGCGCGAGGACGGCGCCGAGGATGATCGCTGCGCCCACTGGCAGGCCGAGTAGCTGCATGCCGATCAGGCTGATGAGTCCCACCGTCACTGTCATGGCGCCGAACGCCAGGATGGTCGGTGCTACCCAGCGGCGGTCATTCAGCGGGGAGCGCATCTTCAAGCCCGCCGCAAACAGCGAGATGATGACCACCAGCTCCGTTGCGCGTTCGAGAAGGTGCGCGTCGCGTAGAGGGTCCAGCGTGATGGCACCCACTGCGAGCGGCCCCAGTACGGCCCCCACCAGCACGTAGAGCATGGTCGTGTTGAGCGGGAGCCGTCGCAATACGGAATCACCGACGGCGAGTGCCACCAGCAGGACCCCGCCAGTCAGGTACCAGAAATGAATCTGCATGGACCCGTGCTGTTCAAGGAACAGACCACTCCCGCAATCGTGCCGGAGGGTCGAGGTAGGCCTTCCAAATGGCCGGCCGTCCTGAAAGGCAGGAATCCTGCAATGTACACATCTCGTGAATGAACCAGCATTGCATCCGACCCCGGCTGACGACTCGCCACACGCGCTCAAGCGCGGGCCGGTCGCGTACAAGGCCATCTCGTCCTACGGCATCATCGGGGACATGCGGTCCGCCGCATTGATCGGCATCGACGGCTCGATCGACTGGTGCTGCTTTCCGCGATTCGACTCGGGGAGCGTATTTGCCGCCATCCTGGACGACCGCCTCGGTGGACGGATGCAGATCGTGCCGGTACAGCCCTACACGGCGGCGCATCGTTATCTGCCACTGACGAACATTCTGGTCACGAGCTTCCACACGCGCCGACAGACGGGCGTGGTGGAAATTACGGATTTCATGCCCGTGCCGCCCCTGGAGAATGTGATTGCAGAGCCACACGAGATTCACCGTCGCATCCGCGGCCTGCGCGGTGATGTTGAACTCGACATCATCTTCGAACCGCGGTTCGATTATGGCCGTGCGGAGACGGCCGTGGTCCGGCAGGAGCACGGCGTGCATGCGACGTCGGGGAGCGAGGATATCATTCTGGCGGCGCCGCCGGGAACGCCGTGGAAGATCGACGCTGCATCCGGCCGCGCGGTTGCCCGCGTGGCGGTCAAGGCGGGCGATTCTTTGTGGATTGTGCTGCGCTATGATGCGACATCCGTGGAGCATGTGGCATCGTACCAGTCGGCAGCGAAGCTGGAGAACACCGCCGACTTCTGGGATCGATGGGCGCGAGGAACCACGTACGAGGGTCCGTACCGCGCTGAAGTCGAGCGTAGCGCTCTGGCGCTCAAGTTGATGTTCTACACGCCGACGGGTGCGGTGGTCGCTGCGCCCACGACGTCGCTGCCCGAAGAGATCGGCGGCGTGCGCAACTGGGACTATCGTTACAGCTGGATCCGTGACGCGTCGTTCACGCTTTCGGCGTTCCATCTGCTCGGCCATCACGATGAAGCCAACGCCTACATGCGGTACCTGCTGTGGATTGCACGCAAGGCAGACCATCTGCAGATCATGTATGGTATCGGCGGCGAGAGTGAGCTTCAGGAAAGCGAGCTTGCGCATCTGGAAGGCTATCGCGGGTCGGGTCCCGTGCGCATAGGCAACGGCGCGTACAATCAGCGCCAGCTCGACGTGTACGGCGAGCTGATCGGATCGGCGTATCTCTGGCATGACAACGGCGATGTCAGCGATGAAGTATGGGAGTTGCTGAAGAGCATCATCGACCTGGTCGCGACCAGCTGGCGCGAAGCGGATCATGGCATCTGGGAGATCCGGCGCGAGCCTCGCCACTACGTGCACAGCAAGCTCATGTGCTGGGTGGCACTGGACCGTGGCGTGAAGTTCGCCGACAGACGCACCGACAGCGAACTCGCCGCGCGCTGGGCGGGACAGCGTGATGCCGTGTATGCGGACATCATGGAGCGCGGCTGGAGCGAGGAGAAGCAGGCGTTCGTGCAGCATTACGGCACATCGGCACTCGACGCGGCCAATTTGCTCATGCCCGTTGTCGGATTCCTCCCGGGCGACCATCCGCGCGTGCGCGCTACGATCAAGGCCACGCTGAACGAACTGATGCGGGACGGCATGTTGTTTCGTTATCTCAACGAAGACGGACTACCGGGCGACGAGGGGATCTTCGGCATCTGCAGCTTCTGGCTCGCAGACGCGTTGATCCTGTCGGGCGATTTAGCACATGGTGAGCGGGTGTTCAGACGCATGCTGCGCTGGGCGAATCCGCTTGATCTATACAGTGAAGAGATCGACCCGCGCACGGGCGACTTCCTCGGCAACTTCCCACAGGCATTCACGCACATCGCGCTGATCAACACGGCGCACCTGCTGGAAATGGCGCGACAGACCGGGGGGCGAGCGCAGGAAGACTTCCTTGTCGAGCCGTCGGGGAACAAGCCGTAGCATGGTAAACCTGGCCTCCCTGATGCGTCGTCTGCGCTCGAGCATGTGGCTCATTCCCTCGGGCATGACCCTCGCCGCCTGTGCTCTGGCAGCCCTGACCCTCTGGTTCGACCATCAACGCATCGGCACACCCGACTTTCTCAGCGCCCTCCCCCTGCGGGTTGGCGTCGAGGGCGCGCGCGGCCTGCTCAGTACCGTCGCAGGCAGCATCATCACCGTCACGGGCGTCGTGTTCTCCATCACCATCGTTGTGCTCCAGCTCGCGTCCGGTCAGTTCACGCCCCGCATCCTGCGCAACTTTACCGAGGATCGTGCGACGCAAGCCGTGCTCGGCGTGTTTATCGGCACGTTCACCTATGCGTTGATCGTGCTGCGCAGCATCCGCTCGGCCGCCGATGATTACGACCGCTTCGTTCCCGTGCTGTCCGTAACTCTCGGGCTCCTGTTCTGTCTCGTCAGCATCGGCTTCCTGATCTTCTTCATCAACCACATCGCGCGCTCGATTCAGGCAGAGGTCATCATTGCGCGCGTGACCGAGGACGCGGCACGCGTCGTGGACCAGCTGTTTCCGGAGACGGCCGACGGCGATCCGCCCATCGCGTCACCGTCTTCCGCGAACGCTGCAGACACTGCAGACCCCGCGGACGCGGGGGTCGCCGTCTGCGCCCGAAAGGCCGGCTATTTCCAGGCCGTCGACCGCAAGAGACTCGCGGCGGTCGCGGCGTCTCTTGATGCGCTGATCATTGTCGACGTTGAGATCGGTGCTTTCATTCTGCCGGGAATGCACGTGGTCAGTGTGCATGGCCAGACGACTGTCGCCAGCGACAAGGGGGCTGACGAGATCCTGTCCTGCATTCTCACGGGCGTGGAACGCAGCAATGACCAGGACGTCGGGCGAGGACTGATGGAGCTCACGGACATCGCCGTGCGGGCGCTGTCCCCTGGCGTGAACGATCCTACAACGGCGATCGCATGCGTCGATCGCCTCACGCAAATCATCGCACTGCTCGGCGAGCGCCAGATCAATGATATTGTGGAAATGAAGGACGGTGTGCGGCGTGTGGTCGTGCGCCAGCCCTCATTCGAAGACGTTGCCATGCCGCCGTTGCGTCAGCTGCGCCACCACGGCTCCGGCGATCCGGCGGTCGCGTTGCGCCTCATTGAGTCGAACATGCGACTTGCGTCACTGGTTTTGCCCGAGCGGCGGCATCTGTTCAGCAGCGAAGCACGGCAGGTTCTGCAAGCGGCGTCCATCCTCATCAAGAATGAAACGGACCTGGAAATCCTGGCGGGTGCGGTCCGGCCACGACGTTGACGGATTGAAATGCGCCCGGCTGGACTCGAACCAGCGGCCCTCGGTTTAGGAAACCGATGCTCTATCCGCCTGAGCTACGGGCGCGTCTATCGGCCATCAATGTAACACGGGACGATGGCGCTTTCGAGGGTGACTGAACCGCTACAACTATGGCGGACGCCGATTCGACGTCGCACCTTGGACCCTGCAGACTCCCACAACCTGGAACGCACTCTCATGACCTCTCGCGCCGTCCTGTTCGCCGTCGTAGCCGCCTGCTGCTCGCTGGCCTGCTCCCAGCCATCGGAAACCACGCCCGCCGACGCGCCGGCCCCGGGGTCGACAGCCAGCACTGCCGACGTGAATTCACTCGTCGAAACCCACCTGGGCGCCCTGGAATCCGGGAATGTCGCCCTCCTGGACAGCCTCACCGCGCCCGACGCGGTCCATGTATTCGCAAACGGGGAACGTGCGACCGAGCAGCAGATGCTCGACAAGGCAAAGGCCATGAGCCATCCGGCCTATGAGATCGTCAAGGCTGCAACCCGCGTGTTCGGTGACGCCGTGGTCGTGGATGCGGTCGTCAAGGAGAAGGCGTCAGGCAGGCTGTTTCACCTGACGCAGGTCTGGGTGAAGCCGGAAGGTGCGATGAATACGACGGCGCATCGGGAGACGGCACCGGCGCTGGCGGGCGTCCTGATGACCCCGGGCACTCGCGTGGCGCAGGCCGCCATGCGCTCCAGTTTCAAGCTCGTCGCCATGCACGCCTCCACTACGAGCGCCACCGACCCGTTTACCAATGAGTGCTGCGTGTCCATGATGTCGGATCCAATGTCCGCTGGCGAAGCGCCCGATCCAGCCGCAGCCGACCCCGCAGCCGCAGGCGCGGCTGCAGCCGGTCGCACCAATCGGAAGCCGGATCAGTAGGACGCGAACCGCAGGTATGAGAAAAACGGCGGGAGGCGACACCACATTCGCTCTCCGGCCGTTCCATGTCTGGCCCTAACTGGCTAACGGCTCGCGTACAGGTTGCCGTTGCCCAGCATCGACATTGTCGTGCGCTGCGCCATGCCGAGCGCATACGACGCCCACCACGAACCCGCCGACGGACCCCCGCCACACGTGCCGTCCGATTCGCCGGGCGCCTTGACCCAGAAGTACGCATCAATCAGGGGGTGACCGGTGGTCGCCGTCGCCGACCGACCCAGCGCGCGGCCCTCCGGATTGCACCATGTCGCTCCAGGGCCGAGACCGTTCCGGCTCGTATCCACAACGAAATGCTTCCCGCCCACCTGACCCGAGATCGCTTCCCCGTACAGCGTGTTCGAGGCGTTGGTCGCGAAATTCGAGATGTTCAGGACGAACCCATCCGCCCGATCGATACCGGCCGCACGAAGGCGATCCGCCATTGTCGATGCGGACTGCCAGTTCGGATGACCAGCGTCGATGTAGACGCTAATGCCGACCTGCGCCTTGAGCGTATTGACTGCGTCTGCCAGCAGCGCCACCCGCTGCGACTGACCCGCCGCGTCCAGGCAACCCATCCCGGCAAGCGCATCCGGCTCCAGCAGCACGACTGCCTTCCGGCTGCCGATCGCTGCGGCGATCGACCGGACCCACGCGCCATAGCCCGACGCGCTCAACCCACCGGCCGAATAGCCACCACAGTCCCGCGACGGAATGTTGTACGCAACGAACACCGGCAGCGCTCCCGCGGCCTCATGCAGCGCCATCTGACGGCTCACCTCCGCGCCGACGTCCCCACTCCACTCACCAAGCCACGACGCAACCGGCTGCGCTGCAATCCGGTCCATCTCCGCTGCATCCGAGGGCCGTGTCGAACGCCACTGGTCCGCCGTCGCCTTCGCATTCGAAACCGGCTTCACGTAGAATCGGGCATTCGCAAACGCATTCACTACGACTGTAACCGGTGTCGGGGGCGTTGCCGGTGGCGGGCTTCCGGGCGGCACATCCGCAGGCCGATCCTCCGGCGACAGGATCTTTGCATCACAGGCTGCCAGGAAAAACGTGCAGGCGAGCATCAGTACACGCGTTGCCGTGGTCGAAGACCGGCGTGGCGTCGAGAAATTTGAATCCTTGGGCACACGTACAGGAAGCATCATGCGTCGTCGCACTACCGGTTCGTCGATGGCCGTATGAACGCCAGGGACCTCGGTGAGAAGTCAGGGCGGGATCTTGCGGACGGTTCGGGTCTGCTTTGTTAAGTAGATGAAATGTAGCGACTTGCCCCCATTGTCGGCAAGTCGCAACAGAGGTGTTGGACGCTCCGTGGAATCTGATATTGTGTACGGACCGGCAGCTACGAGGTCGCCAGCGATTTCATGATCCGCACCACGCGGCCGAACGGCAGACGCGCGTTGCGGGCTTCGCCCTGGTGCCGAGCAGCCCGCCCAGACTCCAGAACTGCTGCGGTGTTGCGATGGCAAGGGCTGTGGCGGCGGTAACTTCGCTCATCGGACCTTCCATGCGTAGTTTCGGAGCGGCCGGCTGGACGGCCAATATGTGATTCGCCGCGCTTCATGGTCAATGAAGACGCGACCAGCCCAATTGCGGCACTACCTTTGCCCGCTCGGATGCCCATGAATGAACCCACGACCGGACCCGACTCGCGGCCGCTACCGCCTCACAAGCTTTTCGGGCAGCCCAAAATGGCAGCCCTGCTGGTGCTTGGCTTCTCCTCCGGCCTGCCGCTGTTCCTCACCAGCAGGACGCTGCAGGCGTGGATGACGATGTCCAATGTCGACCTGACGACCATTGGTCTT
>JBBSJG010000147.1:0-8583 GCA_038257485.1 Longimicrobiales bacterium | reverse complement strand
CTCAACCCCTCAACCCCTCAACCCCTCAACCCCCCAGCCCATTTCCCACTTCCCATTTCCCTAAAAACTCGGCCCAAACCCAATCGACCAAACCCCTCTTCGATCCGGGCGATTGACCGCATACGCCCAATCCACCCTGAGCACCGTGTAAAACACGTTCACCCTCAACCCAAGCCCGTACGAAAACAGCGGTTCCCTGAACAGATACGGGTCCTGCCCTGCCTTCCGGTCCCACACGACCTTCATTTTGTTCAGGCCGGACTCGGTGCATCCGTTGATCGTCGTCGTGCTCGTCTGGGTGCATACGCGGTTGTCCCAGGCGAGGCCGCCATCGAGGAATGCGACGGCGTCGACGGGTGGGAAGTTGCCGAGGAACCCGACCTGCAGTTCCTTGACGATCGGGTAGCGCAGTTCGGAATTGAAGAACAGCGCGTTGGAGCCGATGAGCTGGTCGCGCACGGGGCAAACGGATCGTGAGCGGGACTCGCCATAGTACTGGCTGTTGACGCACTCGTCGGCGGCCTGGTCGAACGAGTTGTAATCGTATCCGCGCAGGTAATTCGAGTGGCCCCAGTAGTTCGCGAAGCGGTCGGCGTCGCGTCCCGATCGTGCGAGGCCAACGACACGTGTGGCGAACACGAGGTTCTGCTTGTAGTTCGTGTAGTTGCGGAAGTCGAGGAGCGCCTGTGCGTAGTTCATGTCGCCCAGGGTGTGCGACAGTTGCAGGCGGTAGCGTCGTCCATCCACAGGACCCGTCCATCCGAACACGGAGTTGTCGAAGACGAGCGCGGCCTGCGGCTCGGCAAACGTCAGGCTGCCGAGGTTGATCGTCTTGTTCACTGCTTCGCCGGTCTGCAGGTCATAGCCGTTCACGAGCTGTTGCGACGAGTAGTCGATGCCCGTGATGCCGGCCTCGACGCGGCTGTACGCGCTGAACGGATAGCTCGCGTTCACCTGTCCCGATCGGAACACGTCGCGCAGGTAGATGCTCGCATTGACGTCCCGCATTTCGCCCTGCAGCTCGAGCGGGAAGAAGCCCGATCCGCCGTAGCGGATATACGGCTGCTGGGAGAAGGCGAACCCGAAGTTCGTGCGTGTCTTGAGGTATGAATATCCGGTGTAGACCGACGCGTCGGACAGCGAGCCGCTCAGGTTGCCTGCAACCACGATATTGTGATTGCCCAGCATGTCGGACAACACGACGAACGTGCCGCCCTGCACGCCGTTGCCGTAGACGCCGCCGAGCTGTGTGCCGATCTGCGGTCGGCCGATCATGTCCGCAGTGAACTTGACCTTGTAATCGCTGAGCGTGAAGTCATTGCTGTCGGGCAGCAGTGTGGCCGCGCTGTCGAGAAGCGCAGCGACAGAGATCGGCGCAGCCACGACTTCACCAACGGGCAATGCAGCACTCGCGCGCAATTCGCTGCCGGTGGTCGCGCTCGACCGGTAGTATGAGTTCACGGGCGCATTCGGATCCGCGACCGGTGCTGCGGGCAGCGGTGCCGATGCTCCGCCGATGGCACCTTCCGGTACAGCCGCAACGAGCGCGGATGTGAGGACGGGCTGCCGCGGCAGGGCCAATGGATCCTCGACGCCGTAGATGTTGTATCCCGCGTCCTCGAAATGGCCGAATAGCAGTCGCCCGCTCTTCGACGCCCATGACAGCACGGGGCTCAGCGGTCCTACCGCAATCACGCCGCTGATGAGATCCGTGATCTGCGACAATTCCCGCGTGCCGCGGTCATACAGATAAAGATTGTTGACGCCAGTGCGGTCGTTCACCCAGATCAGCTTGGTGCCGTCGGGTGACCAAACCGCATTGACGTTCTTCCCTGCATCCTGGTGCGGCAGGATCTCGGCAGTGCCTGTTGCGATGTCGACCAGTGCAATCCGGTTGGCGCCATACTTCAGGTCGTCCAGGTCCGTGCCCGGTCCGCGATCGGTCGTCACCGCGATCGTGCGACCGTCCGGCGACCAGGCGGGCAGCAGGTCGGAAAACCGGTCTTTCGTAACCTGCGTCAGCTTGCCATTCAGATCGGTGATGTACAGATCGCTGATGCCACCGGCGAGACCGGTAAAGGCGATGCGCTGATTGTCGGGCGACCATGTCGGCGACTGCAGTGCACTGAGGTCGAACTTGAGTTTTTCGACGACTTTGCGGCGTCGCACATCGTAGATGTACAATGCGTCGGAACCACCGGACTTGGCGACGAATGCGAGCGACGCGCCGTCATGCGAGAATGCGGCGGATGACGACATGTATCGGAACGACTCGAAGTCCGCGTCCTTGTTGGACGAGATCAGTCGATCCATGACCTTGCCCGAACGCGCGTCGGCGAGCCACATGTCGAACGAGAAGCCCTCGCGCTGCGACAGGTAGACCATCGTATTCCCGTCCGGCGAGATGGCCGGCGACAGGAACCACGGGTCGAACAGCTTGTCGTGCTTCGTCAGCTTCGTTGCGAATGTCTCCGGCTGCGCGTGCTCCGTGACCTGCAGGAGGTACGTCTTGCGCACTTCCGCCTCCCACTCGCGCGACAACTCGCCCAGGGACATGCCGAGCGTCGTGCTGAACGCGCGCTCGACACCGAGGCGGGGCGCCTTCTCGAGCAGGATGCCCACCACTTCGTCGCCCCACTTCGAACCGATGTAGGCCCAGAGCGACTGGCCGAACCGGTACGACAGGTAGTCATCGCGCTGCGACATCTCATTGATATTGCGCAGGTACCCATTCAGCACGGCGTCGCGCAGCCAGCTCTGCGTGTGCGCGTCGATTGTGCCGATCGACAGGTACTCGGCCATGCCCTCCATGAACCAGAGCGGCAGGCGGACCATGAATGGATTCACATCGGATGCGACACCACGTCGCATGAGTACGTCGTACTGGAACCCGTGGACGAGCTCGTGTGTCAGCACGTGGTCGAAGTCCGCGTACGATCCGGTGAATGGCAGGATCATGCGGCTCTTCATGGATTCCGTCACACCGCCCGTGCTCTCGTCCAGCTCGCCCTGGAGGGCGTTGGTCTGCTGGAAGTCGGTGTGCGACGCGTACAGGATCAGCGGTTTCCGGTCCTGGAACTCATGCTGCAGCACACGCGACAACCGGGCATACGACCGTTCCACCATTCTCGCCGCGTCCATTGCTGCTTCGCGCTCGACGGGATAGTAGTAGACGTCGAAATGTTCGGTCTTGATGATCTGGAAATCAAACGCGCGGTACTGGACCTTGTTGCGGCCGAAGTACTGCGCGTTCGCGAGTGACGGGAGCATGGCGACGGCGAGCGCCGCCAGGAGTCCGCTACGGAGCGGTCTTACCATAGTTGATCATGCCTCGATCGGGTGCGCGGGCGCGTCTCCCCAGAGTCGCTCCAGCTGATAGAACTCGCGTGCCGCCGGGTGGAAAACATGGACGACGAAATCGATGTAGTCGATCAACACCCATCGTCCACCGCGCAGACCCTCGATATGGCTCGGCCTGACGCCTTCCTTCTTCAGGTCATCAACGATCTTGTCGGCGATCGACTTCACATGCATGTCGGACGTGCCGCTCGCAATGAAGAAGTAATCCGTCGCACTCGAAATGCCGCGCAGGTCGAGCACCAGCATGTCGCTCGCCTTGAGGTCTCCCGCCAGTACCGTGG
Organism: Longimicrobiales bacterium; assembly: GCA_038257485.1. Lineage (GTDB taxonomy): Bacteria > Gemmatimonadota > Gemmatimonadetes > Longimicrobiales > RSA9 > DASUXU01. The sequence goes on along the minus strand of JBBSJG010000147.1, from coordinate 4,942 downwards.
CCCTCGCCAGGTCGTTCGGCAGGTTCGCATCCGCAGCTGTCAATGGCCTGACTTCGTTCGTGTCGTTCATCAGCTAGTAGGTCATCCAAAGTGGAAAGTTCCGTTGCCCATACGGCATATCGGGTGCCGGAGCCTCCGCATGTACAACGCGCGAACGGCTGTGGGCATTACAAGCGTCTGATACCCTGCTCCGGAGGTCGTGTTTCGTGATCAGTCCACCGCTTCAACCTGCGCGAGCAGGAGCGCACGCGCGGCCGTGACTGCGTGGGAGGTGCCGGCGACATAGAGGGTGTCCGCTGGCGACAGGGTCTCCCTGCCGTTCGGCAGCAGCACATCCTCTCCGCCTCGACTGATGGCGAGCACCGTGGCACCGGTGGCGCCGCGCAGATTCAGCTCGGCGAGCGACCGGCCAGCGGCCAGACTGGCAGCATTGAGTCGAATCGCGACCGGCTCCCCCAGGCCGGGGAGCGCCTCGCGAATCCGGGCGAGACGTCGCTCGCGGTCGTCCGCCTGCGGCACCTCGTCCTGCCCCATCTGGCGCGAGAGCGCCATGAGGATGACCTCGGCGCCGGCCTTCGCATGCCCCTGCAGGTTGGTCACACTGCGCCAGAACGCAATAGCGAGAACGGCCAGGATCGCGACCAGCAGAGCGGACCCCCGGAACAACGGGATGAACGGCTGTGTGATGGCGACGAGGGGAAGGCCGAGCAGGACGATCGCAGCGATCCGCAGGGTCACGATCAGCGCGTTCCGCGGCGCGGCGGCGAAGTCCACGCGCCCCTGCACCGGCAGCGGGAACGCCCTCGCCGCGAGCTCCCGGCTCAGAGCGGACGCGACGCGCAGGATGCCGACGCACAGGAACGCGGCCGCGAACACGGCGCACACAATGATGGTCCAGCGCGCAACATCCGGCCGCAGGTCGGTCGTGCGCGTGAGCCACTGCGCCAGTGTGTCGAGCTCGAGAACGGTGCCGACAATGAGACCGAGCAGGAGCGCAGCATCGACCATGAGCAGCAGCACCGGGCGTCGGAGATTGCGCTTCTGTGCAACCGTCGGTGTCGTGTGGCGCATGCGTTCGAACCAGGTGCCGTGCAGCCCAACGTACGTCTGAAGGCTGTGCGGCAGCTTCCTGTCGATCCACGCGGCCGCGGGCGCGGAGCCACGGATCAGCCATGGCGTTGTGAGCGCGGTAATCGCTGATACGGCAACCGCGACGGGATAGAGGAACGGCCGGGTCGCACCGAGTGTCATGCCGAGTGCGGCGATGATGAAGGAGAACTCGCCGATCTGGGCGAGGCTCATGCCCGTCTGCACCGATGTCTTCACGTCCTGGCCGGTGAGCACTGCCATGAGTGTGACGAATGTCGTCTTCCCGATGATAACGACCGCGACCATGGCGAGGACGGCGCCCGCATTCTCCACGATCAGGTGCGGGTCGATGAGCATGCCGACCGCGACGAAGAACATGGCGCCGAACATGTCGCGCACGGGCCGCACGAGGTGCTCGACGATGTTGCCGTGGCCCGACTCCGCGATGAGGGAACCACCGATGAATGCACCGAGTGCGACGGAGTATCCGAATTCGAGTGCAAGCAGTGCACAGCCGAAGCACAGGCCGATGCTGGCGACAAGTGTCGTCTCCGGTCGGTCGAGCTTGATGACAATACGCATGAGGCGTGGCACGATCAGGAGGCCGGCGCCAATCAGTGCGATGAGGAACAGGACGAGCTTGTGTGCGGTGGCGAGCATGGTCGCAGGCGTGAGTGCGACACCGCTCGAGATCGTCGTGAGGATGGTCAGGATGAAGATCGCGATGAGATCCTCGACGATCAGAATACCGAACACCAGGCGGGTGAACCTCGCCTTGATGGCCTGCTCGCCGAAGGCCTTGATGATGATCATGGTACTGCCGATGGCGACGATGGCACCGGCATAGACGCTCTCGATGGGCGTCCAGCCGAATGCGCGGCCGAGCAGATAGCCCATCCACAGCATCGCACTGCATTCGCCGACCGCGATCGCGGCGGCGACGGGTCCCACCTTGATCAGCTTGCGCAGACTGAACTCGAGTCCGAGCGAGAACATGAGCAGGATCATGCCGAGCTCGGAGAACGTGCGGACAATGGGCTCGTCCGCGACCAGCGGGATGGGCGTATTGGGGCCGATGATGAACCCCGCCAGCAGGTACCCGAAGATCACCGGCTGCTTCAGGCGCTGGAAGATCAGCGTCGTCACACCCGCGACGCAGAACACCATCGCGAGATTCTTCAGGAAATCATGGGCGGCGTCCATCAGCGCAATCTACGACGACTGCGGCGGTGCGTCCAAGCGGGCGGCTGCGGATACGCGTGGTGCTGCGGATACGCGTGATGCTGCGGATACGCCAGATGCTGCGGATACGCCAGATACGAAACGCGCGCGCGGGATGAAATTCCCCCGCGCGCGCGCATCATTGTCTGACGAGTCCCGGCGGACGAGTCGGAGACTAGTCCTGCTTGATGACCCAGACCTTGATCTCGGGCTTCACATCCGTCGCCAGGCGGACCGGCACGGAGTAGACGCCGAGAGCCTTGATCGGCTCCTCGAGATCGATCTGGCGGCGCTCGACTTCGAAGTCGAGACCCTGCTCTGCAAGACGCTCCGCGATGTCGGCGGACGTGATCGAGCCGAACAGCTTCGACTCATCACCAGCCTTCGCATGGAACGTGAGGGAGATCCCCTCGAGCTGCGAAGCGCGACGCTTCGACTCGAGGTTGTCACGCTTCGCCTTGGCTTCGCCACGCGCGCGCTCGTCCTCGAGCTTCTTCAGGTTCGCAGCCGATGCGGCGAATGCGAAGCCGCGCGGAAGCAGGTAGTTACGTGCGAAGCCCGTCTTCACATTGACGACGTCGCCGGTCTCGCCGTGATGCTCCACCGGCTGTCGCAGAATCACTTTTACGCTTTTCATCGCTCACTCCTCATGAGCCAGGCGTCGGCACTATCGGCCGCTTTGCCCGGATATCGAGCCACGTGTCGGTCAGCCCGACGATCATCGTGGCCGCCATAACCAACGGATAAAGGAACACGAACAATATTGCGCCGATGATCATACCGAGCGGACCCGGCGCACCACCGATCACCAGCAGAACTGCAAAACCACGCAATGCATACAGCGCGGCCATGAACGCAATCAGATTCGAACCCGCGCGCTGTGTCAGCCCGTCAACGGGCAGAAGCAACAGCAGTGCACCAGCCACGAGCACCCACACCATGTGGTCCGAGAAACGGAACTCGCGCACCGGCCGCAACGGCTCACGGTCCGCCGCTGCAAACCGTCGAAACAGCCACCATCCTGCACCGAGCGCAGCCACCGACGCGAGTGCGAGCAGCGCCGGAAACAGATATGCCTGGAGCTCCGCAGCCTTGTACATATTGGCCGACATGTCGCCCGCAGCACCCGTCTGACCCGAACGGAAGAGCTCGGACAGACTCGCGGCAGCCTCCCCTGCTGCCACTCGCAACCGCTCCTTCACTGCACCATCCAGCCGCTCGAAACCGCCGCCGTTCATCGCCAGGAACGCGCCGGCCGTTGCTGCGGGCGCCGCGACCGTGCCGAGGGCACGACTCACGAATCCGGACGACGGCATCACGACGACGAGGACCACGAACCACGAACCGAGGAGCAGGGTCCAGCCCCGCTCGAAGTACCACAATGTTCCGTCGCCCTGCGTACTCAGGATCAGCGCAAGCAGCGCAACACCTGCGACCATCATGGCCGGTCGGCGAGGCGGCAGCGCCAATGCCAGCAGGGCGAATGGAACCGCCAGAAGCAGCCCTGGCGTCAGGACCGAGAAGGTGGCAGCAATCAGAACGAGTCCGACCAGTGCCACCCACTCACGCTTTCTGCGCGGTTCCGTCACTTCAATCCGCGTAGCCCTTTACGTAGGGCACGAGCGCCAGGTAACGAGCGCGCTTGATGGCGGTCGTCGTCTGCCGCTGATGACGCGCGCACATACCCGTCATGCGACGCGGCAGGATCTTGCCCTGCTCGGTCATCAGACGGGAGATCGTACGCTCATCCTTGTAATTCAGAACCCGGATGCCACCCTCACACAGCGGGCAGGCCTTTGCTGGACGTGCCATCTCTAGTCTTCCTCTCGATCGGCGCGGATCATCGGCATGCCGTCGTCATCCTCGTCGTCATCATCGGTCTTGCGGTCTGCGCGGGTCTGGATCGACATCGCGGCCGTCGGCTCACCCCAGTTCAATACGACCATGTAACGCAGCAGGTCTTCGTCGAGCTTGAGAAGACGCTCGAATTCCGGCAGTGCGACCGCCGGTGCCTCGAACTGCGATACGACGTAGTAACCCGCCGACTGCTTGCGGATCGGATAAGCGAGCTGACGACGGCCCCAGTGGTCCGTGGCCGTGACTTCCCCGCCGTTCTCACCAGTGATGAGGGCGTGGTAGCGCTCGAGCTTCTCGTTGATCTGCTCTTCGGCGATTTCTGTCTTGAAGATATAGACGGCTTCGTACATGAGCTTTTGGGCTCTCCCTTGGTCGTAGGCGGAGCGGGCATCGTGCCCGCTCAGGAGTTAGCCATCAAGTATAGCAGGGGAACGGGGCTTCTGGTAGGGTCGGGGTCGGCCGCCCGGATGGCGACCGACCCCTCCGTAGCTACTGGGCGCGGACGCCCTGCGGCGGTGCCCCGGGTGCAACTGCGATACTCCGCAGCGGTGTCGGGTGACCAACCTGTCCGACGCCCGTCACACTGCCATTCCGGAGATTGACGGTGTACAGGCGGGACGGGCCCGCAGAGGCGCCGGCCGGCGTCAGCGTGGCATAAGCGAAGTCCGTATCGCCGGCAATATCGAACCCTGCGTCGGCGGATGTGTCGAAGCCGAGGCCACCGATGGTGGTCAGGATGCCGTCATTGGCATTTGCGAGGCGAACCAGAACGTCG
>JBBSJG010000146.1:0-8590 GCA_038257485.1 Longimicrobiales bacterium | reverse complement strand
GCGCGATCGCGGCGGCGCTCCTGCTGCTGGCAACGACAGGCATTGCACTCGCCACACTGCTCTATCTGCAATCGGGCCGCGCCATGCTGCCCGTGGAACAGGTAGACGAGGTGCTGTATCCCGAACAGGGCTGGGGCGTCGGCATGGCATCGCCTGACCGTCAGACCTTCTACTACACGTCGCAGGGTGCAGGTCTGCGTGGCATGCGCTACAGCTGGTTCGTCCATCTCGAAATGCCCTGGGGCCGTCAGCGCTTCGCGGACCCGGCAGTGCTGCGGCGGTACGGGTTCCTGGTCGACCCGCAGACGGACAGGAACCCCGATCAACTGCCGGTCGGATTCACCCGCCACTTCGACCGCGGCCTGCAGGAGAATGTGCTGAGTGTGACGTGCGCCGCGTGTCACACCGGTCAGGTCAATGTCACCGATGCCGCAGGACGCACGACTGCGGTCCGCATCGATGGCGGACAGGCGGACCACGCGTTCACGGACGCGAGTTTCGGCCATTTCCTGCCCACCATGATCGCGGCACTCGCCACCACCGCGACCAACCCGTTCAAGTTCAATCGCTTCGCACACAAAGTGCTCGGAAGTCAGTATCCGCAGGGGCGCGCGAAGCTGCACCGCGACCTTGTCAGTGTACTCGGCACATTCACGAGTATTGCAGTGGCCGAACGCAACCTCTATCCGACGGAAGAGGGATACGGTCGGACCGATGCGCTCGCCCGCATCGGCAATACGGTGTTCGGTGACAATCTGAATCATGTGAATCTCAGGGTGGGCAATGCACCCGTGAGTTTTCCGCCCGTCTGGAATATCTGGAAGTTCGACTGGGTGCAGTACAATGCGTCGGTCAGTCAGCCGATGGCGAGGAATATCGGTGAAGCGCTCGGTGTGGGCGCTGCGTACTCTCTCGTGAACCGGTACGGCGGTCCGCTCCCGCCGCAGGAGCGCTTTCGTTCGACTGCGCTCGTCGAGAATCTCAACACAATCGAGCACACTTTGCAGCGGCTGAAGCCGCCCGCATGGCCGGCCGCTGTGATGACGCCGGTGGACATGGTGAAGGCGGACCAGGGTCGCCAGCTGTTCAATCAGCACTGCATCGGCTGCCACGGGCCGCATGTCGCGCCGGACGCCTTGAAACTGCGTGATGCACCGCTCAAGGGACCGGAGGACCCGCAGTGGATCATGAAGATCCTGTGTGTCGATGACATCGGCACCGACCCCAATGCCGCCGTCAACTTCGCACGTTCGACTGTGGACATCACGCGGACGGGTATGACCGCAATGGATCTGCGGACGGTGGCGCTGCGCAACATGGAGGCGAACCGCGGGAGGCAGGAGCAATATCTGGGCACGCAGATCGTTTCACTGCAGCGCAGTCTCGCGCGGTTGCCCGCGAATGCACCCGACTCGGCACGAACACGGCTTCAGCGCTCACTGGCCGCTGCGGCGCTCGAGAAGGAGAGTCTGGCGACTACGATCGAACAGCGTCTGTCCACACTGGATCCGAAGAACCTGCCGGTCGGCCTCGCACTCAGCTATCTCGGCACGATGATCCGCGAGAAGGCGTATGACGACCTCGGGTATTCACAGGCGAAACGCGACTCGATGGATGGGTTCGGCACGATCGATCTGCCCCAGGTCGTCGCCGGTTACCGGCCCCGCCCGCTCGCCGGCATCTGGGCGACGCCGCCATACCTGCATAACGGGTCGGTCCCCACGATCTACGACCTGCTCTCACCCGTTTCCGAGCGGCCGAAGTCGTTCAAGGTGGGAAGCCGCGAGTTCGATCAGGTGAAGGTCGGCCTCAAACAGCCGACTGCAGGGCAGTGGTTCACGTTTGAGACCGACCTGCCGGGCAATCACAACACCGGTCACGAATTCAACAGTGCCTACAAGCCGTGGACGCCGGGCAGTGCCCCCCAGGGCGGTCTGATCGGTCCACTGCTGACACCGGACCAGCGTCTGGCGATCATCGAGCACCTGAAGGTCCGTGATGACGACACCGAAGCCGTACCGGCGTCGAATGAGCCCGCCTCGTCCTGTCCGGCGCCGGGTCTGACCGACAAACGCAAGCGGTAGGCGTGAACGCACGACTGCCCGCCGGTGCGCATGGCACGGCGGGCAGTCGCATGTACGGGCTGCGGTTGTAGCCGCGGCCTCGTTCAGAATGCGAGGCTAGACTTCTTCCTCTTCCTCGGCATCGTCTTCCCACTCTTCTTCTTCTTCGTCGAGGTCGTCGTCCCACTCCTCGTCGTCATCCCAATCTTCGTCGTCGTCGAGGTCGTCGTCGTCCTCTTCGTCCCAATCCTCTTCCTCCCAGCCTTCTTCGTCTTCTGCTTCTTCTTCGTCGTAGGCGAGGAGTGCGGGATTCAAGACGGCCGTCATGTTCGTTCTCCTAAAGGACCCGGGATACCAGCGCGGCACCTGCCGCAGCTCTTCATGCTTGTCCGTCGCCATGCACCAGGCGCCGGTTCGGGGCAAGGTACACCCCCGGCGAATCGTGTCAAGGCTTTTGTTTCCGGGTCGACAAACAGAGCAATTAGCCGGCCACTCGCTTGTCCTTTTTCCGCTCGTGCGCCTTGAGGTAGCGCTTGCGCAGGCGGACCGACTGCGGCGTGATCTCAACGAGCTCGTCTTCGGCAATGAATTCGAGCGCCATTTCGAGCGTCATGCGTCGTGGCGTGATAAGCAGAATCGCGTCATCCGCGCCGGATGCGCGCATGTTCGTGAGTTTCTTGCCCTTCGTGAGGTTCACTTCCATGTCGCCCGGGCGTGCGTTCTCGCCTGCGATCATGCCCTCGTATACCGCCGTGCCGGGCTCGATGAACAGTGAGCCGCGCTCCTGCAGGTTGTACAGCGAGAATGCGACGGCATTACCGTCGACCATGCTCACCAGTACGCCGCGTTCGCGGCTCTTCAGATCGCCGCCCCACGGTCCATACCCCAGGAACCGGTGGTGCAGGATGCCCTCGCCTCGCGTGTCCGTCATGAACTCGCCGCGATACCCGAACAGGCTCCTCGCCGGGATCTTGTAGACGATGCGCGTCAGGCCCGCCACCGTGCTGCTCGTGCCCGCACCCGCACTCCGCATCTCCAGCATCTCGCCCTTGCGGGCGCCCAGCTTCTCGATGACCACGCCGACAAACGCCTCCGGTACGTCGATCAGCACTTCTTCGTACGGCTCGAGCAGATTGCCGTGCTCATCCTTGCGCGTGATGATGCGCGGGCGGGATACGGCGAACTCGTACCCCTCGCGACGCATGGTCTCCATCAGGATGCCGAGATGGAGCTCGCCACGACCGGCGACCATGAACGTATCCGGCGACGGCGTGTCCTCGACCCGCAGAGCCACGTTGCGCTCGAGCTCGCGATACAGCCGCTCACGCAACTGGCGGCTCGTCACGAACTTTCCTTCCTTGCCCGCGAACGGCGAGTTGTTCACCACGAAGTCCACCGAGATCGTCGGCTCTTCGACCGCGATGCCCGCGAGCATCTCGGGCGTGGCCTGGTCGGCGATCGTTGCGCCGATTTCGACACCTTCGACACCGGCCAGTGAAACGATCTCGCCCGCACTCGCGGTCTCGACCTCGACGCGGGTCAGTCCTTCGAATGTGTAGAGCTTGCTGACGCGGCCTGTGCGGTCATTCGGGTTCGGCTCGTAGATGAGCGTTTCCGTGGGGCGGGGGGCGATCAGGATGATCGGATCGCCAACCTTCACCGTGCCTCGCTCGATCCGGCCGACAGCCATGCGGCCGACGTAGTTCGAGTGGTCGATGGTCGACACCAGCAGCTGGAACGGGGCGTCCACGAGGGACGGCGGCGCGGGGACACGGGACAGGATGACGTCGAATAGCGCATGCAGATCCTTGCGCTCGTCTTCGAGCTCCTTCACTGCCCAGCCCTCACGTGCCGATGCGTAGATGAACGGCGCATCCAGCTGCGCGTCATCCGCCTCCAACTCCATGAACAGCTCGAGCACCTGGTCGTGCACCTTCATCGGGTCCGCGCCGTCGCGGTCCACCTTGTTGATGACCACGATCGGCTGCAGGCCGAGGCCCAGCGCCTTGCGCGTCACGAAACGCGTCTGCGGCATCGGGCCGTCGAATGCGTCCACCACGATCAACACGCCGTCCACCATACGCAGGATGCGCTCGACTTCACCACCGAAGTCCGCGTGTCCCGGGGTGTCCACCACGTTGATCTTGTGCTCTTTCCAGCGGATCGACGTGTTCTTCGCGAGAATCGTGATACCGCGCTCTTTTTCGAGCGGGTTGGAGTCCATGACGCGCTCTTCGACGATCTGGTTGTCGCGGAATGCACCGGCACCGCGCAGCATCTTGTCGACGAGCGTGGTCTTGCCGTGATCGACGTGGGCAATAATGGCAACGTTACGGATCATGTCGGTTCCCGATGGCTTGAATGGCTTTTAGCACAGCCATTGAAGTTAGCGGAAAGGCGGCCGGGCGTACAGTCTTCGTACACGGTACTGAGGCGTTACCGGGGTGTGACCGGGACGGGGTTACTTCGCCCGCTGCCGCGACCGCGGCGCTCGGTGCGGGCCATGTGAACGTGAAGTAGGTCTCCGCCGGACGGCGGAATGGCGGGTGGAAAACACCATCGCGCGAGGCATCGCGCGGCGGTGTCTTTCGTTTATGCCGGGCGAGCGGGGGTGATCAGCAAAGCTGATTTCACTATAGCGTCTTCGTGTTTTCCTTGTGGGTAAAGAGCACGGTTTTTTTCGAAGTGCCGCGGGTGCTCCGCAGAATGTTCAGCTGGTCGGCGAACATGTCCATCAGAATTGTATTCCGGATGCGCAGGTTCGCAGGACGAGCGGGTGCGACACCCTCCAGACAGATTGCCGTCATCTCGCCGGCGCGCTTCCACCCGCACCAGCGCAGCGGGATCGGGGTGCCTCGCCCATCGGTGATCGACAAGTTCCGACCGATGTAGGCGGCGGCGCGCCGTTCCGGTGTCCCGCCCTTTGATCCGACCGTTCCAGCAGGACTGGTGATGTGGCTTATGAAGTCATCCGTGAACACGCGAACCGAGACAGCAATCTTGCCGGTCTCCTGCGCGTAGCTGAGTTCCGCGTAGCTGTTATGGAGCGGGTGTGCGTCGGCCAGCGGTGCGTATGCCGATCCATGCAGTGCGAGCATCATCAAGAGGGCTGTAACAGGTTTTACCATGGGGATCTCTGTACTGCCCAATGCGCTGCGACGACCATGATGATCGTGGAAAGGGCGACGGCGCGGGGTCGAACGGGAGTCCAGCCGGTGGCGCGCGCGCCTTTCAACGCCACCAGGGCTTTGTCGATGATCAGAAGCCCTGCGAGTGTGACGGCGAGGACCAGGATCTGGCCCAGCTCTATTCCCACGTTGAATCCCAGAAGAGGCACGGCGATGGAATCGATGAAGAGATTGTTCAAATAGGATGCGAATCCCGCCCCATGGACGAGCCCGAACACCCCCGCAAAGACCGGGCGGTATTGGCCTCGCCAGGGCGCGGTTTTCTTGTCGCGAACAACGATATTCTCAATGCATGTCGCCACAATCGTGACTGGAATCAGGAATTCGACCAGTGCCGATGGGAGGCGCAGTGCTCCCGAAACGGCGAGCATCAGGGTCACGGAATGACCGATGGTGAAAGCCGTAATCACCCAGAGCATGTCCCGCCAGTCGCTCACCCGATAGATCGCGGCGAGCGCGATGAGAAACACGATGTGGTCCGTGGCAGAGAGATCTGTGATGTGCTGAAAGCCGACTTGCACGAAGGTCACGAATTCGTTCATGGGAACCACCCCAGCGAATCGAGCACAGCCCGTGCCTGGTCCGGCTGCGAGTAGTGCCATGTCTTGTTCAGCTTCAGCGCATGCTTCAAATGCCTGGCGCCCGCCTTGCCGTTGCCCAGCGCGACCTCAATCATGCCGGCGTGGTAATACAGTGACGCATCCTGAGTGCCCAGCTGCAGTGCCTTCAGCGAGAACGATTTTGCGTCCGCGTATTTCTTCTGCTTGTAAAGCGCCCATGCAATCAGGTCGTACCCGTAGATGTCGGTTCGTTGGCGCAGGTCGCGGGTCGCCTCTTCGTGCACCTGTTGGAACTGCACCTCGTGATCGAGCAGGAAGTGGCTCCATTCCCGGTGGAACGATCGCTGCTGACCGAGTACGGTGACCTCCATGGCGCGCATGAACTCGCCAGCGCTGGCTGTGTCACCGAGCATTGCGTACGCATCGGAAATGAGGCCAAGAGTACCCGGCTCGAGCGTGTGGCTTATTGCCTCGCTGCCCAATTCGATGGCCAGTGGCCAGTTGCGGCGCAGCGCTTCGAGCCTCGCCTGTTGCGCGATGATTCGATAGTCACCAGGGCGCACCGCCAATCCTGCATTGAAGGCGGTTTCCGCCGCTTCGAGACGCCCATTGCGAAGCTCAAATTCTCCAATTCGGAATTGGAATACCACCCGCTGCTCCGGGTTCAGATCGCTGCGCTTGTCGGCCAGGTCACGCGCGCGGTACAGAAGCTCGCGTGCATGATCGCGGCGTCCCGCGATTTCTTCCCATCGCGCCAGACGGGGCAGGACGGCCAGATTCGCTTTCTCACCCTGCAGTGAGCGGAAAACCGCGGCTGCTGCATCGTACCGTCCAAGCTCCATCAGCGTCTCGCCGCGTAGAGCGACGTGAGCGGGCTGAGGATCCAGTTGCGCCAGAATGGTGGCTGCGTCGTATGCCTCCTGGAACCGATGCTGGTCCAGCAGACTGTACGCCAGGACGAGGTACGGCGCGGAGTTGTGCGAACTTCTCAACGCCAGTGACTCGCGGGCGTTCGATTCCGCAAGAACGACATCCTCGTAAGATCCCGTCGCGCGCGCGCGCTCGAAGTACAGAAGCGCTAGCGTGGTGTGGTCCGCCGCGCTGTACGGGTCTTCCGTGAGGCGTTTGTGGAAGCGTTCCAGATCCCGTTCTCGCTCTGCCGGCCGGGGATCGGGAGTTAACACGGGGTTGGTGGAATGCACTGCAGCCAGCGGTCGGCTCCGACGCGTCCCCGCCAGTCCAGCCCAGATGGACAGGCCGAGGCCGAGCGCGAGCAGCAGTGATCCAGTCCTCTTCATCCGATTAATTGTTCGGACCCGGGAAGTACGGGAATGTCGCCAGCGGGGCCGGGTTCGTATTGCCTACGTTGTCGGTAACCAGGCCCGGACTCACGTTGGCTGTATTGCCGAGCGCAGTCCCGAACACCACGGAAGCGCCTTTGTCCACGGTATCGTCACCGCGCAGCTTCCGCCCGCCGTATCCATTGACCGGATCGAGAACATGCGTGAGCCAGCCCACAGTCATGTTTGCGGGGTCATTTGCGGTAACTGCAGTCACGCCCGGTGCCCGGTTCGTGAATACCTGCAATTTGTCACCCGGATTGGCGGCCGTGCCAAGGAGCGCACCGGCGATTGCCATCGCGTAGGCTTCGCTGCGCCCTGCAACGGTCGTGATGAAAAGGACATAGTCATCCGTGAAATTTCCCGGATCCCTGAACGGTGAAGTCACATCATGCAGTGCATGGAAGCGCTTCTCGACGAAGACCTCCATCGCGAGCGGATTTCCGAGTCGCTCTACCTGCGCCAGAATGAGGTTCGATCCGAGACGAATCGTATCCGTTTGCACAACCCGAACCGTATCTCTCACTCGTATTGTGTCCGTCCTCGTCACGGTGAGCGGACCGTCGTCACTCTTGTCATCGCAGGCGGCCGGAAGCAGCACCACCGCTGAAATGAGTGCGAGCTGTAATATCCTGATGGGTTTCATTCAAAATCTCCGAATGGTTGTAGTTTCTTGTGATGGTTAGCGACTGACCGTCGCCCACACGCCGATCTGTCCTGTGCCCACGCCCCGTGTCAGCTGCGTCTCAGGCAGCTCGACAATGATTGCAAGCGCGTTGAAGGTGCGCAGGAAATCCACGGCGCAACCGCGTGTCCCATCGAATGGGCCCGGGTTGGCCGGCGGGTTGCCTGAACCATCGCAAGCGGGGCGGAACGCGGTCGCTGTCGGTGTGGACGGTATGGCGGCCAGAGGTCCGGTAATCGGCCTGCGATCCGGGATGATCCGGAAGAACTGCTCCAGGTCGATATAGAAGGGATCGTCCCGAAGCCCGGCGAACAGCTGCAGCTGGCCCGCGGCTGCGGGGCCGGATGCGAAGAGTTCCGATGTGAGATTTGTATTCAGCGCGCCGCGCGTGATCGAGGCAGCAAGCGAGCCCTGCACACGGTTGCCGATGCCGCCCGGAATCGTGCCCGACAACGGGCCTGGCAGCATTGTATCCGGTAAGGCCGCGACGGGGCCGATGACGTTTACCCGCTGCGTACCATCGACCATGTCGTCGAACAGGAACTGCAGTACGATATCGCCCTTGCCATCGCCATTGTTATCAACGTGGAACTGATACAACGCATTCGGATCAAACCGGGCACCGCCGCTGCCGATGATCGGCGACGCGATCGTCATGGCCAGCACGATACGGGAGTCGGTCGAGCCGGGGAATGCAAAGACGTCTGTAATATCCAGCCGCGGATTCAGTTCGGTGAATGCCGTCTGCTGGTGG
>JBBSJG010000145.1:0-8601 GCA_038257485.1 Longimicrobiales bacterium | reverse complement strand
GTGTCTATCGTAAAGCCGCGTGAACTCGGCGGCGTCACGGCGTACAACATGAAAACCGGCGACAAGGCGTGGTGGATTCCGAACGGTGGATTCATTCAGACTACGAGCCGTGATCTGCTCTTTGCCGGCGTCGCGTTGCCGCCGCGCTCGAGCTCGGGGCAGGCGCAGGTGATCACCACCAAGTCGCTGGTGATCTATGGAACGGGACGCAGTGGTGGCGTTCCGGGCCAGGAGCCGCAGCTCTTCGCGGTGGACAAGGCCACTGGCAAGCAGGTGGGCGCGATCGAGATTCCGGCCAAGACCACGGCGGTACCCATGACGTTCCTGCACAAGGGCAAGCAGTACATCGTGTTTGCGACGGGGGCGGGGACGAGCACGTCGCTGGTGGCGCTGCGGTTGCCGGGCAGGTAGGGCTCGGGGTCGAACGACGGCGCGGCGTCTCCGAACAACGGCGAGGATTGGAATGACTGCACACGGCCCGCCTGACGACACGGTAGAGGTACGGACGTGGGTCGACGCCGCTATGCGGGAATCGGTTGATGCCGCGCTGCGTGACCTCATCCCGTACGCGCAAGTGCAACACGTCGTCCGCCATGATGAGCTGTACGTGGCGTTTCCGTATCGCTCCCGTGCGATTCTCGTGTGCAGCGTTCCGCATCCTGACGGTGAAGGCGGTGGCGAAGGTCGCCGGTCGTTGTCGCTCCTCGATTTGCTCTCCGGATGGGACGGGTCGCTCCTGCTCCACGCCACTCCCGACAACGAGAGCGGCGGGGGGGGGCGCTCGAGGAGATTCTCGCCAGTCAGTTGGCACCCCGACTCGGCGTCCTATCCCATGGACAGCTCCTCGATGCGCGGTTCTGCACGCTGCTGAGACGCGAGTTGCGGCGCGTGCTGACTTCGGCACGGGTGCTTCCGCCCGCGCGTCTCGTGATCCCGCACGAGTGGCTACTGGGCATCGGTCGTCTGCCCAGCTCGTGGCAATGTGTTCTGCATCGTGCGCTGGGCAGCCGGGATGACTGGCCGGTAAAGCGGGTATGCGCCGTGCTCGGCATTGACCGAAGCACGCTTGATCGTGGATTCCGCAAGCAGTCGCTGCCGACGCTCTCTGCGATCCTCAGGACGGCACTTTCTCAGATCGTCGGTAGCATTTGATTGGCAGGCGCAGATGGAGCGTTCCATTCTCGCAAGTTAGTGATGTCGTCGGCGGCCCCAACCGCCCAAACTCTGCCCAAGTTGACTGCTTGCGACGTCTGCCTGTCAAACCGTAACATTTCGGAGAGTCTAATCCTGTTGTACGATCGAGCGGCGCAATCGAACACGGGAATGCGGCTCACACGGCGACTCAAGCGCTGTCGCCAACGACGCGATCGAGTGCGGACACCACCACCCTCATGCCCTATTGGAGCACGCCAGTATGACTCATCTTCGACGTGAAATCGCCGCCTCTCGCTGGACTCATGCTCTGGCTGCACGTCCGTGGCACTATTTGATGGCGGCGAGCGCCTTGCTTGTCGCGAGCGTGGTTGACCCCGCGATGGCCTCAGCTGACGGGGGAGGATGCTTCAGGATGCATGACTGGCGCTCAAAGGAGCCGGGACTATTCAATCCATGGGACAAGTGGCATTCCACCCAAACTTCGGTCATCTACGACCCGGAAGTTGTCGTGTGGGATCACGTCGCGGACAAGGGCTTTCGCTCGAATGCGCATTCCGACATGGAAGAGGGATATGTGGACAACGTTGCTCATCCCACATGTGGTGGCGAAGTCTGAGACGGCTACGCGCAACCCGCCTGAGAATCTCAGGCGGGGAACGGCGCGATCGGAGGGCGTTGGAGCTCTTCGTTGAAACAGCGTTGCTCGCCGTTGTTCTTCTCACTGCATGCGACCAATCGAAACATGATAGCGTGATGGAGCTGTCGCGTTCCAGCGGCGGACTCGAGTCGTGCGCGGCCACCGCGGCATCGACGACCCTGCTTTCACGCATCGATACAGTGCGCTCGGTCGTCGTACCGGACATGGAGCCGCTGTGCGAGGCCCGACTCGAAGCAGTCGTCCGGCTCGTTCAGCCCGCCGGAACGTTCGATCTCCTTCCCGGGAACTCGATCAGTCGTCGAAGTGATGGCGTTTATGTCAGCAACGTGTTTGGCGAAAATTCGCTGGCAATCTGGGACAGCACGGGTCGCTTCATGCGCGTGCTTGGTCGATCAGGTGCTGGTCCCGGCGAGTTCGCGAGTGGAATCCAGCCCGTCTTCGGGCCCGGAGATTCCTTGCACGTTCTGGACAACTCCCGACACCTCAGTGTCTTCGACGGTGAATTTCGTTATGTGACGCGGTCGCTGCAGCTGAACGCGCACCGGCCCGCCGGCTCATGGTTCCTCACCGTGGATGGGAGGCGTTTCGTGAGTCCACCACCTGCCGACGTGCGCTCGCATCACGTCGCTGAACTGCACCCAGACGGAACGGTTCGCAGCCTGCTTGTTCCGGCTGACGAGGCAACCTCGGGACCCGACGTTGAAGCGGCTGAGCGAACAATCGCGCATGGAGGCGGAGATACCTTCTGGATTGGTCCCACCCAAGTGCCGGAACAGAAGTACGAAATGGAGCAATGGTCGCTGGACGGACGGCTGCTCCGTCGCATGCGGCGTGACGCCGCCTGGTTTATTCCGTACAAGCTCTCAGCAAGTTCGGAGGAGTCGTCCTTACCGTCCACCTACTTCGCGATGCTGCAGGTGGACGCAAGCGGATTGGTCCACACGGCAGTGAGCAGCCGCGAAGGCTCGAGCCGGAGAGCATCGAGTGCGCGCACGAACAGGAAGGAACGGAAGGCGGGGATCTCGGTGCGATGGGAAATCCTTGATCCCAACTCTGGCAGGTTGATAGCCAGCACCCGGTTCAGCGACGTGGATTCGGTCCCAATGCCGTTCGTTCCGCAGACCAGTACGGCTTCTATCCTCGTCGATGATGGGGCAGAGAGCTTCTCGACCGTAATCGCGCGGTGGATTCTGTCGGCCTCGTCGAAGACATCGCGCTAGCGACACGGCGTGCTCTCTTCGGTCATGCTTCACTCGCCACGAGTGGCTCGTAGTTGATCTACGTATAGCGGGGATGCGATCGGTGGGGCGTGTGATTTTTGCGGCAAGCATCCTATATTGTTAGCTTGTAAACATGAAAGCAACCATTGATTTCGACGAAACCCTTTATCGTCGCCTCAAAATCGAGGCGGCGAAGCGGGGACGAACCGTCCGCGATCTCGTTGCCGAAGGGGTGCACTATGTGCTGGACGGGGCCCCGAGCGAGACGGACAGTGCGGACAGCGAAAGCGCGGAGCAGTCGCGCCCAGAGTGGTTTGGTATCCTGCGAAACTACGGCCAACAGGTCGAAGACCATTCGATGGAAGCCGTGCGCTGGAGCATCGTGAATGGACGCTCCGGCTCAGTTGGTGAGCCGTGAGCCTCGCGCTCGACACATCCGTGGTGCTTCGCTTGCTCGTGGGGACACCGGAGTCTCAGGCCGAGCTGGCACGTCGTGCGGTGGTCGGCGCGTCCGAGGCGGTTGGCATTTCTGACCTGGTGATCGCCGAGAGTTTCCACGCGCTGCGTCATCACTACGGCGTGCCGACGATCGATGCGCTACGCGCACTTCATGAATTGCTGTCGGACGGAAGGTTCCGCGCACTCGGCCGTGCAGCAGAAGTGCTGCAGGACATGCTGGGCGCCCACCGCACGACGTCGCGCGCCGGACTCGTGGATCGCCTGATTCGGGCGGAGTACCGCGAAGCGAGTCGCGAGATGCTCACATTCGATGGCGACATGGCACGCCTGTCGAGCGCCCGCCTTATCAGTTAGCGGGCGCTTCGACGTCAGCGCTTCACATACTTCTTAAACGCGCGCGGCCCGACTTCGGCCCCGTATACATTGCCGCGCGCGTCCACGGCCACGCCCTCCGCAGCGCTGGTATTGCGCGTCTGCTCGACGGGGTCGGGAATGAACGACCACACGCTGCCATCCTTCGCGCTGCCAATGCGAATGCCGCGCTTCCACGTGGGGCGCGACGGATCGATGGAGCCTGACTCGCTGTCAGCGGCATAGAGCGTGTCGCCCGGTGCGATCCAGATGCCGCTGTTGCGCGAGAACTGATACCACGTGTCGAGCAGACGACCATCCTGCATGAAGATCTGGATGCGGTCGTTGCCGCGGTCAGCGACAAACAGACGGCCCTGGCTGTCCATTGCCAGCGCGTGCGGCTGATCGAACTCACTCGGGCCGGTGCCCTTCGTACCCCATCTGGTGAGCAGTTTGCCGCTCGCATCGAACTTGAGCACGCGCGCGTTAGCGGTGGCATTCGACGAATGGCCTTCCACCACAAAGATTGTGCCCTGCGGCGTGACATACACCGCGTTCGGCTGCCAGAAGAACAGTGAATCCCGTCCGCCACCCTTCGTGCCGAGTGACATGAGCAGCGTGCCGTCGGACGAGAACTTATGAACCTGATGGCCCGTCACATTGGCGGGAGCTGCGGGCGCCTCTGTCGCACCCGGCGCGCGCGCGGGCGTGTTGTCCCGTCCGTCTACCACCCAGATGTTGTTCTCGTGGTCGACGAACAAGCCGTGCGGCCAGTTGATGAGCCCCCGGCCGAACGACTTCACCAGCGTGCCGGTGGAATCGAACTTGAGAATCGGATCGAGGTCGGAACCCACACAACTGTTCTGCGCGCAGCGCTCGGCCACCCACACACTCACGCCATCGTTGTCGATGCCCACGGCGCTGGTGGAGCCCCATGTGCGACCGGCGGGCATTTTCGCCCAGCCTTCGATGGTTCGATACGGGTTGGGTAGGTCGTTGACCGCTGCCATCGTGGCCGACGACCGCACCTGAGCGGGAAGCGCACACGCGGCGGCCGACACCGACAGTGCGAATGCCGCGGTAATCGGTGCCGCGAACTTGCTGCACTGCGATAGACTATGCATCATCCTGCTCATCCTCGGCGCCTGAGCTGCCGGATGTGGGAGTGTACGATTCGGTGGGCATTGCAAACGCTTTCGCCAGCTCGGGATCACCTTCATCGCCGAGCACACGCTGCGCCACGTACTGCGCGGCGATTGGCGCGAACTTGAAGCCTTCCGCCTGTCCAACGCCGGCAATCCACGCATTGCTCGCGCCGGGAATGCGATCGATGATGAAGTTGCGGTTGATGCTGCTTTCGTAGTGACACGATCGCGTCTCGAGCAGCGGCGCATCGGCGAGCAGGGGGAAACGCTGCTGCAGCAACCGGCGGGAGCCTTCGAGCCGATTGGCGCTCGCCCAGCGCACGCTCAGGTCGGGGTCCTGATCGCTGGGATCGGCGGGTGCGGGGCGCAGGGGCTCCGGCAGCTTTTCCTTGATCGGATTGGGCGGAGTGGGCAGGGGCGCCGCGCCACCACGCACACGGAATCCGCGGTTGTCCACGGGCAGCGCAGGCCAGCCGGTGACGCCGGGAAAATTCCAGCTCGGCATGTTCGGAAACGAGAACCGGTTGTCGCCCGGCGGTGTGCCGTAGTAGCACGCCGTGCCAAGGGGAATGCGCATGCGATTGCCGAGCAACTCGGGAAACACCTTGCCCAGCCACGGTCCGCAGGCGAAGACGAATGCATCGCCGGCGAGCTGGGTACCGTCATCGAGCGTGATGTGGTGCATGCGCCCCCCGACGATCGGGCCGGGGGTGGCGCGGCCGATGACGAGCGCGGCGCCCGCGCGCGCCGCGAGCACGGCGGTGGCCTGTGTCGCGTGACGTGCGCGGGCAACGCCCGCATCGGGCTCATACACGCCAACGGTGATGTCGTCGGCCTTGATGAGCGGCCAGCGCTTGCGCACCTCATCGCCGTCGAGCGCATCGAATGTCACGTTCTGCTTCGTCCACACCTCGCGCGTACGCTGCAGGAACGATTCGTCGCGCGTGCGCAGAATCACGTCGCCCGTGGTCATGAAGAAGCGCGTGCCAAACTCCTTCGCGTGCGCCTGGTCGAACTCGCGCCAGTGCGTGATGGCCCGACGTGCCCACGCCGTCCACAGTTCGCTGTTGGCGGCGCGATCACCGTATGAGGAGCGAATGCCGCGCGTCTCGTCGCCGCTGGTCGCGCGGGAGTTGGCGGGTCCGTAGATGTCCACCAGCGTGACGCGCTCGCCGCGCTTGGCCAGCTCGAGCGCGGTGGAGCTGCCCCAGATGCCGGCGCCGATCACGACAACATGTCCGGCGTCGGCTCGGTGGTGCGGGCGAGGGGCGCGACCGGCGGTAGCGACGGACGTCGAGGCGGCAGCGACATCGGGCATCGTACTGCCGATGATCGCGCCAGCGCCAAGTCCGGCAAGTTTCAGGAAGTCGCGGCGGGGAAGCGACGGGGACTCGGCCTCGCCAGTGGGCGCAGGCGGAAAAATGTCGTCGGGCACGGTCACGCGGGACAAGCTCCGGGAAGTCGGTAGGAACAGCGAAGTTGGTAGGTTGGACGCCCTCGCGCAATCGCTTGCGCGCTCGGCCGCACCATTCGCACAGACCACGCTGTCCCTCACGGGGATTGCGAGGGCCACGCAATCGGGTCAGGTTTGCTCCTGCAGCCCTCACCTCAGTCTCTCCCTCCCCGAGGTCACCATGCGATGCTCCGTCGCGTTTGCTCTTTGTTTTCTCGTCGCGACATCGGCGGCCGCCCAGGCCACCACACCGCGCACCCCCGTCATCCCTGAAGGACAGCGCGCGTCGGCGACGCTGACGCCGGGCATTCGCGTGGGTGACATCGTGTACGCCTCGGGACAGCTTGGTACGAGCCGAGAGAATCCCAATGCCACGATCCAGGACGAGACGCGACGCGCGCTCGAGAATACGAAGCGGGTGTTCGAAGCGGCCGGCACGACGATGGCGCAGACGATCAAGTGCACCGTGTTTCTGGTGAGCACCGCCGACTTTTCGGGTATGAATGAGGCCTATCGCGAGTTCTTCCCGGATTCGCCGCCCGCGCGGTCGACGGTGGTGATTGCGGCGCTGGTGGTGCCGAACGCGAAGGTGGAAATCGAGTGCATGGCGGCGATTCCGCCGAAGTAGACGTCAGCCCTAAGCGCAGCGGCCGAATGGCCAATGGCTGCAGTTATACGTCCGTCAGGCCGTATGGCTTTGTCCATCTGGCAATTTGGCTGGCTGCGGATTCGTAGGTCGGCGACGCGCGAGGATGCGGCTCTGAGGGTGTTGGCGGGGCTGATGGGCTGACGGGTGTGCTCGGTTCGGCGTGCGAAGGCACCGAGGCTGAATGGCCTGAGGGGGGATTGCCATACGGCCTGACGGACGAAACTCCACTGCAGCCATATGGCCATGGGGGGACTGCACTGCAGCCGTAGGCCAGATGGGTGGACTGCACTTCGGCCATGCTTCGCTCAGGGCAGGCGCGTGATGCCGATGTCGTCGATGTGCACCTGGCCAACGCGCGTCTTGTCGAATACCAGCCGGACCTCGGCAAGCGCGCGGGGATCAAAGCCGGGCGTGGCGCGTTCGAATGTGCGCAGCGGCATCACGTAGGTGTGCAATACCTGCTCGTATCGCGCGGAGAATCTTGTCGCGTCGCGGCCGGCGCGCCGATAAATGAACGACTCGATCGGACGTCGCACGGGCCCAAACTCGGAAAGCGCGACGCGCGCGGTGCGTCCGTTCGTGTCCACCATCTCCACGGTGAGATCCGGCGGCGTGGTGTCCTTCGCCGGCGGCTTGGCCGCGGGACGTGCCGGTGGCTTGGCGGGCGGGGTCGCGGGCTTGGCGCTGTCGGCGGCCTTGCTGCTGTCACGCGGTGTCTTGCGCGGACCGGGTGTCTGGTCGGTGACGAACAGTGACAGCGTGACCGCGCTGTTCGCGTCAGGCTGCAGTGAGCGGCGCAGCGAATCGGAGAGCGCGATGGTGAAGCGTGCCGGCCAGCGCGGTGTGGTGGTGTCCTTGCCTGCTGGGTTGTTGTTCCAGCCCAGCCGGAGCGCTGTGCTGCGCATGGTGCTGTTGGCCGAGCGGAAGGGCAGGTCGAACTCGCGCCAGGTGGAGAGCGAATCACCCCGCAGCGTCACGCCGGCCAGTGTGCCGGTGGTGAGGTCGATGTCCTCCTCGAACGACGCGAGCGTGCGTTCGCGCCCGTTCGCGTAGCGCGTGCTGTACATGGTTGGTGGCAGCCAGTCACCCGCGCTTCGGTGATCGCGGAAGAGTTCGCGATACGCATTGTTGCCGCGCAGCGTCGATTCGAGGAAGGCGCCGATCACGAGCCGCCCAAACTCGCGCTGTTCCTCACCGCTCACGAGCGAGTTGATCGCGAGACGGCGCGCCGATGTGGGGCCGTTGTCCTGGTCGTTCCAGCCGGTGTTCCACTGTCCGTGATTGGCGCGGTACATCTGGATGGCACTCTTGAAATAATCGGTGCCGGGTGTGAACGACACGCGATCGTACTGCGTGAGCCCGTTGAAGGTGCTCACGTCACCGTCGTGCGTGCCGTGAATCACGAGGTAGTTGATGTCGCGCAGCGGCGTGCCCTTGTCGGACGGCTTGTACTGTCCGTCCACCGGCGCGATAGCCACGAGCGCGCGGATATCGAAGTTGAAGTCGAAGCG
>JBBSJG010000144.1:0-8732 GCA_038257485.1 Longimicrobiales bacterium | reverse complement strand
CTCGTGTGGCGGCCGCCGTGCTCCACACGCCGATCCTGCCCGAGTCCATTCGTGCTGTCGGCATCGCGCTGCTCGCTACACTGCTCGTCGTGCTGGTTGGTGCGTTCCTGTGGAGGTATACCACCCAGACCCGCCTCAATCGTGACCTGCGTTCGATCGTGGACGAGCGCAATCGCGTCGCGGAGGCGCTGCATGCGCAGTACCGCGCGATCCCCCTTCCGACATACACGTGGCGGCACACTGCAGCACAGGGCTTTCACCTGAGCGATTGCAACGACGCGGCGGACGCCGCAACGAGCGGCCTGGCACACGCCATGATCGGAAGTACTGCTCGCGACTTCTTCGATGCGACGCCGACTGTGGTTGAGGACCTCGAGCGATGCTTCGGCACGCACCGTTCCGACCAGCGCGAAATGGTCTACCGGTTCCATGGAGCGACGCACGATTCGTCTGTGATCGCGTACTACGCGTTCGTGCCGCCCGACCAGGTGATGATGCACATGCAGGACATCACCGAACGGCGCGAGACCGAGGTGGCGCTGCGGTCGACGGAGGAGCAGTTCCGCCAGGCCCAGAAGCTCGAAGCAATCGGTCGTCTGGCGGGCGGCGTTGCGCACGACTTCAACAATCTTCTGACGGCAATGCTCGGTCACACGCAGCTGGTGCTCGAGCAGCTGAACGAGAACGACCCCATGCGTGCGGACCTTGACCAGGTTCGTCGAGGTGCAGAGCGGGCGGCCGCGCTGACGCGCCAACTGCTGGCATTCAGTCGGCGCCAGGTGCTGCAGCCAAAGGTGGTCGATCTCAATGTTATCGTGAACGACCTGCGCGTCATGCTCGACCGCCTGATCGGGGAGACCGTGCGCATCGAGCCCGACCTCGCAGACGACGTGGGCCGCGTACGCGCGGATCCCGGTCAGCTCGGGCAGGTCGTGCTGAATCTTGTGGTGAACGCGCGTGATGCACTGCCAGACGGCGGCGTCATTCGTATTCGCACCATGAATACCGAGATCACCCGCGCGGATGCATCGTTGTATCCGTATCGCGTCGAACCCGGCGACTACGTGCTCCTGCAGGTGTCGGACAACGGTGTCGGTATCCCTGGCGAAATACTGGCCCAGATTTTCGAACCGTTCTTTACGACGAAGGACGCGGGCAAGGGCACCGGCCTCGGCCTGTCGATGGTCTTCGGGGTGGTCAAGCAGAGTGGCGGCTACGTGTGGGCGACGAGCGCTGACGGAACCACTACGTTCAGCGTATTTCTCCCCCGGGTTCAGGATCCGCTCGATCGCACAACACCCGCGCCGCGCGATGCGACGATCCCCGCAGGCAACGGCGAAACGATTCTGCTGGTTGAGGATGAAGCCGGCGTGCGGTCCCTGGCGACGCGCGTGCTAAGGCGAGCGGGTTATCACGTTCTGGAGGCGGAGTCCGGTGCTGTGGCGCTCGGCCTTTGTGAACGGCACACGGGCGAGATCACCCTGCTGCTGACTGACGTCGTCATGCCTGAGATGAACGGCCGGGAAGTGGCGAAGCGTGTGCTCGAGATACGTCCAGGTATCAAGGTGCTGTTTACATCGGGCTACACGCGCAGCGCGATCATCGAGCGTGACCTGGCTGATGACAGTGTCGAGTTCATCGAGAAGCCGTTCGAGGCGCAGCAGCTCGTCAATAAGGTGCGCGCGCTGATCGCGCGCGATAACGATGCCTACTGATCAGGTCATCGAAACTCCGCACGGCAACGCGCCTGGTCTGTGGAATTGCCCTGACAACGCCACTGCCTCCTATGTCCTCGCGCATGGCGCCGGCGCGGGTATGCGTCATTCGTTCATGACCTCGATTGCCGAGCGGCTCGCGTCGCGCGGTGTCGCAACGTTGCGGTACGAGTTTCTGTACATGGCGGCTGGCGGGAAGAGGATCGATCGCGAGCCCGTTCTCTTCGACACAATCCGTTCCGCGATCGCGCATGCAGCGCAACTCGCACCGTCACTGCCGCTGATCGCGGGCGGCAAGTCGATGGGCGGCCGCATGACCTCGCGCGCCGCCGCCGCGTCGCCGATCGAGGCGCAGGGGATCGCCTTCCTCGGGTTCCCACTGCATCCGCCGAAGCGCGTGTCGTCCGATCGTGCAGCGCATCTCCATGATGTCGCGCTGCCGATGCTGTTCCTGCAGGGTACACGCGATGATCTCGCGGACCTGCCATCCATGCGCACCGTGATGGACGCGCTCGCGTCACGGGACGGGATGCCCGCTGCGCGTATGCATGTGGTGGAGGGCGCGGACCACGGATTCCACGTGTTGAAGCGATCAGGACGGAACGACGACGAAGTGCTGGACGAGCTCGCCGATCAGGTGTCGGCGTTCTGTTCGGGCATGAACGCCTGAGCCAGACCCGGACCCGTTCCCCCATCCTCGTGCTTGAAGAACGCGAACAAATCCTTCCACGGCTGACTGCGCAGCTTCAACGCCCACGCCGCGAGTTCACCTTCCTCGTAGTTCACTTTCCGGAGCCGTGCATATCCCCATGACGCCGTCGCCACGAGCGGCGTTTCGGTTTCCTCGTCATGCGCGATCACGAGCGCCGCGTCGTGTTCGCGCAGCAGCTGATAGATCTCGTCGTCGAGCCACGACGGATTGCGGAACTCGAACGCCAGCCTGAAGTCGTCCGGCACCGACAGCAGGAAGTTGCGGAGCCGGTCGTCGTCGCGCTTCATGTTCGGCGGCAGTTGCACCAGCACGGGGCCGAGATGCTCGCCGAGTGAGCGCGCGACGGTGCAGAAGTAGTCGACTTCGGCGTCAGCGTCCTTGAGCCGCTTGAAGTGCGTGATCTTCTGGGGCGCCTTGAGCACGAATGTGAAGTCGGCCGGCACCTGCGACGCCCAACCGGCTACGACCTCCTGGGTCGGCATGCGGTAGAACGTGTTGTTGATCTCGACGGCCGCAAACTTCGTTGCGTAATACGACAGCATGTCTGCGGCCTTGATATCAGGCGGATAGAAGATGCCCTTCCATTCCTTGTACGCGAATCCGCTCGTGCCGGCGAGAACTTTCATCGGACCATAGTAGGGGTTTCCCGGTCACGCCGCGCCCCACCCCCATGGCCAAATGGTGGTCCGGTCAAAAATCCGTTATTTTCAACCTTCAAACTGACCCCTGGAGAGACCATGCACCGATATCCCGAAATGATGATTGCCCCCATGCGGGCTGAGATCACTGACATGGGCGCCGAGAACCTCCTCACCCCGGAGGCGGTCGACCAGTTTGTGGCGGACTCGAAGGGGCGGACGGCCCTTCTCGTCGTGAACTCGGTGTGCGGCTGCTCGGCCGGAACCATGCGTCCCGGCCTCCGGATGGCACTCGACCGGGTGAAGCCGGACGCCATCGGCCAGGTCTTCGCCGGCGCCGACCTCGAGGCCACAGACCGTGCCCGGGAGCTGTTCCACCCCTACCCGCCGTCGTCCCCCGCCATCGCCCTGTTCCACGACGGCGAGCTGGTTTTCATGCTCGAGCGCCAGCACATCCAGGGTCAGATGCCCGAGCGGATCGCCAGCGCCCTGGCGCAGGCGGTCGAGGCGAACGCGGCGGCGTGACCGATCCGTCCGGCCAGGAACGCCTTGCCGCGCAGGTCGCGTTCCTGATTGAGATCGACGGCCTCAAGGCCGTCGTCCGCAATACCCGCCTCACGGACGGCTCGCGGGACGAGAACAGCGCCGAACATTCCTGGCACCTGGCCGTGATGGCCGCCACCCTGGCGGAACATGCGGCGCCCGAAACCGATATCAATCATGCCATCCGGCTCCTGCTGCTCCACGACGTGGTGGAGATCGATGCCGGGGACACCGACTGCTACGACGTCGAAGGGTACGTCACCAAGCAGGCGAGGGAGCAGACGGCGGCGGACCGGATCTTCGGGCTGCTGCCCCCCGAACAGGCCGCGGTGATGCGTGGTCTGTGGGAGGAGTTCGAGGCGGGAGAAACGGCGGCGGCGGGGTTTGCCAATGCGCTCGATCGCCTGCAGCCGCTCCTGCTCGTGCGACACGCACGCTACCGCGACTGGTCTCTGCGGGCGAAGACGCGGGAGCAGGTGCTCGCGCGCATGGCGCCCATCGAACACGGCGCACCCGGCCTCTGGCCGATTGTCACAGAACTCGTCGAGGAGGCGTTCACGACCGGACGCTTTGGAAGAACGGATTGAATGAAAAAAGCATCTCGCACAATCAAGAACGTATCTCGTACAGTGTTACTGGCGACGGCGTTTCTGTCGGTCGGCCTGGCCGCGCACGCGCAGAATCGCACGAAGGATCTCGCATCGGTTGCCGCCGCGGAGCGTGCGTTCAGCAAACTGTCCGTGGACAGCGCGACGCAGCTCGCGTTTGATCGATACCTGACGCCGGATGCACTGATCTTTCGGCCGCGCGCCGTGCGCGCGCTCGAATACCGTCGCAAGAACCCGATGCCGGCCGCGCTGGTGCTGACATGGGAGCCCGAGTACGCGGATGTATCGCGCGCGGGTGACCTCGGGTACACGACGGGTACATGGGCTTCTGGTTCGCGGCGCATCGAGCAGGATCCGAAGTTCGGTCAATACCTGACGATCTGGCGGAAGCAGGCGGACGGGAAGTATCTGGCGGTATTCAACGGCACGATCCGTACGCCGGCACCCCAGGGCAACCCGGATAAACTGCGTTCGCCGTCGTCGGCTTCCGCATACGTCAGCAGGAAGAAGCCGGCGGAGGAAAAGACGAGCTTGCTGACGGCCGACAACAATTTCGCAGCAATCGCCAAACAGCGAGGCTACGCACCCGCGTTGCAGCCGATCGCGCACACCGACATCCGCGTGCTGCGCAACACGGTCTTTCAGTCGATCGGCTTCGATGCCGTCGCAGCTACGCACCAGGGCGCGCGCGTGACGATGTGGATGCCTGTCGAAGCGATGACAGCCGCGTCGGGTGATCTCGGTTACACCCGCGGTTCCTATGTGATCTCTCTGCCGAGCCAGGCCAACGAAGCGGGTGACTACGTACGCATGTGGCGCCGCGACGCCAATGGCACCTGGCGCGTCGTCCTCGATATCCTCAGCCCCGGCCGCTGACTCGCCGGGCACCCCAAACATAAAGGCCCGGCCGCTCACACAGCGCCGGGCCTTTTTTCCGTGCTTTCCATACACCCTTCGCGCCCTTCGCGTGAAACTTCCGACGCCGCGCAAGAACGCAGGAAACTCAGTCGAGAGTTCCGCGCAACTCGACCGGCGGCGCCTTCACCTTCTGCAGGCGGATATTGAGCAACTCGACCAGTACCGAGAACGCCATCGCGAAGTAGATATACCCCTTCGAGATGTGCTGACCCAGGCCTTCCGCGATCAGCGTGACACCGATCAGCAACAGGAAACTGAGTGCGAGCATCTTCACGGTCGGGTGCTTATGTACGAATGCAGCGATCGACTTGGAGAAGAACATCATGAAGCCGACAGCAACGATGACAGCCGCGATCATGACGCCGAGTTCATCGACCATGCCGACTGCAGTGATCACGGAATCAAGCGAGAACACGATGTCCAGCAGCAGGATCTGGATGATGACGCTCATGAACGACGGGGCGGTCCGCTTCACCGAGTGTTCGCCGTCGCCTTCGAGGTTCTCGTGGATCTCGTGCGTACTCTTGGCCACGAGGAAGAGACCACCGATGAGCAGGATCAGATCGCGGCCCGAGATGTCCTGACCCACGATCGAGAAGAGCGGTGCGGTCAGCTTGATGATCCACGCGAGTACGAGCAGCAGCAGGATGCGCATGACCATCGCGAGCGCGAGGCCGATGACCCTCGCCTTCTCGCGTTGGTCTGCCTGCAGCTTGCCTGACAGGATCGAGATGAAAATGACGTTGTCGATCCCGAGAACAATCTCGAGCGCGGTGAGGGTCGCGAAAGCGATCCAGATCGATGGGTCGGTAATCCATTCCATGCACACAAGCTAAGACCGGCCGCCGATTTCGTCACCTGTCGCCCGCCGGGTTGCTGCGAGGCTCAGCTTCGGTCGTGCCGCCCTTCCGCGAACTCCTCGATCATCTTCCGATTGAATGCGGGGATGTCCTCCGGCTTGCGCGACGTGACGATGCCCTGGTCCACGACGACTTCGCGGTCCACCCAGTTCGCACCCGCGTTCTTCATGTCGGTGGAGATGGACGGGTAGGAAGTCACTTCTCGGCCGCGCACCGCGTCCACTTCCGCGAGCAGCCACGGACCGTGACAAATGGCGGCAATCGGCTTACCCGACGTGACGAAGGCCTTCACGAAGTCCATCGCCGCCTCATCCACGCGCAACAGGTCGGGATTCATGACGCCGCCTGGAAGCAGGAGCGCGTCATAATCGTCCGCCGACGCACCCTGGAGTGCGCGGTCCACTTTGTACTCACCGCCCCAGTCCGTTGTCGCCCACGCCTTGATCGTGCCGTCCTTCGGGGACACGATCTCGGTCCGCGCGCCCGCCGCGTCGAGCGCCGCCCGCGGCTCCGTCAGCTCGACCTCTTCAAATCCGTCCGTCGCAAGGATCGCAACGCGCTTGCCACTTAAACTCTCTGCCATATCCGCTATCCCCTGATGCAGTCCGCGTGATGTGTGCGGCCGGATGGGGCAAGATACGTGACAACGAACCACTGGCGCGGGCGATTCCGTAGATGCACCGTTGCACCGCCCAAAATCGCGCTTTCCAGAGGAGAGAGACCGGTATGAATACCAGAATCCTGACTTGCGCGGCCGCCGTCGCATTGATTCCGTTGCTCGCCGGCTGTGCCGAGAAGGCCGCCCAGGGCGATGATGCCGCTGCCATCACCGCAGCCGCGCCCGCGGCGCCCCTCGAGGTTGCAGTGACGGCGAGGAACTACACGTTCGACGGACTGCCAGACACGCTGGCGGCGGGGCCGACAACGATCCGCCTGACCAATGGTGGACCGATGCCGGAAATGCATCACGTGAACATCACCCGCCTCAATGACGGCCACACATCGAAGGAGTTCCTGACGGAGCTCGCAGCGGGCAGAATGCCGACGTGGGCAGAGGCGGCCGGCGGTCCGAACGTGAACTCGACACCGGGCGAGATCTCGAGCGCTACGGTCGATCTCACGCCGGGCACCTATGTCGTGCTGTGCTTCGTGCCCGGCCCCGATGGCGTGCCGCACTTCGCGAAGGGGATGGTCAAGGATCTCACGGTAGTACCTGCCACGGGCGCAGCAGCGGAGGATGCAGATGCACGCGCACCACGGCATGACGCAGATTTTCACGGTGATGTAGACGTGTCACAGGACCTTCGGGGCTGTCGTCCGTTCTCCACGGCGGCAGCCCCGGATCGGCCCATCGAGCCATGCCCGCACCGCCGGGTCCTGTTAGATTGCACGCCATATGAATTCCCCGCAGCACACTCTCGAGGACGCACTCGCCGCCGCACGTACGGACCCCGTGCACGTGTTGCGCAGCACGTTCGGATACGACTCCTTTCGACCCGGCCAGCGCGAGATCATCGACGCCGTGCTCGCGGGGCGCGACTGCATCGCGCTGATGCCGACGGGCGCCGGAAAGTCGATCACATTTCAGATTCCCGCGAAGATTCTGGACGGCACAGTCCTCGTGATTTCGCCACTGATATCGCTGATGAAGGACCAGGTCGATGCGCTCGTGGCCAACGGCTTCGAAGCGACGTCGATCAACTCGTCGCTGGATTTCGAGGAGCGGCGCAACCGCCTGGCGAAACTGCGACGGGGTGAGTACGAGCTGGTGTATGTTGCGCCCGAAGCACTGGACGGCTCGTTGCGCGCGTTCATTCGCGACTGTCCCATTGCATTGCTCGTCATCGACGAAGCGCACTGCATCAGTCAGTGGGGCCACGATTTCAGGACGTCGTACCGACGCCTGCTGGGGTTGAAGCAGGAGCTCGACGTCCCCGTGCTCGCGCTGACTGCGACCGCGACACGCGCTGTCGCGCGGGACATCATCCGCCAGCTCGGGATGGAGAAGCCAGCGGGCTACAAAGGGTCGTTCTTCCGCGCCAACCTGCACATCCACACGCGCAAGAAGGGGCAAGGCGGCGACACGCGGAAAGAGATTCTCGCGCTCGTGAAGGAACGGCATGGCCAGACGGGCATCGTCTATTGCATGTCGCGCAACGCGGTCGAGCAGACTGCGGCGTTCCTGAAGAGCAAAGGCGTGAATGCGCTGCCGTATCACGCGGGCCTCTCCGACACCGAGCGCGCCGCCAATCAGGAGGCGTTCGCGCGCGATGATGCGGATGTCATCGTTGCCACCATTGCATTCGGCATGGGCATCGACAAGTCGAACGTGCGGTACGTCGTCCATCGCGACATGCCGAAGGACGTGGAATCGTGGTATCAGGAGATTGGTCGCGCCGGCCGTGACGGCCTGACCAGCGACTGCTTCGTTTTCTATTCGTGGGCCGACGTGAAACTGCACGAACGATTTCTCTTCGACATCGAAGACCACGTTCTGCGCAATATCAAACACCGCGGTACCGTCCATCTGTTCGAGATCCTCGATGCGCGCGTGTGCAGACACCAGGCGATCCTCAAGCATTTCGACGAAGAAATCTCGCCGTGCGACAGTTCGTGCGACACGTGCACGGGCGTGTCTGGTGAGGAGACGTTGCAGGGAGCACTGGCCCGTACGAAGGCGTCGCGCGGCACGGGCGGGGACGCGGGCGGCAGTCGAAGCGGGGGCGGACGCACGCGCG
>JBBSJG010000143.1:0-8758 GCA_038257485.1 Longimicrobiales bacterium | reverse complement strand
ATGACCCGAATCGACATCCCCGCGTCCCGCGCGCACCCAGGCGAGGCGCCCCCGGGCAAGCCCCGAACTTGCATACCCGTGCCCACGACAAAGCAGCGGATGCGCGAGCGAGGCTACAATCAGGCGGCGCTGCTGGCCGAAGCATACGCCGCGAAGACCGGGATGGTGCATGGCGACTGGCTCCGCCGCACGACCGCTC
This sequence comes from Longimicrobiales bacterium, assembly GCA_038257485.1. Lineage (GTDB taxonomy): Bacteria > Gemmatimonadota > Gemmatimonadetes > Longimicrobiales > RSA9 > DASUXU01. Next base: position 8,559 of record JBBSJG010000143.1, on the reverse strand, counting down.
GCGGCACCCAGACCACCTTGCAACCGGCTGCACGCGCGGCTAACGTGGCGGGCGCATTCGCCCTTCAGGACGGGGCGCAGGACCCTGTAATCGGCGCGCATGTTCTGCTCGTCGATGATGTGCTGACGACGGGCGCGACCGCCGTCGAATGTGCCCGCACCTTGGTCGCGGCGGGCGCTTGCTCGGTATCGATTCTTACGTTCGCGCGCGCGCTCGATGCGCGCCGGCTCATACAACAATGATGGGAGCTCCATGAGTGACTCGAAGAAGATCAAGGTCGCCGTCAACGGGTTCGGTCGCATCGGTCGCAACATCCTGCGCGCGTCGAAGAAGAAGGGCGCCAATTTCGATTTCGTCGCGGTCAACGACCTGACGGACAATGCGACGCTGGCGCACCTGCTCAAGTACGACAGCGTGCACGGCCGCTATCCCGGCACGGTCGAGGTCGCCGAGGGCGGCCTGCTGGTCGATGGCGACCTCATCCGGGTCACCAGCGAGAAAGACCCGGCCGGGTTGCCGTGGAAGGATCTCGGCGTCGACATCGTCTTCGAGGCGACGGGCCACTTCACGGACGGGCCGAAGGCTGCAGCGCACATCAAGGCGGGCGCGAAGAAGGTCATCATCACGTCACCGGCCAAAGGCGAGGATGTGACGATCGCCATGGGTGTGAACCAGGAGATGTACGACCCGGCGAAGCACCACATCATCAGCAACGCGAGCTGCACCACGAACTGCCTGGCGCCCGTGGTGAAAGTGATCCTGCAGGAGTTCGGGTTCGTGAAGGGCCTCATGATGACCATCCATTCCTACACGAACGACCAGAACATCCTCGACCTGCCGCACAAGGACCTGCGTCGTGCGCGCGCGGCCGCGATGTCGATGATTCCGACCACGACCGGCGCCGCGAAGGCCACGAGCCTCGTGCTGCCGGCAGTGAAGGGAAAGATCGACGGCCTCGCGATCCGCGTTCCGACCCCGGACGTGTCGATCGTCGACCTCACGGCCGAAGTCGAGAAGGATGTCACGGTCGAGATGATCAACGACGCGTTCCGGAAGTATGCCGACGGCGAACTCAAGGGTGTGCTCGGTGTATCGACCGAACCGCTCGTCAGCATCGACTATGTCGGCAACCCGAACAGCTCCACCGTCGACCTGCTTTCGACCATGGTGATCGGCGATCGCATGATCAAGGTCATGTCGTGGTACGACAACGAATGGGGCTACTCGATGCGCTGCGTGGACCTCGCGGAGCTCCTCGCGGAGCAGCTGTAACAGCGGCCGAATCGCCCCGGATTCATTGACGCGGGCGATTTCGGAGATTAAGGTGTACCAGAGGGTAGACGCGCAGTAGCCCGGAGGAGTACCATGAGCGTAACGGCGAAAGAGCAGCAGTCCGGCACGTATCGGTGCCCCGTTTGCGGGCATCGCGACGAAGTCAATCTGGATGCAGAGGGCGGCAGCCGCATTCTGACATGCAGCTATTGCGAGACGGCGCTGGAGGTATCCGCACGCGGGCCGGATTCAGTTCGCTTCTCGGTCCAGGTGGCCGAGGAACCCTGAAAACGACCCGGTTCGGATTTCCTGCACGATCACACGGCCACGGCGCTTCACGGCTCCGTGGCCGTTCTGCGTCCGGCGAGGCCGCCGGGGGGAACGCCCGGGAGGCCGCCCTCGAAGCCGCGATGCGCGCCCTCCTCGACCATGCCGGCGTCGCCCCCACGTCCCATTTCACCATGCTACCGCACGGCCGCATCCACCACCTGGAACTCCCGGAGCTCCCGGGCGCAGCCGCGCACCCGGACGCCGGAGACACGCCGATCGTCCTGCTCCACGGCGCCGGCGGCGGTGGCGCGAACTGGTATCGCATGCTCGGCCCGCTCAGCGAGAGTCTCGGCCGACGCGTCCTCGCCCCCGACCTGCCGGGCTTCGGCATGTCGGATCCGGTCACCCTGGAGTCCCCGCTCGGCACGCACACCGCGGGGCTCCTGCACGAATGGCTGGAGGCGCTGAGGATCGACCGCGTCATTCTGGTCGGCACCTCCTTCGGTGGACTGGCCGCGCTGCGGTTCGCCGAGCATTATCCCGCGCGCGTGGAGCGACTCGTGCTACTGGACACGGCGGGTGGTGGCGACGAGATCCCGAAGGTGGTCAGGCTGGCCGCGAGCCTCGCGATCGGTCCCGTGTTGCTATTGCCGAGTCGGCGGGGTACACAGTGGCTTCTGCGTCGCCTGATGACCCATAGAAGGCTGCCGCAGGCCGAGGAAAAGCGGCTGATCGAGTACCTCTACCAGTCCGCGCGGAGGTCCGGTGTCCGATTCATGGTGCGGGCATTGCGAATGTTCGCGCGCGGCGGGCGCCAGGCGGAGCAGCCAAACATCTCGGACCTGGTCCGGATGTTAACGCCGACGCTCATTGTGTGGGGCCGGCATGACGCCTTTTTCCCGGTGCAGCATGCGACGGCATTGCGGCTGCGTCTGCCGGATGCGCGCGTCGTCGAAATCGATGCCGGCCATTCGCCGAACTGGGAAGACCCCGCGGAGCTCGCGCGGGTGATGATAGAATTTTTCGCCGAACAACTGCAGAAAGACTGAGGATGGACAAGAAGACCGTCAGGGATCTGCCGCCGTCGTCGCTCAAGGACCGCAAGGTGCTGGTGCGGGTGGACTACAATGTTCCGATCGAGAACGGCGTCATCACGGATGACACGCGGATCACTGCGACGAAGCCCACGATCGACTATCTGCTCGAGCATGGCGCGGCCGTGATCCTGGTTTCGCACATGGGTCGCCCGAAGGGGAAGCCCAATGCCGAGATGAGTCTCGCGCCGGCCGCGAAGCGACTCGCCGAAGTGATCGGACACGACGTCGCATTCGCAACGGACTCGATTGGTGCGGGCGCGTGCAAAGCGCTGGGTGATTTGAAGCCCGGGCAGGTGCTGTTGCTCGAGAACCTGCGCTTCATGCCTGAAGAAGAAGCCAATGACGCGAAGCTGAGTGACGCGCTCGCGGGCATGGCGGACATCTATGTGAACGACGCATTCGGCACGGCGCACCGCGCGCACGCGAGCACGGCCGGTGTCGCCGAAGTGATGAAGCGAAATGGCAAACCCGCCGTCGCCGGCTTCCTCATCGAGAAGGAGCTGCGCTTCCTCGGCGGCGCGCTCGCGAATCCGGAACGCCCGTTCGCCGCGATCCTCGGCGGCTCCAAGATTTCCGGCAAGATCGACGTCATCGAGAAGCTGCTGCCGATCGTGGACCACCTGCTGATCGGCGGCGCGATGGCGAATACGTTCTTCCGCGCGCTCGGTCTCGGCACGGGCAAGAGTTTGGTCGAAGAGGATCGCATCGATATGGCGAGGCAGTTGCTGGAACGCGCGGGTCCGAAGATCGTGTTGCCTGTGGATTGCGTCGTCGCCGGCGAGCCGAAGGGCGGGCTCAAGACGTTCCTGCTCGAGCGCGACGAAATTCCGCCGGAGGGCGGGATATATGACATCGGCCCGAAGTCCGTCGCAACGTTCCGCGACTTCATCGAGCGCTCGAAGACCATCCTGTGGAACGGCCCGATGGGCATGTTCGAGATCGACGAATATGCGGACGGCACCATGGGCGTCGCAAAAGCAGTTGCGGATGCGACGGCGAACGGTGCAACCACAATTGTCGGCGGTGGCGACACCGCGTCAGCGGTTGAACAGGCGGGTCTGGCGGACAAGGTCACACATGTATCGACCGGCGGCGGCGCGTCGCTGGAATTCCTGGAAGGCCGGGTGCTTCCCGGCATCGACATTTTGGATGACAAGGACACAGCATGACGGATAGCACGCGGCAGCAGATCAGTGCCGGCAACTGGAAGATGCAGTTCGGACCGGTCGAGACCGCGACATACATGCGCTCGTTCGTGAAGCTGCTCAAGCCCACGGACCGCACGATCATCATCGTCCCGCCTGCAGTGTCGATCGCTGCTGCAACGGAAGCGCTCAGCCGCAACTCCGAGATCCGCGTGGGTGTGCAGAACATCCACTGGGAAGAGAAGGGCGCATTCACCGGCGAGACGAGCGCACGCATGGCAGTGAGTGCCGGCGCTTCGTTCGCACTGTGCGGCCACTCCGAACGTCGCAAGCTGTTCGCCGACACGGACGAGCAGGTCGGCAAGCGCGCGAATGCAGCGTACCGTCACGGCATGCAGCCCATCATCTGCATCGGCGAGACACTCGAGGAGCGCAAGAAAGGCGAGATCGAGAACGTGCTGCTGCGTCAGCTCACTGCAGCGCTCGCGCAGGTTCGCCCGGAAGCAGTGCTCATGATTGCATATGAACCCGTGTGGGCCATCGGGACCGGACAGAATGCGACGCCGGAAGACGCAATGAAGGCGCATGCATTCATCCGCGAGAAGATCGCCGAGTTGCGCACACCCGCGATCGCGGAAGCCACGCCGATCCTGTATGGCGGTTCCGTCAAACCCGAGAACGCCGGACAGCTGCTGGGCGCGCCCGGTGTGGACGGTCTGCTGGTTGGCGGTGCGAGCCTCGAACCCGAATCCTTCGCGCGCATCTGCAATGCAGTCGAAGTCGCGCCCTTGCCGCCGGAAGAGAAGTGACACGCATTCTGCTGGTCGAGGACGACGACGCAGTGCGTGCTCTCGTGACACGGCTGCTCGTCAAGAACGGGTATGAAGTTCGCGCGGCGGACGGCGCGGTGAGCGCACTCGAGCAGATGGTGCAGTACCATCCCGCACTGCTCGTCATGGATATCAATCTGCCCGGTATGAACGGCCTCGAACTCGTGCATCTGTTGCGGGGCGCCCGCCTCGAGCTGCCCGCGATCGCGATCACGGGCCAGGAGCTGGACGAGTTCGAGGCGATGGCATCGGGTTTCTCGACCGTCGTGCAGAAACCGTTCACCGAAGCCCAGCTGATCGCCGCCGTGCAGCGGACGATTTTTTAGCGCCTGCGAAGGCCCCACCTTGGCCGCACCTTGAAGGTGGTCGGGAGATAGGATATCTTCTCCTGCTGAATCCTATTTCGCGGAGTACCGGGACTTGTACGCATTCCTGCTCGTATTGCTGATTCTCGACGGCATCCTGTTGACCGTCGTAGTGCTGCTCCAGTCCGGCCAGGGCGGCGGTCTCGCCTCCATGGGTGGTGGCGGCGGCGCCGGCACGGACAACCTCATCGGTGGCCGTCAGGCTGTGACGCTGCTGACCAAGACGTCCTGGATCACGGGCGGCGCATTCCTCGGTCTCGCGCTGCTCCTGTCGATCCTGTCGTCCCGCCAGGTGGGCAGCGGCCCGGTCCTGCGTGACACGTTCCAGGGCGCTCCGGCACCCGTGACCGCACCCGGCACAGGCGCCCCGGCTCCGATCCCGGGCACCACGACCGATCCGGCCGCAACGCCGCCGGCCACAACCCCGGCACCGGCGACTACCGGCAACTAAGCCAGACAGAAAAGCCCGGCGCTCCCTGTGAGCAGCCGGGTTTTTTGTTGACTTACGCGGTATGGCCATATTATTATGGCTATAGCCGTATCGTCGCGGCCTAAACGCGTATGAGGTGCACAATGTCCCACGCCCACAAGAAGAATCCCGCGCCGTCATCCAGTCTGGACGCTCCCGACGTGGTGGAGGTCAAGGCAGGTGTGTTCAAAGACACGTGCCTGAGCCTTCTGGACCAGGTGAAGGAACGTGAGATCGAGGTCGTCGTCACCAAGCATGGCGCCCCGGTAGCGCGGGTGGTATCGGATGGCGGGCACACGCGCAGTGCGCGCGGCTTCATGAGCGGAACGGTGCTGGAGCACGGCGACATCGTGTCACCCGACTTCGAGAGCTGGGGCGACCTGGGATGAGGCAGGTCTGGCGGCCGGCCGATCTGCCTGAATATGCGGGACCGCTACTCCTCGACACGCACATCTGGCTATGGCACCTCGAGGGGAATCAAAGACTCACCTCGCCCGAGTTGGCGGTGCTTCTGGATCGAAGCGGTGCCCGCTCCAACCTCTTCGTTTCCGACATCTCGTACTGGGAAGTCGCAGTCAAAGCCGCGAAGGGAACGCTGATTCTTTCGATGGACGCGGCAGTGTGGCTACAGCAGGCAGAGCAGGCCCCGGGTATCCGTTTCAGGGCTATAGACCGTCCCGTTTTGTTGCTGAGTACGCGACTGCGCGGATCGGCGCACAACGATCCTGCTGATCGCATGCTGATTGCGAGTGCTCAATTGGCAAACGTTCCGCTCGTGACCGCCGATCGCCATATCATTGAATACGCGCAGAATCATCCGGGCACCCCGGTGGTCGATGCGCGCCGGTAGCGGCAAAACGTTTCCGCGGAAACGTCGGAAAACGTTTCCGCGGAAACGCGGCTAGAGCACTTCCCGCTCGGTCACATACCCGAAATCGACCTCATAGCGCGTCTCGTACGGCCCCATGCGCCGGATCGTGGCGGTTTCCTCTGGGCGGCGGATGTCCATCTGGTCCCGGCCTGATGCGGATGCGACGGCGGGTCGCTGCGCGCGTGCAGTGCGGTTCCAGCCGGTTCGCGGGGGGGCCTTCTGTTTTGCCATGTGCTTCACCTTCCAGGGCAAAAAAAACCCGGCCCCGGAGAACCGGTGGCCGAGCGACGTCGCAATTGACTATAGGGGAAAATGTCAGGGTAGGGAAGGGCGGCTCGGGCGACTCGCCAACCCATGCGCCTCCCCTTATAATCCCCCCGCTCTCGCACAGGCGCATCAACGAAACAGGACCCGTGGCCAAAACCGCGAAAAAGCCCGCCCCGCAGAAGCCCGATCACGTCCGTCAAACCGAGAATGGCAAGCCCGTCACCATGCTCGAGGCGATCCGCGAAGCGCTATGGGAAGAGCTGGAGCGGGATCCGACGACGTTCATGTTCGGCGAGGACATTGGCGTGTATGGCGGCGCGTTCAAGATGACGGACAAGTTCGTCGAATATTTCGGCGCGGACCGCATCATCGACACGCCCATCAGCGAGGCCGGCTTCACCGGTGCAGCCGCGGGCGCCGCGCACATGGGCAGGCGACCGATCATCGAGATGCAGTTCATGGACTTCGTCTCGTGCGCGTATGAGCCGCTCACGAATTACATCGCGACGTCGCGCTGGCGTGGCGCCGGGTCCATGCCGCTCGTGGTGCGCGGACCGGTCGGCGGCGGTGTGCGCGGTGGGCCGTTCCACAGCCAGAACCCCGAGATGGCGTTCTTCCACACGCCCGGCCTCAAGATCGTCTACCCGTCGACCGCGAAGGATGCCAAGGGCCTGTTGAAGGCCGCGATCCGGGACGACGAGCCCGTGCTGTTCTTCGAGCACAAGAAGCTCTACCGCGCGCCGTTCCTGCGCGAAGTGTTGCCGAAGGAAGATTTCGTCATCGAGATCGGCAAGGCCAGAACGCACCGCGAAGGTGGCGACGTCAGCATCATCACGTACGGCATGATGGTGCACGAGTCGCAGAAGGCGGCCGATCAGCTGGCGGAGGAGGGAATCGAGGTCGAGATCATCGACCTGCGCACGCTGCTGCCCCTCGATGAGGATGCGATCCTGGAGACCGTGCGCAAGACGAGCCGCGTGCTCATCGTGCATGAGGACACGCGCACGGGTGGCATTGCGGGTGAGATCGCCATGCGCATCAGTGAAAACGCATTCGAATCGCTGGACGCGCCCATTCTGCGGGTCACGGCGATTGATACGCCGGTGCCCGCGTCGCCGTCGCTTGAGGATTATTTTTTGCCGCAGGTGAGCGACATCGTTGCGGCGTGTCGTTATCTGGCGAAGTACTGATGTCGTCGTAGACGCGGCTGAAGCGCCGGTTCCGCGTGGACTTCACATGTTGTCCGGATCAAGGGGCGAGGTGTCGCCGCGCTTGGGACTCCGGACGGTGGAGGGTCGCCTCCCAGGCCTCGATCAGCTCGAGCACGAGCTGCGCCATTTTCCGATCCGTCGCAACCCAGTGCCGAAGATCTTCGAGGGCTTCGGGCTGCACGTTATTCCGTGAGCCCCAGCTCGGCAGCAAGTTCATCGATCGATTGGAATGCGACGTCATTCTTTGCACTCCGCGATCGCGTCAGTGCCTTGAGTAGCCGAATCGCATTGGCGGGCGATCGCAGAAGGTGCGCGGTTTCCTGCAGGCTGCGCAGCTCCTGCGCCAGAACGAGTGCGACGTCCTCGTGTCCCCGCCGCTGCAGGATGACCTCTTCCCGGGTGTCCTCGACCTGGTCCCCACTTGGTCAGGTTTCCTGTCCAGGTATGACGCGCCGGCCGGCCTTCGTCAATCGGCTCCTCGCCGTTTCAAGTGGGTAGCGCGCGAAAGTTCAGCGCATCTTCATGGTTCATCAATCGGTCTCAACATGAGCATCGCCAGATGCAGATCCAATCGACCGCCGCCCCAGAGGGGCGCAGTGCCTTCGTCGATCTCAAGACCCTCACGGCCGTGGTCCTCCCGCAGACGTTGCACAGCATCGCCGCACACGGGCTCCTGCACCGGAGCGTCGCCTATGCACTCGCCCTTCGGGTCGCGAAAAACGATATTGCGTTTCGTGTCGAATGACATCGCATATCCGTCCT
>JBBSJG010000142.1:0-8772 GCA_038257485.1 Longimicrobiales bacterium | reverse complement strand
TGATGTGCGCGACCGCAGCGTCACGCGCATCCCGTACGATTGCGAACAGGTTCTCGACGCGCTCGGGTACCTGTGCTCCGAGGAAGCCCATCCACGTCTGGTCCGCGAAAACCGCTTCCTCTTCTTCCTTGCCCCACAGGTCCAGCAACACCACGTCGCCCTTGCGGAACGTTGCGCCATTGCCAATCGGGCCGTAATGCGGGTCGGCAGCGTTCAAGCCGGTCGCGGGAATGCAATCCACGCCCGCATTGAGACCATGCTGGCGGGCGTCATCCATGACCCACTGCCCGAACTGTGCCTCCGTGACATCGTCGGCCGCATTGATCGCGCGGCCGAGCCGCAGCATCTGCGCGGTCGCGACCTGTGCGAGGATCGCCGATGCGCGGCGGTGCGATGCGAGGTCGGCTTCCGCCCACCGTGAATAGAAGCGGGTGACGAGGTTACCCGATGACTCGATTGCCACACCTGCCGCGCGCACCATATCGGCGACACCAGCCGGGACGTAATCCACGGCCGGCACGGCGTCGCCTTCCGAATACTCCATGGCAACGGTCTTCAGGCCGGCAAGGAGGGTCTTGAGACAACGCTCGAGTTCCTGCCATCCGACGTAGACCGTCTTCTTCCACGGCCACTGCGCCCACGGCGCCTCCTCGATGCCGTGCGCGAGGACGGTCGGCTCGCCCGTCTGCGGGATCACGACGAAGAAGCGGCGTGACATGTCACCCATGCCGATGAGGTTGGCCGCGACCGGGTTGCGTGCGTGCAGGTCGTAAAGGAGCCAGGCGTCGAGACCCATTTCCCTGAGGGCAGCCTGAATCTCAGGCAGGTCGCGCTTCAGACGGGCGTAATCGCGTGCGGGAAGAGTCGCCACGAGGATCCTCTGTACGGGTTTGATGCAGTGGTGATTGGAATGTAGACGCGGGCGCGGCAGGTGGTCAATCGGGGAAACGCGGGGTCGCTCTATTCCCGCGGCGGCTGTTCTATTCCCGCGGCGGCAGATCGACCAGGGCGCGGATGGTATCCACGACGGCGTCAGCCACGAGGCCGGGCGCGTAGCCGCCCTCCAGCATGAGAACGAGGCGGCCCTGCGTGCGTGCTGCCGCGATCGCCATGAGCTCGCGGGTCAGCGCGTGCATGTCCTGGCGGCGGAGCGGCAGGCCGCCGAGCGGATCACCGGCCAGGCAGTCGTAGCCCGCAGAAACCAGGATGAACTGCGGATCGAAAACGCCGAGCGCCTCATCGAGCGCGGCCGTGAAGGCTGCGCGGAACTGTGCGACGGTAGTGCCGTGCGCGAGCGGCACATTGTGCGTCGTCCCGATGCCGGCACCGACACCCCGCTCGTAGTCCATGCCCGTGCCGGGATAGTGCGGATTGAGGTGGAGCGAGATGTAGTACACGGACGGGTCCGCATAGAAGATGTCCTGCGTTCCGTTCCCGTGATGCACATCCCAATCGAGGATGAGCACGCGCTCGACACCGAATTCGGCCTGCAGTGCGCGCGTGGCGACCGCAACATTGTTGAAGAAGCAGAAGCCCATGACACGATCTGGCAGCGCATGGTGGCCGGGCGGGCGAGGCAGCGCGAATGCAGACACTGCCTCCCCGTTCATCACGAGGCGGCACGCCGTGATCGCGCAACCCGCGCCCGCGAGCGCTGCGTCCCATGTGGCGCCGGAGATCATGGTGTCTGATTCGATCGCAAACGGACCACCCTGCTCCCCTGCGCGTGCGGCCTCGTCGCGTACGAAATCGACATGCGACGGCGAGTGAACGCGGAGGATCTGTTCGCGCGTGGCGGGCGTGGCCTCGACCTGGAGAAGGTGGTCGAGCAGCGCGGGCGTGTCCTTGTAGATCGCGTCGACAATCGCAGGCAACCGGCCCTGGTGTTCGGGGTGGTTCCAGCCGGTGTCATGGCGGCCGCAGTCGGCATGCATCACGAGGGCCGCGCGCGAGGGCGGGCCGGGCGGTGTGATCACTGCGTCGATCAGCGGCCGAACCGCTCCTGCAGCGAAGTCACTTCGCGGCGGCGGGACCGCAGCGCGATCGCAGCATCACACGCTGCCGATGCGGCGGACAGAGTCGTCACGTAGGGCACCTTGCGCGTGATCGCGGCGCGCCGCATTTCGTAGTCGTCGAACTGCGATTTCTTGCCGAGCGGCGTGTTGATGAGGAGCGCGATCTCGCCGCTGATCATCATGTCGACGATGTTCGGCCGGCCTTCGCCGACCTTGAACACACGATCTACGGGAATGCCGCGCGCACGCAGGTAGTTGTATGTCCCCTCCGTCGCGATGATGGAGAAGCCCGAGTCGTGGAAGCGCCGCAGGATCGGCGTCGCACTCGCCTTGTCGTGGTCATTCACCGTCACGCAGACCACGCCGTCCGTCGGAATCGCCATGTTTGCCGACGCTTCCGCCTTCGCGAATGCCATTCCGAATGACGTGTCGAACCCCATCACCTCACCCGTCGAACGCATCTCCGGCCCGAGGATGATGTCCACATCGAACTTGTTGAACGGGAACACCGCTTCCTTCACTGCGATGCCGGACACCTTCGGCTCGTCGGGCACTCCCAGTTCGCGGATCGTGGAGCCCGCCATCAGCAGTGCGGCCAGTTTCGCGAACGATACACCCGTCGCCTTCGATACGAATGGCACCGTGCGGGACGCGCGCGGATTCACTTCGAGGACATACACGATGCCGTCGCGGATTGCGTACTGCACGTTCATCAGGCCGACCACGCCGAGTGCCTTCGCGAAGCGCTTCGTAAGGTCGCGCATGACCGCGAGGTCCGCGTCCTGCAGCATGTACGGCGGCATGACACACGCCGAGTCACCGGAGTGCACGCCCGCGTCTTCGATGTGCTGCATTACGCCGGCAATGACAACGTCCGTCCCGTCCGCGAGGGCATCGACATCCGCCTCGAATGCATCCTCGAGGAAGCTGTCGATGAGCACTGGATGATCCGGTGATGCGCGAACGGCCCGCTCGAAATAGTCGCGCAGGGATGCTTCGTCATAGACGATCTCCATGCCGCGCCCGCCGAGCACGTAGGACGGACGCACGAGCGCGGGATACCCGATGCGGTTGGCGACCGCGACGGCCTGCTCGATGTCGGTCGCGACCCCGTTCGGCGGCACAGTCGCACCGATCTCGGTGCACAGCAGGTTGAAACGGTCGCGGTCTTCAGCGCGATCGATCTCCTCCACAGGTGTGCCGAGGATGGGGATACCGAGCGCAGCGAGCGGCTTGGCGAGCTTGAGCGGAGTCTGCCCGCCCAACTGCACGATCACACCCATCGGCTTTTCACGTTCTACGATCTCGAGCACGTCTTCGAGTGTGAGCGGTTCGAAGTACAGCTTGTCCGAGATGTCGAAGTCGGTGGAGACCGTTTCCGGGTTCGAGTTGACCATGATGGTCTCGAAGCCGGCCTCGCGCAGCGCGAGCGCGGCCTGGACGCAGCAGTAATCGAACTCGATGCCCTGCCCGATCCGGTTCGGGCCGCTGCCCAGGATCACGATCTTCCTGCGGTCGGTCGGCTCGGCCTCGGTCTCGCCCTCGTAGGACGAATACAGATAGGGCGTCGCGGCCGGGAACTCGCCAGCGCAGGTATCCACCATGTGGTACGTCGGCCGCACACCGAGCGACTGCCGCTGCTCGCGGAATGCCTGCTCGGTCATGCCCATCGTGCGCGCGAGCTGGCGATCACTGAAGCCCAGGCGCTTTGCCGCGCGCATCGCATCCGCGTCCAGCGGTGTGTCCCGCTGTTCCAGTGCAACTTCGGCGTCGTGAATTTCCTGCAGCTGAGCGAGGAACCAGGGATCGATCTTCGTCAATTCATGCAGCTCGTCCACCCCGATACCTGCGTAGTACGCGCGGCGCAGCTGATACGGCCTTGCCTCGGTCGGGCGTCGCAATGCGGCGCGCAGCGTGTCGAGCGAATCGTCTGCGAGACCGTCGTCCTTGAGACGCTTGCCGACTTCCCAGCCGTGACGGTCGTTCTCGAGTCCGCGCAGACCCTTCTGCCACGCCTGCTTGAATGTGCGGCCGATCGCCATGACCTCGCCGACCGCCTTCATCTGCACGCCGAGGGTCGGGTCGGCATTCGGGAACTTCTCGAACGCGAAACGCGGGATCTTCACGACCACGTAATCCAGTACGGGCTCGAATGAGGCCGGTGTGGACTTCGTGATGTCGTTCGGCAATTCGTCGAGACGGTATCCCACCGCGAGCTTGGCGCCGATGCGGGCAATCGGGAAGCCGGTGGCTTTGGAAGCGAGCGCGGATGAGCGGGACACGCGAGGGTTCATCTCGACCACGACCATCTCGCCGTTCGCCGGATTGATCGCGAACTGGATGTTGCAGCCGCCGGCCTCGACACCGATCTCGCGGATGATCGCGATCGCTGCGTCCCGCATCATCTGGTATTCGACGTCGGAAAGCGTCTGCGCGGGCGCAACGGTGATGGAGTCGCCGGTATGAACGCCCATCGGATCGAAGTTCTCGATGGAGCAGACGATGACGACGTTGTCGTGACCGTCCCGCATCAGCTCCAGCTCGTATTCCTTCCAGCCGATGACGCTGCGGTCGATCAGGACTTCACCGATCGGGGACTGGTCGATGCCGCGGCGAACGGCCGCCTCATATTCGTCGCGATTGTACGCGATACCGCCGCCCGTACCGCCCAACGTAAAGGACGGCCGGATGATGGCGGGATAGCCGATCTCCTGGATGATCTTCTGCGCGTCGTCGAACGACTTGGCGAAGCCGCCGTGCGGCAGGTGCAGGCCGAGACGGCCGATGGCGTCAGCAAACTCCTCGCGGTTCTCCGCCATGCGGATCGCGCGTGCATCCGCGCCGATCAGCTCGACACCATACTTCGCGAGGACACCGGTGTCCCACAGCTCTAGTGCGACATTGAGCGCGGTCTGGCCACCCATGGTCGGGAGCAGCGCGTCCGGCCGCTCCTTCTCGATGATGCGTTCCACCCACTCGGGTGTGATCGGCTCGATATAGGTGCGATCCGCGAGGTCGGGATCGGTCATGATGGTGGCGGGATTGCTGTTCACGAGAACGACGCGGTAACCCTCCTCCCGGAGGGCACGCACCGCCTGTGTCCCTGAATAATCGAATTCGCAGCCCTGGCCGATGACGATCGGTCCGGAACCGAGGATCAGAATCGTATGAAGGTCGTCTCTTCTGGGCACGCTTGCTATCGTAAAGGCATCGTCTGCAAGTCGTGAAATTGCGGGGAAATGACTGCCGTGGCAACCCCCGGTCTACGTCTTGCGACCTGCATCGGGCACCGATCGAGGAGCGATGAAATGGAAGCGTTGGTGGGGATCGTATTCATCGAGGGCCAGCGCTACGAAGCGCTCGTCCGGGCGAACGCGGAAGACGACGGCACCTGGCACAACGCGCTGGTATTCCGGCGGGACGGGCGCATGACGTCGAAGGAGCCGCTCGTCACGGGCGTGGACTGGCACCTGCCGCCCGCCGAGGCGCTCGCACGGGCGAGCGGGATGACCGACGTGGAACTGTCGGAACTGCTGCTGCGGTCGCTGCGGCCGCGGTCGTCCCTGATGTGAAAAGCGTCAGTGGCTGATGCTGTAAATGTACGCCGCGATGTTCTTGATCTGCTCATCCGTGATGGCGGCACCACCCTTGGGCAGCATCGGCGCCGGGTACTGTTTCGGCATGGCCACCCCATTTGTGATGACGGTCACGATCTCGTTGTAGTCGCCCGTGATGTTGAGCCATGTCGCATCGGACAACTGCGGCGCGATCGGCGTGCCTGCACCATCGCCGCCGTGGCAGCCGACGCAGGTATTCGCGGAGAACAGTTTGCGGCCGTCCTCGACCATTGCCTCAGTCACACCGGGTGCGAGTACGGCTGCCTTGACGGGGCCCGTTGCGGCGGGCGCGGCAGGCGGCATCTCGATCACCTCGGCGCGCGTCTGCGTCGGCGTGCCAATGCGGTTCATGGCCGTCTGCTCTTCGCCCTTCACGATCCAGCCCGCGTGCTCGAGCGGGGCCTTGGTGTAGCCGCGGGTGTCATCGGACTTCGGGTCGAAACAGCCGCCGAGCAGCAGGGCTGTCGAGAGCAGGGCCGCGCCGCAAAGCGCACCGCGAGACGCGCGGTAAACTGTCATGCTTCCTCCTGAGTAGTCACGGCCGACCCGTTCAGGCCGAGCTCGTCGGAGATCGCGCGCATGGCGTCGATCACCGTCTGGATATGCTGGTCGAGGTCGACGCCGAGCAACTCTACCGCATGGCGCACCTCTTCACGATCGACACCCCGCGCGAACGCGGGATCCTTCATCTTCTTCTTGACGGACTTCGGCGTCAGGTCACTGATGCCGCTCGGCCGGACGAGCGCCGTGGCAGTGACGAGGCCCGTGATCTCGTCGCATGCAAGCAGTGTCTTGTCGAGCTGGGTCTCCGGCTGGACATCCGTGAAATCGGCGCGGTGCGCCAGGATCGCGTGCGTCACATCCTCCGGATACCCCAGGCTGCGCAGAACGCCGACCGCGCGGAGCGGATGCTCGTCCGGGTGCTTTTCCCAGTCCAGGTCGTGGAGCAGACCCGTCAGGCCCCACTTATCCTCGTCCTCGCCGAACTGACGGGCATACGCGCGCATCGATACCTCGACACAGCGCATGTGATTGCGCAGCCCCTCATTCTCGACCCACTCCTCGAGCAGGCGGACGGCTTCTTCTCGTGACTGCATCCGACCCCTGGGCTGTGGACGACCGGCGGCGACGCCGGCTACGGAACGCCGGCTACGGAACGCGGTGAAGATGGAGCCGCGGACGCCAGTTGTAAACCGCCAGGCTCATGGCATCTCCTCGCGCATCTCCTCGCGCATCTCCGCCTTCATCGCCGCGAGCTCCTTCTTCGCCCACTCGCCTGCCGACGTGCCGGGGTGCCGGGCAGCAAGACGTGCCAGGTAAGGCAGGGCCGCGGAAGGCTGCCGCATACGGTGCGTGTACACCTCGATCATCTCCCGTGACGCCATCATGTCAGTGCCGGGGGACACGTTCGGCACCGCGCACGTCCGCTTGAACCAGAGTACCGCGTCCTCCAACTGGTGAAGCTCGTCGCGATAGACTCGCGCGAGGCGAAGGCACGGCTCAGGATCCGTGGGGAATGCGACGGCGGCCCGCTCATACTCGGCGGCCGCTTCGGCAAACCTGCCACGCGCGACGTATGACTGCGCCAGCGAGTACTGCCGATCCATGGGTGTCGTGCTACCGCTCGGCATGTAGATGGCCGCAGCGCCGCTGCCTGCACCGGTGGCGACGCTCATGCCGATGATGTAGGAGACCGCCCATCCCAGGAAGAAGCCCGCGATCATCCAAGTGACCACATCGTCCTGGTGACCGGATCCGATTGCGAGGCCCATGGCCAGGAACATCGCCATGACTGCGCCCGTGCCGGACCACATGAAGGCCTTGGCCTTGAACGCGGTTTCGGATGTGTCCACATCCTTCAGTGCGCCGCGTTTGCGTTTTGGGAGCGGCGCCGGCTGCATGTGGTCTGGCAGCGGCTGTAACGGGTCGAAGGTGTGGCCGGTCCGTGGTGTCGTCTCACGCGGGACCGGTGGTGCGAACGGGTCGTGGTCCTTTTCACTCATAACACGCAGCTCGGACAGATGTCGCAGAGCATACACTCCTCCTGGCGTGGTGTCGGCGCCTTGCAGACTGCGCGGCCGTGATAGATCAGCAGGTGCGAGAACACGGTCCAGTCGTCCTGCGGCACGAGCGGGATCAGGTCCTGTTCGATGGCGACGGCATCTCCCGCTTTTGTCAGACCGAGCCGCGTCGACAGGCGCGTGACATGGGTATCGACCACCACACCTTCATTGATGTCGAACGCATTGCCGAGCACCACGTTTGCCGTCTTGCGACCGACACCCGGCAGCAGTACCAGAGCATCCATGGTCGCGGGTACGACGCCGCCATGATTCTCCATGAGATGCCTCGCCATTCCCAGCAGGCTCTTCGCCTTGTTGCGGAAGAAGCCTGTCGACTTGATCAGAGATTCCACTTCCTCCTGGTCCGCGTCCGCCAGCGATGCAGCGTCCGGGAAGCGCGCGAACAATGCTGGTGTCGTGATGTACACCAGCTCGTCCGTGCACTGCGCGGACAGGATGGTTGCAACCGTCAGCTCGAACGGATTGCGGAATGTGAGCGAACAGTGTGCATCGGGATACGCGTGCCTCAGGCGCCTGACGATTTCCGCAGTGCGCGCCTTCTTCGCAGCCTTCGACTCGCGACTGAACTGTGCTCGCCGGCTTTTCGGTTTGCTGCGGGGTGTCTCAGCCATGTCGATTCGCAAGCCAGGTGCGGAGTGAAGACGTGTCCTGTGTATTCAGGATGTCGCCAGCGGTGAGGCCGCCCTTGCGCGCCATGTCTACACCCCATTGAACGTTGTCGAGACTGCGGACCGAGTGCGCGTCCGGATTGATCGCGCACACCACGCCCGCCTGTTTCGCCACAGACCACCAGCGCCAGTCGAGGTCGAGACGCGCGGGGTCTGCATTGATTTCGATGACCACACCGCGCGCCGCCGCGTGCATGATGACCTTCTCCACATCGAGGTCGTACGCATCGCGTGACAGCAGCAGCCTGCCAGTCATGTGGCCGAGCATCGTGAGGCGAGGATCGTCGAGTGCGCGCATCATTCGCCGGGTCATCTCGGCCTTCGACATCCGGAAGTTCGAGTGGACCGATCCGATGACATAGTCGAAGCTCTCCAGTATACCCGGATC
>JBBSJG010000141.1:0-8773 GCA_038257485.1 Longimicrobiales bacterium | reverse complement strand
CGTTGCCGCAGTCAGTGCAGAAGAACGCGGTCCTCGCCGATTTCGCTTTTGCCATTGGAGCTAGTTCGGCATGCGGTCGGTGTAGCTCTCGAAGCGCGCGCATTCCTTGCGGAAATACAGCTCGCATGTGCCGGTCGGGCCGTTACGCTGCTTCGAGATGATCAGCTCGGCCTTGCCCTGAAGTCCTTTTTCCTGTGCTTCATTCGCGGGCACGTAGTACTCCGGTCGATACAGGAACATCACGAGGTCGGCGTCCTGCTCGATCGATCCGGACTCGCGCAGGTCGGAGAGCTGCGGTCGGTGATCCGCGCGCTGTTCGACGGCGCGTGACAGCTGCGACAATGCGACGATCGGTACATTGAGTTCCTTTGCGAGCGCCTTGAGTCCGCGGCTGATTGCGCTGACTTCCTGCTGACGGTTCTCGCTGTCGACACCGCCGGTCATGAGCTGGATGTAGTCGACGACAATCAGGCCGAGTTCGGGCTGGTCGGCCTTCAGGCGACGTGCTTTCGCGCGCATCTCGAGGATGCTGACGGAGCCGGAGTCGTCGATCCACAACGGCGCAGTATTGAGATGTCCGGCGGCCTGTGCGAGGCGCCCGAAGTCGTCGTCCTGGAGTCGACCGCGCAGCAGTCGTCCGAGATCGACGAGACCTTCGGAGCACAGCATGCGCTGCACGACCTGCTGCTTGGACATTTCGAGCGAGAACATTGCGCACGGGACCTGGTTCGCGATCGCCGCGTGCAGTGCCATGCCCGTGACGAGTGCGGTCTTGCCCATCGACGGACGTGCCGCGACGATCACGAGATCGCCCTTCTGCAGGCCACCGGTCATGTCGTCCAGCGCGGAGAATCCACTCGGTACGCCGGTGATGCCGCCCTTCGACGCCTGCAGCTTTTCGATCTGCTCGAATGTGGGGTACAGGATCTTCTTGATCCAGACGAACCCTTCGCGTTCGTGGGACTGCGCGACCTGGAAGATGCGCTGTTCCGCGGCGTCGAGAACTTCTTCGACGGACCTCTCGCCGGACTCGTACGAGTCGCGGATGATCTGCGATGCACCTTCGATCAGGCGACGGAGCAGTGCGCGCTCGCGCACGATGCGCGCGTGGTACTCGATGTTCGCGGCAGTCGGTACGGAGTCGAGCAGCTCACCGATGAACACCATGCCGCCGACGCCCTCGAGTTCGTCGGTGATGCTCAGCTCTTCGCGCAGTGTCACCGGATCGATGACTTCGCCTCGCGTGAACAGTCGCACCATCGCGCGGAACACGCGGCGGTTTGCTTCGCGGTAGAACATCGTGTCGTCGACGAGCTCGATCGCCTTCGGTACGGCGTTCTCGCTGTCGATGAGCATGCCGCCGAGTACGCTGATCTCCGCTTCCGGCGCGTACGGCGGATGGCGGTCGGGCGGCGGCATCGTCGGATGATTGCCGGACGTGTCGATCTTTACATCAAACCTGGCCATCGAGAACCTTCCGTACCAACTGGTAGTCGTCCCACGCCGCGCGCACCATCTGCGGACTGCGCAGCAGGTACGCGGGGTGATATGTGACGATCAGCGGCGTGCCGCGGTATGTGTGAGTGGCCCCTCGCAGGCGGCCGATGCTTTCTTCGGAATCCAGCAGCGCCTGCGCGGCAAACTTGCCGACCGCGAGGATCGCGCGAGGCGCGATGGTGTCGAGCTGCGGGAAAAGATAGTTGGTCGTGCACGTCGCCACCTCATCCGGCAGCGGATTGCGGTTCGCGGGCGGACGGCACTTCAGCACATTGCAGATGTAGACGTCCTCGCGCGGGAACCCCGCAGTGAGCAGCAGCAGATCGAGGAGCTTGCCCGCGCGGCCGACGAACGGCCTGCCCGTCTGGTCCTCCGACTCGCCGGGTGCTTCACCGACAATGAGCAGGTCCGCCGTCGCACTGCCCTCTCCGAACACTGCATGCGTGCGGCCTTCCCATAGCCGGCACAACGTGCAGACGGCCGCGCGCTCGGCGAGCAGCGGGAGCGGTCCGGCCGCCGCGGTCGAGCCGGGGCGCGGCGGGGCCGCGGGCGCGAGGGCCGCCCCATTCGCGCGGGCGCGCATGCCGGCGAGGAATTCCGCGGGTGTGATGGTGTCGAGGAAGAGCGCGTCGCCGCCGAGCTCGGCCTGCTGGCGGAGGTAGCGCGTGAGCAGCTGTTCAGTCTCGGTGCTCATCGCGCGTGGTCCATGAGGGCGGCCATGCGGTCCACGATGATCTCGGCGACTGCATCCTTCGACTGGAGCGGCACGTCCTCGCTTGCGCCGTCGCGGTCGATCAGTGCGACGCGATTGGTGTCCACCTCGAAGCCCGCACCCTGCTCGGATGCGGAGTTCACCACGATCATGTCGAGCGCTTTGCTCTCCAGCTTGCGACGTGCATTGGCGATGACGTCGTCTGTCTCGAGCGCGAACCCGATGACGACGGCGCGCGCCGGACGAAGCGCGCGCGTGGTGACCAGCACATCCGTCGTCGCCTCCAATGAAATGGCATCCGGTGCGCCGTGCTTCTTGATCTTGCTCGACGGCGGCGCGACGGGTCGGAAGTCGGCGACGGCAGCGGCCATCACGAGTGCGTCGGCGTGCGGCAGTGCGGCGGCCACAGCATCGGTCATCTGCGCGGCGGTCTCGATGCGCGTGACGTTCACGCCGGTCGGCGCGGGCAGATCGACGGGGCCGGTGATGAGGTGCACATCGTAACCGCGGCGCCACGCCGCAGCGGCAATCGCATAACCCATGCGGCCGGACGACCGGTTGGTCAGGACGCGTACGGGATCGACGGCTTCGCGCGTGGGGCCCGCGGTGACGATGACGGTACCGGCCCGCAGCTCGCTGGACGCGCCGGACGCGATGAGCGCGCGTGCGATGTGGTCGATGATGACACCTGCGTCCTCGACGCGGCCGGGTCCGTCACCCTCGCCGAACGCGAGCGGTCCGGATGCGGGGCCGATCACGCGGTAACCGAGGGTCGCGATGTGTGCGGCATTCGCCTGCGTCTGCGGGTGCGACCACATGCGGTCGTTCATCGCGGGGCAGACGAGTACGGGCGCGCGCGTGGCGAGCAGGATGGCCGTGAGCAGATCATCGCTGCGGCCGTGCGCTGCGCGTGCAATGAAGTCGGCGGTCGCAGGTGCGATGCAGACGACGTCGGCTTCGCGGGCGAGCCGGATATGATCGAGTGCGTGGCCCGGTGCGAGGATGTCACCGTGGACGGGCCTGCCGGTGAGGGCTTCGAAACTGAGCTCACCGACGAATGCGCGTGCGGAATGACTGAGGACAACGTCGACGATGGCGCCGAGCTGCGTCAGGTCACGCGCGAGCTGGATGGATTTGTATGCTGCGATCCCGCCGGTGACGCCGAGGAGGACACGTCGGCCCTGCCACGGCCGCCGTCCGCCCTCGCGTCCGGCCGCCGCGCCTGCAACGTCCGGCGCGTCGGCGGCGGACATCGCGGTTAGAGTCTCCGGCCGCGACGCTGCTTCAACTCGAAGTCGACCGATCCGCTTGTGAGCGCATCGAGCGACTGCGTCGTCAGCTTCTTCTCGTCCGCGCCCTGCGGCAGGGCATCCTTCGGGAGTGCGTTCAGCTCACGGCCGTAACGGGCCGCGACGAGGACGCCGAGATACTTGCTGCCAACAACATTGTCCGGCGAAATTGTCGCCTTGGCGACTTCGATCGGTGTGTATACACGCATTTACGATCCCCCTTGTACCATCTCGTTCAGCTGCTCCGCCATTGCGGCCGCTGTTGCTACCACGTCCTTCATGCGGGACGCGCGGTGTGTCTCCGCGATGATGATGGCCTCGAGTGTGGCAAGCGCCGTATCGAAGTCATCATTCACGACCACGTAATCGAATTCGCCGACGGCCGCGAGCTCCGTGCGCGCTGTCGTCAACCGAATCCGCCGCTGTTCCGCCGTCTCACTGGCGCGGCCCGCGAGCCGTCTTTCCAACTCTTCCGCGGATGGCGGCATGATAAACACCAGGACTGCCCCGGCCAGTCGTTCCCGGACCTGCCTCGCGCCCTGCACATCGATGTCGAGCACAACCGTCACGCCGTTTGTGACGGCGGCCTCGATGCCTTCGCGCAGTGTGCCGTACTTGCGACCGTGCACAACAGCCCACTCGAGCAGACCGCCCGTCTCGACGAGACGCGCGAACTCGGTGTCATCCACAAACCTGTAATCGGCGTCGTGCAGCTCGCCGGGCCTCGCCGGCCGCGTCGTCGCCGACAACGAGAACACGACCTTGTCATTGCGACGAACCAACTCGCGCACGAGCGATGTCTTCCCCGCCCCGCTCGGCGCCGCGATCACAATCGAGATGCCCGTGTGCGGCTCACTCATTCGACGTTTTCGATCTGCTCGCGCAACCGTTCGATCTCGTCCTTGATCGCGATCACCTCGTGCTCCATCGCGCTGTCATTCGCCTTCGACCCGATCGTGTTCGTCTCGCGGTTCATCTCCTGCACCAGGAAACTCAACCGCTTGCCGATCGGATCCTTCGCGGGCGCCGCGAGCGACTCGCGGAACAGCTCGATGTGCGAACGCATCCGCACGAGCTCCTCGCTCACATCCCATCGCTCCGCCATATACGCGATCTCGCGCGCGATGCGGTCCTCATCCAGACTGATCCCCTCGAGCAGCTCCGCGACCACACGTCGCATGCGATCGCGCTCGGCGATCAGGCGCGCGGGCGCGAGCTCGGCAATCTTCGACAGCGCAACCTCGATCGCGGCGATGCGCGCGTCCAGGTCGGCAGCCAGACGCTGACCCTCCTGCTCACGCATTGCGACGGCAGCCGCAGCAGCCGCTTCCGTCACTTCGCGGATCAGCTCGACATCGAGCTCCGGACCGCCCTCGTCATCCGCAGGGCCGATCAGGTCGTTGTATCTCGCCAGCATCGCCAGGTCGACCTCGCCCGCCAGACCCAGCTTGTCCTTCAACTCTGTCAGCGCGCGGTGATACTGCCTCGCCCTCGCCTCATCGAGCCGGAGCACGGGGCCGTCACCGGCGTCAAGTGCTGTCTGTGTCTCGATGCGAAGCGAAAAGTTGACATGGCCACGAGGCATGTACGCTCGCAGCCACTCGCGCACCTGCGGTTCGTACCGTTCGACCACGCGCGCCAGCCGCAGGTTCGCACTGAAATAGCGATGATTGACGGTGCGCACTTCCGCGCGCAGACGGCCGACCGGCGTGTCCCGTTCGGCTTCGCCATACCCCGTCATACTCCGTATCATCGACGCCTCAATTGAACAGCTGCCACTTCACTCCGTAAAAGACGCGCGGACCCGGAATCAACCGGTCGGGCAGGTCCAGACGGCCCTTCCCCAGCATGTCCTCCCACTGGATGAACCCCCGCACGTCCATGATCCGGATCTGAAGATAACCGTTCAGGACATGATTTGCGGGCAGTGACACGAAACGGAGGTCAGCGGAGTCGCCCGGGAGCGGCTCAGGCGCCGTCGCATCACCGTACACGAGCATCGGGCCACGGCGCACACTTTCGAGCCGCGCGAAGATTTCCAGGTTGCCGGACGGCAGCGGGACCATGTGGAGCTCGCCTGCGATCCGCCAGTTCCGGGTGGGCAGATACGTCCAGCCGTTGGCGGTCCCCCATACATTATATGCGGCATCCAGGGCGAAGCGATTTCTGAACAGGCCAATGCGGCCCCACGCTTCCATCCCGGTCGCTTTTACAACGAGGCTGGCGGCGGCGGCGCTGTCGAAGGGCAGGCCGAACGGTGCGGTCGCGCCCGGATCGAGCGTGACGTACGCGCCGCCGGCCTGGATGCCCCAGCGTTCGACCATGGCGCCGGCGCGGAAGGCGGCGCGGCTGGTGATCGCGTGGTCGTCGCGGACGCTGAGGCCACCGGAATCGGCGTAGATGGGCGCACCACGGTCGCCATCAGCGACCTCGACGAAAGCGCCAAACCCGGCGACGGGCCCGGCCTGCGCGCGCACATCCCAGCTCGACGCGGCCTCGCCCGTCTTCCAGGACTGGTGGGTGAAGTCGCCGCCGACGTGGACAATGGCGAAGTCGACGCCGCCGGTGAGATCGAGTTCCTGCTTCGGCAGCGCGTCGGCATCGCGCACCCTCAGGGTCGCGGCTGCATTGGCGAAGCCGCGGTTGAAGGCAGCGCGGGCGCCGGCCTGCCAGTGGCTGCGCTCGAGCGGCGGAATCTGGAGCGAGTCGGGGACGCCGGCGTTCGAACTGTCGGGGTCCTTCGTGAGGCTTGACCGGCCGCCGAACAGCTCTGCAGTGAGGCCGGCCATGAGGCTGGTGCGTGCGCGCAGGATGAGATCGTCGCGGGTGCTCTTGGAGGTCCATGGGGACGACGGCTCGCGCTCCAGGCCCTGCCGTCTGAACTCGAGCTGGAGTCCGCGTCGTCCATTGGTCCACGACCACTTGGCCCAGCCGGTCAGCAGGTCAGCGGGCTCCCTCCCGCCGATGCCCTCGGTCGCGAGACGGTCGAGTGAAAGGCCTAGCGGTCCGACGATCACGTTCGGCACCAGGAACAAAGCCCGAAACGCATTGACGTCAGGCTGACCGGTCGCGGCCTCGACGCGGGTGTACGGCCGGTCGAGCACGGGCTGCGCGGTGGTGAGCTTGATGCGGAGCAGATCGAGGCGACGCTCGACGCGCAGCCCTGTGAGATTGATCAGCTCGACCTGCGAGAGATCGTATACCGAGGCCATCAGCGGATCGAGGACATAGCCGTCGATCTCGACCTGGACGCGACCGCGTGTCAGCCCGAATGCCGTCGCAGCCTCCGGCTGTCCATACCCGCCCGCGCGCAATGACTGCACACTGGGAATGCGACGGAGCAGGTCACCAATTGTGAGTGCGCCCTCGCGCAGGAGTGCTTCCTCGTTCCACACCCACACTGCGCCGCCGAATCCGACGGTGCCGCTTTCGGCGAAAATCGGGAACTGGTCGGGCAACGAGTCGCGGAGCACGACCGGCCGGAGCGCATCGGGCGGGAGCGTGTCGCGGCGCATGGTATCGCGGCGCATGGTATCGCGGCCCATGGTGTCGCGGCGCATCGTGTCGGGAATGACCTGCGCGTCGAGGCGGTGCCCGGGAAGGGCCACGCCTGCGACGGTGAACAGCGAAACTGCAGTGAGTACTTCCAGCGCGTGGCGGAAGAGATGCGCGCGCCGGGTCATGCCTCCGCTCGTGCGCGAACCCACTCGATGAAGAGGCGAGTCGGCAGACCGGTCGCGCCCTTCCGCATGTAGGGTGCAGCCTCGTCCCTGTACGCGGTGCCCGCGATGTCGAGGTGCGCCCACGGGATGTCGCCCGCGAAATGCTTGAGGAACCAACCGGCCGTGATACTGCCCGCAGCGCGACCGCCCGAGTTCTTCATGTCTGCAATTGTGCTGTCGATCTGCGGACGGTACTCGTCCCACAGCGGCAGCGGCCAGCAGCGCTCACCGACGCGCACGCCAGCGGCCTTCAGCTCGTCCATCAGGTCACCATCGGAACCCATCAGTCCGATCGCATGGAAGCCGAGTGCAATGACGACGGCGCCCGTGAGGGTTGCGGCGTCCACCATCGCGACCGGCTCGAACTTGCGCGCATAGGACAGCGCGTCCGCGAGGATGAGGCGACCTTCCGCATCGGTGTTCACGATCTCGATGGTCTTGCCGAGGTGCGAGCCGATGACGTCGCCCGGCTTGAACGCCTTGCCGTCCGGCAGGTTCTCGGTCGACGGGATGAGACCGACGACATTGACCTTGAGCTTGAGCTGCGCAATGCCCTGCATCGCCGCGATCACCGCGGCTGCGCCGGACATGTCGAACTTCATCTCTTCCATGCGATCGGCCGGCTTGATCGAGATGCCGCCGGAATCGAATGTCACGCCCTTACCGATGAGAACGACGGGCTTTGAATCGCCCGCGCCGTTGTGCTCGAGGATGATGAACCGAGGCTCTTCTTCCGAACCCTGTGCGACTGCGAGCAGCGCCTTCATCCCTTCCTTGGCGATCGCCTTCTTGTCGAGGATCGTGCACTTCAGGCCGTTCTCGTCCGCCATCTTCTTTGCAGCATCCGCGAGGTATGTCGGCGTTGCGACATTGCCGGGCTGCGTCTGCAGGTCGCGCGCGAAGTTCGTCGCGCGGGCTGTGATGCGGCCATACTCGACCGCGCGGTTGTACTCGCGCAGTTCCGGTTCCTCGTGGGCGAGCAGAGTGATGTCGGTGATGGGTGTCGGTGCTGGCGCGTCCGGCGTTACGGACTTGAACTCGCGGAAGTCCCACGCAGCGAGCAGCGCGGCCTGGACGGCGGCGAGGCCTGCATTGTAGTTGCCCATGCGTTCACTGAGATGATGCACGTGGCCGACGGAGATCGTGATCTCCGTGATCCCCATCTTCTCGGCCGCCCGCATTGCAGTGCCGACGCCGCGGCGCACGCTCTCCACGGTGTGGTCCTGCTTCTTCCCCACACCGACAAGCAGGACGCGCTCGATGGCGGAATCCTTCGCAGGCGAGTACAGGACGAGGGTCTCGTCCCGCGTACCCTTGAAGTCTCCCGCCTCAAGGACGCGGCTGATTGCGCCGTCGAACATGCCATCGACCTTCTCGATGAGGCCGACGGGCTGCTTGTCGCGCTCGAACACGTGCAGCACGAGCAGCTCGGTTTTTACATCCGCAGCGCGGATCTGTCTGGCTTGAATGGAAGGCTCGTGCATACGCCCTTACATGTTGCGGATGATCTCGTCTGCAAAGCGGGAGGTCGAGACGAGTGTAGCGCCCTCCAT
>JBBSJG010000140.1:0-8857 GCA_038257485.1 Longimicrobiales bacterium | reverse complement strand
ATACCACAACACATCGCACGACTCTTCTCACCCACGCTGAAGGCGCGCGGCAAGGACTACTTCGACACGAGCCGCGTGATCGATCTGTCGCGCCATGCAGATGAATACAGCGCGCGCGTCCGCGGCACGTACACATACCATGTAAGCCTCTCTCTCCGCTACAACCTCGCCACCTCCATCGACTGCGATTGTCCCTACTTCGAGGACAACCTCGTGTGCAAGCATGCGTGGGCGCTCCTGCTCGCGATTGATGCGCGGGACGGCATTCCGCAGATCGATGCTCCGAACCACATGCACGCCGTCATCGCACCCGTTGCCCCGGCCGTCCCCGAATGGCAGCAGCGGCTCAAGCGTGTGCCGAGGCTGCAGCCGGAAACCTTGCGTCTGCACGGCCGGGCCGCCGCGCCTCTCGACGAGCCACTCATCTATCGCATTGACGCCGCGCATCTCCGCCGTACCGGTGAAGTCGTGATCGAGGTCAGCGCGCAAGATGGACGCAAGGTCTTCACGGACGATGACTGGCGGCTGAGCAGCATCGACGAGGATCGGGCGATTGCCTATCAGCTTCTCGGCGCGAATGCATCCGTCGCCGGCATGTACAACGCTCCGATCACGCGACGACAGTTCACCATTCCGCCCGCGATGTATGACGTCACCCTGCGCGCGGTGTGCGGAACCGGGCGCTGCTCGGTGCGCGACAAGACGGGTGCGCCCGCCCCGCCCGTGGCATGGGATGGTGGCGACGTCTGGCAGCCTCGCCTCATCTTTGCGCTCGATGAGGAAGCCACATTGCGTTGCGTTATCGAACGTGGTGACCAAACGATTCTGCTCGAGAGCGTCGAGACCCTGCTCATCATCACTGCGGACGGGCTCATGCTGTTGCACGACGGCGATGCGCATGTGCTCGCGCGTGTCGATGTGGGCGACGCATGGCCAATCATCCTGTCGCTCCGCACCGGCGGGCCCATCCGCGCGAGCGCCGACGACGCATTCGACATGGCCATGGAGATCATGATGCTGCCCGGCGGCGCGCTTGTCGAGCTGCCCGAGGGTCTGAATGTCCGGGCGCATCCGGAACCCATACCCCAACTCCAGATCGATCCGCCACACTATTCCTACGAGCGCGAGATGCCCGTGCGTGTCGCATTCGAATACGACGGCTTGGTCATCGACAGCGACGACGATGCGGACGTCATACCGGACAGCGCAGGACGCCGCGTCATCCACCGCAATGCGTCAATGGAATCGGCCGCATACACGCGCCTCTACGATCTCGGCGCCAAGACACGCCAGTACTGGCGAGCGACGAACCCGGAATTCCTGCTGCCCATAAAGGGCATCCATACCACAGTGCAGACCCTGGTGTCGGAAGGATGGGCAGTCCACTTCCACGGCAAGAAGTACCGCGCATCCACGAGCCAGGAAGCGCGCGTACAGTCCGGCATCGATTGGTTCGAGGTGGAAGGCGACGTCGCATTCGATGAGCAGCACGTCGCATTGCCCGCGCTTCTGGCGGCACTCCGCCGCGGCGAAACCGCAGTGCAACTCGACGACGGCTCGATGGGAATCCTGCCCGTCGAATGGCTGCGCCGGTTCCAGACCATTGCAACCCTTGCGGCGAACACAGAGCCGGATGCGCCGATCCGCCTGAAACGCGCGCAGGCCGGCCTCCTCGACATGCTCCTCGCCGAGTATCCCGACACGGATGTCGATGCGACGTTTGAACGTATCCGCGACGAGTTGCGCACATTCACACAGGTCGCCGCCGAAAACGCACCGCCTGGCTTTCACGGAGAACTCCGGCAATACCAGAAGGAGGCGCTCGGCTGGTTCTCCTTCCTGCGACGACTCGGCGCGGGCGGATGCCTCGCCGATGACATGGGGCTCGGCAAGACCGTGCAGGTACTCGCACTGCTCGAACAGCGACGCCTGGACGGCGAGGGTCCGTCTCTCGTGGTAGTGCCGAAATCTCTGGTGTTCAACTGGATCCGCGAGGCCGCGCGCTTCACGCCGGAACTGCGCGTCCGTGACTACACGGGCATCGACAGGAATCGCGCACCGCTCGATCCAGACAGCTTCGATCTCGTCATCAGTACATACGGCACGCTGCGGCGCGATGCGCCCGAGCTGGCTGACGTCGCATTCGATTACGTTATCCTGGACGAATCCCAAGCCATCAAGAACGCGAAGACCGTGTCTGCAAAGGCTGCTCGGCTACTGCGCGGCCGGCACCGTCTCGCGCTCTCTGGCACGCCCATCGAAAACGACCTGAGCGAGCTCTGGAGTCTGTTCGATTTTCTCAACCCGGGAATGCTCGGCGCCGCGAAAGGGTTCAGCGGGTTCCGTAGCGGTGCTTCAAACGACAGGGATGCGATTACTCTGCTCGCCAGGGCCGTGCGCCCTTTCATGCTGCGTCGTACGAAGGAGCAAGTCGCGCCGGAACTGCCGCCACGCACGGAACAGACCGTCATTGTCGAACTCGAGAAGGACCAGCGCGCGATCTACGACTCACTGCGTGATCACTACCGCAGCGTGCTGTTGCGCCAGATCGACGATGTCGGGATCAAACGATCGAAGATACAGATCCTCGAAGCCCTTCTGCGCCTGCGACAGGCCGCGATTCATCCCGCACTCATCGATCGCAAACAGAAGACAGCATCGAGCGCGAAGCTCGACATCCTCGTCGACAAGCTCGAAGAGATCATCAGGGAAGGGCACCGCGCGCTGGTTTTCTCGCAGTTCACCACGTTTCTCGACATCGTGCGCGAGCGCCTCGACAAGGCGGGTATCTCATTCGAGTACCTCGACGGAAAAACCCGCGACCGACAGGCGCGCGTCGAGCGCTTTCAGGCCGACCCCTCGATCAGCGTATTCCTCATCAGCCTGCGCGCCGGCGGTCACGGCCTCAACCTCACTGCAGCCGACTACGTTTTCGTACTCGACCCGTGGTGGAACCCCGCCGTCGAAGCGCAGGCCATCGATCGCGCACATCGCATCGGCCAGGACCGGCACGTCATCGCACTCCGCCTGATTGCACGCGATACCGTGGAAGAAAAGGTCCTTGAACTCCAGCAGTCCAAGCGCGCACTCGCCGACGCCATCCTCGGCGCGGACGCCGGCCTCATCAGCAGCATCACCCGCGAGGACCTCGAGCTCTTGCTTGGAGGCTGACCTGACCATTGCCACCGGCTGTGTAGGGATTTGCCCTACAGCACTTCATGCAATATCCCGACTTCCACACTCGTACGGAAACGCGTATATTTCGGCATGAAACGCATGACTGCCGCTACCCTCCTCTTGTTAATGCTCCAGATCATGGTGCTGGGTAGCGGCATTCTGCGGACTTCAGCGGCGGATTGTTCCGGAGCCGCGTCCATGCCGAACATGAGCATGGCAGGTGGCGCCGCCGCGCCGACGGGTCCCGCGGCAACAACGTCCGACCACTCGGGGCATGGGTGTAATCTGCCGTGGGCCGCTGGGTGCACGTCCGTTGCCTCGTGCGCTGCCGTTGCCACAGTCAGCGCCGCACCCGTCGCGGCAATGCGCATTCCGACGTCCGTCATTTCTATCACTGCATCCGAGTACAACGCCCCCAGGTCCTTCGCCGTCGCACCGGAACGTCGCCCTCCCAAGGCGTAACAGCGGCCCTTCACACAACTGACAGAATGATGAACGGCGGCGTATGAACGGCCTTGTGCAGCTTTGCACACGGCTTCATACCGTACGCTGGAATCCCTTGGAGGCGTATGCATCCACACAGATTTCACACTCGCTGCGTGCTTTCCTGTATTGCGCTGCTTCTGCTGGCCAGCAATCCAGTGGCCGCCCAGCGCGTTGACGGCGCTGCGCGGACGAAGCCCGATCCAGCTGCAGCGACACTCGACTCGCTGATTGCGCGCGCAATGGCACTGAGTCCTCGACTTCGTGCGTCAGAGGCCCGATCCGCCGCGGCACAGGCCCGGATCAAACCGGCAGGACTGCGACCGGACCCGATGGTGATGGCTGGCGTTCAGAATATGCCGATCGCGAACCCGGGTTTCGATGATGACATGACCATGAAGATGGTCGGCGTCACGCAAACCATTCCTCTCTGGGGCAAGCTCGGATTTGCCCGGGACGCTGCACGCCGGGATGCCGAGGTCGCCAATGCGCAGACCGCTGCGGTTGCACTCGAGATTCGCCGCGATGTCCGAACGGCGTACTACGAACTCGCGTATGTCGACCGTGCGCTGGAAATCGTCGCAAGCAATCGACTGGTGTTGATAGACTTGATCGCTGCTTCGGAGATTCGGTTCGCCACCGGTTTCACTCCGTCTGCGGGTGACCCGGCGTCAGGAACGGCGGCGGGTGCAGCTGGCTCGGTCTCCTCTGGCGCACCGGCGCGCGGGTTGACTGCTGTCCCGGCGGGCAACGCTCCGCGTTCCACCGGGTCCTCCATGGGAGGCATGGGGTCCGCGTCGAATGCCGCGTCGAGTGCCGGTGGCTCCGCACCGCTTTCCTCGGCCAATGCCGCACCAGCCTCATCGATGGGTGGTGCCGCAGGTGGCATGAGCGCGGGCGGAGCCGCAATGCCGTCGGGCATTGGTGCGGTGCTGCGCGCTCGTCTCGATGCAGTGCGGTTGGCAGAACAGGCGTCCATGCTGAGAGAGCAGCGTCGCGAAGTACTCGCCCGACTCAATTCGTTGATCGATCGACCCGCTGACGCGGAAGTCGCTGTGATCGGCTTGCCGCAGGCGGTTGTGAGCGCCGCCGTCGCCGCCACAGCCAGAGACGTTCGCTTCGAATCGGCAATCCTCGGGAGCAGGGCATCGGGTTCACCACTGCCGTCCGTTGATTCGCTGCAGCGCCTGGCAATACACGCGAGCCCTGCACTTGCGAGCCGCACCTCTATGGTTGCAGCACAATCTGCGCGCGCCGAACTCACTTTGCGCGAGAGACGTCCTGATATCGAAGCGAGCATCGAGTACGGTCAGCGCAGTGGCGGCCGACCCGACATGGTGACCGCGACCGTTTCGATTCCGCTGTTCCTGCACCGTGCCGCTCGACAGGACCAGTACGCCACAGAATCGCGCGCCATTCTCAGTGCGCTCGAGGCGGATCGTGCCGACGCCACCAATCAATTGACCGCGGAAGTCGTGCGGTTGCATGCAGCCGCGGAACGCATACGCACACAGCTGGCACTCTACCAATCGGCCGTGCTCCCGCAGACGCAACTGAGCGTGGACGCAGCGAGGTTCGCATTCGAAACCGGATCCGGCACACTGACCAGCGTACTCGACGCGCAGGCGGATGTCTTCAACTCACAGATCGCCTACCACCGCGCGCTCGCGGACTTCGCTCGTACCATCGCGGAGCTCGAGCAGGTCGTTGGCGTGGAGGTCATCCATGACTGAGTTCATCATGCGACGGCGTGTCGCAGTCGTCGGCACACTTCTATTGCTCCTCGCCGCTGCGGCATGGATATGGTCCGCGCGCGATGGAGGCGCCGACAGCCGCAAACGTACCGCTGCGCGCGGCGATCAGACCGTCGCGACGCAGGACGGCGGCATGGCTGGAATGGATATGAACGAGGATGGCGCCGTCCTCATCAGCGCCGCCCAGCTACGGGAGTTCGGCATCACATTCGGCACAGTCGCTGAACGGGTGATGGCTGCCGACATTCGTGCCACCGGTACCGTCACTGCTGCGGAAACCGGCGTTGTGATGGTTACGTCCAAGACGAGCGGGTACGTCGAACGTCTGCATGCCAATTTCGTGGGCATCGCAGTGCGCCGAGGCCAGCCGCTGATGGAACTCTATTCAAAAGAGCTGGTGGCGGCGCAGGAAGAGTTGCTTCTTGCAGCACGCGTAAGCCGCGCGGTCGGCGATGGCGCCGTGCCGGGCGTTCCCAATGCGTCGACAGACCTGCTTAGCTCAGCACGCCGGCGTTTGCGGCTGCTTGATGTTCCGAACGCGCAGATTGACGAAGTGCTTCGCACCGGTCGCATACGACGCACCGTAACCGTTGTGTCGCCGGCATCCGGGTACGTAACTGAAAAGCGCGTTGTGGAAGGTCAGTCAATCAACGCGGGTGAACCGCTGTTGACCCTCGCGGATCTGTCTCGCGTCTGGGTCGAGGTGGAAGTGCGCGAGAACGACGCCGCAGCATTGCGTCCCGGACTCACTGCCGACATCGAGTTCGCTGCGCTCGCAGGCCGGCCATTCAAGGGGCGCGTGGAATTCGTCCAGCCGATCATCGATCCCTCCACCCGCACGATACGCGCACGCGTGGGCGTAGCGAACACCGGCATGGCACTGAAGCCGGGGATGTATGCGACGGTGACTGTGCTGATTCCATCACGCACTGCGCTTACCGTTCCGACTTCGGCCGTGATCAATACAGGCGAACGGTTCGTCGTGTTTGTCGACATGGGGAACGGCCGTCTCATGCCGCACGATGTCGTGACAGGCGCCGCGACCGGTGACTTGATTGAGGTGCTGTCAGGCCTCACAGCGGGTCAGCGTGTCGTCACGTCGGCGCAGTTCATACTGGAAAGCGAATCCAACATCGGCGAAGTGATGCGTGCGATGATGGGGCAGATGACAGCGCCGCCAGGCGGAGGCAACTGATGCTCGAACGTATCATCGAATGGTCCGTGCGTCAGAAGGTGGTTGTGCTGCTGGCGACAGCGGCACTGACCGTGACGGGCGTATGGGCCATGCTGACCACGCCGGTGGACGCCGTCCCTGATCTGTCAGACGTGCAGGTTATTGTCATGACGGAGTGGGCCGGGCAGGCGCCGGCGCTCGTGGAAGACCAGGTTACCTATCCCATCTCTACCGAATTGCTCAAGGTGCCGCAGACGAAGTTCGTCCGCGGCATGAGCCAGTTCGGACTGTCCGCAGTATTCGTGGTATTCGAGGATGGTACCGACCTGTACTGGGCACGCTCGCGCGTGCTCGAGTACATGAACACGGTACGCGCGAAACTGCCCGATGGGGCGACGCCCATGCTCGGCCCGGACGCGACAGGCGTCGGGTGGGTGATGCAGTATGTGCTCGCCGACACGACGGGTACGCTCGACCTGGGGGAGCTGCGGAGCATCCAGGACTGGACTGTACGCCCTGCGCTGACCGCCGTACCGGGCGTCGCCGAGATCGCCAGTCTTGGCGGGTTCGAGAAGCAGTATCAAGTGCAGGTGGATCCGGCGAAGCTGCTTTCGTATCGGCTCTCCATGCAGCAGGTGGTCGCGGCGGTTCAGGCATCGAATGTGGATGTAGGCGGTCGCGTTCTCGAAATGGGTGGAACCGAGTATGTCGTCCGGGGACGCGGTCGCTTCCGCGATCTGGAAGATTTCCGCAGCACCGTAATCGGAGTCGGGTCGACCGGCACACCGATCAGAGTCGGCGACGTAGGGACCGTGCAGATCGGCCCCGAGATCCGGCGTGGAATTGCCGAGCTCGACGGCCGCGGAGAAGTCGTCACTGGCTGGGTGGTCATGCGCTACGGTGAGAATCCGATCAAGGTTCTCGATGGCGTGAAGGAACAGATGGCGGAGGTCCAGCGAGGACTCCCGCACGGTGTCGTCTTCGTCGAAGGGTACGACCGTTCGGGCCTGATCCACCACGCGATTGCGACATTGCGGGAGAAGTTGCTCGAAGAAGCGATCATTGTTGCTCTCGTCACGCTGCTCTTCCTCTTCCATCCGCAAAGCGCTCTGGTCGCGATCGTAACGCTGCCGATCGGGATTCTCATGGCGTTCGCCGCCATGCGCCTGCTCGGTCTGTCAGCGAACATCATGAGCCTCGGCGGAATCGCCATCGCCATTGGTGCCATGATCGACGCCGCGATCGTGATGGTGGAGAACCTGCACAAGCACATCGAGAGGAATGAGGATGCGGTGGTGCGAGGCGAGCCTCGCCAGACGCGCACCGATCTGGTGATTGCGGCATCAAAGGAAGTCGGGCCGTCTCTGTTTGTGTCACTCCTCATTATCACGGTGTCCTTCATCCCGGTGTTTGCACTCGAGGCGCAGGAAGGCCGACTGTTCAAACCTCTCGCATGGACGAAGACCCTCTCAATGGCGTCGGCAGCGCTGCTTTCCGTGACACTGGTCCCGGTGCTGATGAGCATGTTCATTCGCGGCAATGTCATGAAGGAGAAAGCAAATCCCGTCAACCGCGTGATCATCCGTATCTACCGCCCGATGATCGCGTTTGTCCTGCGCCACCGTTGGGCTACGGTGGTCAGCGCGCTCGTCATCCTCGTGCTGACAATCCTCCCGTGGTCCCGGCTCGGAAGCGAGTTCATGCCCCCGTTGAACGAGGGCAGCGTCATGGACATGCCATCCTTGTTTCCCGGCGTGGGCAGTCAGCAGGCCAAGGATATCATGATGCAGCGTGACATCGCGTTGAAGGCGATTCCCGAAGTGCAGTCGGTTCTCGGTAAGGTCGGACGCGCCGAGTCCGCCACGGACATGGCGCCCATGTCGATGATCGAGACCATCGCCATACTCAAGCCGGAGGACGAGTGGCGCAAAGGCGTTTCGTTCGATTCGATTGTTTCAGAAATGAATGCGACGGTGAGAACGCCAGGGGTGGCGAACATGTGGTCGATGCCGATCAAGAACCGGCTGGAGATGTTGACCACTGGAATCAAGACGCCGGTCGGCGTCAAGCTGTTCGGGCCCGACCTGGCAACCCTCGACAAAATGGGCAAGCAGATCGAGGGTCTGCTACCGTCCGTTGCAGGACCCATCGCGGTGTTTGCCGAGCGCGCGATCGGCGGACGCTATCTCGATGTCGATATCGATCGCGAAGCGGCTGCACGCTACGGCCTGAGCGTCGAGGCCGTGCAGACCGCGGGGTCCGCCGCCGT
>JBBSJG010000139.1:0-8911 GCA_038257485.1 Longimicrobiales bacterium | reverse complement strand
GGCAGCCCGGTCGCAGAGGAAGTCGTGCAAATTCAGAAGGCGGGCGTGAGTGCGGTCGGTCTCACACGCCAGCTCCTGGCATTCAGCCGCAAGCAGATCATCCAACCTACGATCCTCGACCTGAACGAGGTCGTGTCGCATGTACGCGTCATGCTGCGACGGCTCATCGGTGAAAACATCGCGATCGCGCTCGAACTTCAGCCCGGACTGTCCTGTGTGAAAGCGGACCACGGCCAGGTCGAACAGATCCTCATGAACCTGGCAGTGAATGCGCGGGATGCCATGCCCGCAGGCGGTACGTTGACGATCTGCACCGCCAACCGGGTCGACGATAGTTCGCCCAACGGCCGCGGTGACACGGCGGCCGGACATGTCGTGCTTACTGTCAGTGATACGGGTACCGGCATGACGGCGGAGGTCCGCGGCCGCCTGTTCGAGCCGTTCTTCACCACCAAGGATGTCGGCAAGGGTACGGGTCTTGGACTGGCGACGGTCCACGGCATCATCACAGGGATCGGAGGCAGCATCAGTGTTCACACGGAGGCCGGCGCGGGAACATCCTTCGATGTGCGCTTCCCGGCTGTGCCGGACGGAGAGACTGCTGCCCCGCCGCGGCCGGTGGTTGCAAAACGGGGGGCCGCAGAGACCGTGCTCGTGGTCGACGACGCAGGCAGCCTTCGCGAGCTCACCCGGCGCCTGCTCGAGCGCCTGGGGTATACGGTGCTCACGGCGGGAGATGCGAAAGAGGCGTTCGAAGTATTCGAGAAGGAGCCCGGCATCGATGTCATGCTCACGGATGTCGTGATGCCCGGCGAGAGCGGACCGGAGCTGACTCGCCGTTTGATCGAGCTCCGGCCTTCTCTCAAGGTCATCTACATGTCGGGCTATACGGAGGACGCCATCGTCCACCACGGCGTCATCCAGTCCGGCATCGCGTTTCTGCACAAGCCATTCACATCAGAGGCGCTCGAGGCGAAGCTGCGTGATGTGCTCGATGGGGCGTCGCGCTAAGCGCCTCAGTTGCCACCGGTCGCCGGCGGGATCGTAGCCGGCGGCACAGTCGACGGCGGTACCAGTGTATCGGTCAGCCCCTTCCGCAGGTACGGCACTTCCTCGGTCATCCAGCGAGGCGCGGGGGCACCCTTCAGGAAGTGATCGAAGAAATGGAAGTAACGCGCCGTGAGGTCGCGACGATTCGCCAGGCCGCGGAGGCCGTGACCCTCGCCCGGATACGCGAGCATGTATGCTTCCTTGCCGTTGTATCGAAGCGCATTGTAGAAGTTCATGCCCTCGCTGAACGACACGGTCGGGTCCGCAGTGCCGTGCATGATGAGCACCGGCGACGTCACCTTCGGCGCGTGCGTGATCGCCGACTCATTGTAGTAGACTTCGGGCTTGTCCCACGGCGAGAAGCCCCAGCGACCCTGTCCATACAGGTAGTAGTTGTTGCCGTTCTGCCCGCTGCCGCCCGTCACCTGGTAGCTCCAACCCCAGCTCTGGTTGAAGTCGGTGAACAGGTCGGTCACGCCGGCACCCATGCCGACAGCGGCGAACATCTTCGACTGCGTCGCGATGTATGCGGCACCCTCACCGCCATAGCTGTGACCGTGCACACCGATCTTCGCAGGATCAGCATACCCCATCTCGATCACCTTCTTCGTCGCGGCTTCAACCGCTTCGAGCATGTCGCTGTGCGATGAGCCGGTACGGAAATGGATGTCCGGGACCATCGTGATATAGCCGCGACTCACTGCTTCAATCGGCGTCTGGCCCATGCCGGTGATGAACGAAGGTGGCGTGTAGCGGTACAGGTTCGACGAGTTCTTCTCGTAGAATGTGACGATCATCGGACGTTTCTGGCCCTGCTGATAGTCGTCCGGCAGTGTCAGCAGACCCTGTAGCCGCTTGCCGTCGCGGTTCATGAAATCGAACAGAACGCGACGTCCCCATGCGTATTCACTCTGCTGCGGATTCGCGTCGCTGATCTTGCGCGCTGCCTTGAAGTCGCGGTTCGAGACGCGCAAGTCGGGGAATTCGACGAATGTCTGGCGGGTTAACAGATACGTATCCGCGTCGCGCGCGCGTTGCGGCGTGCTGAATGCGGCCTCGTCGTATACGATCTCGCGCAGTTTACCGCCGGCGAGCTCGTAGTAGCCCGACTTCTTGTTGAATTTGCCGAACGCCGACAGTGTCACGGGTTTCGACAGGTCGTACAGCTGACCGGTCCGAATGCGACGTGATGCGACCTCCGGCAGTGGCTCGGTGCGAACGAGCCGGAACCGGATCTCATTCTTCTCACCCA
The DNA here is from genome assembly GCA_038257485.1 of Longimicrobiales bacterium. Taxonomy (GTDB): domain Bacteria; phylum Gemmatimonadota; class Gemmatimonadetes; order Longimicrobiales; family RSA9; genus DASUXU01. The sequence goes on along the minus strand of JBBSJG010000139.1, from coordinate 6,609 downwards.
GGCCCTGCGTAAGATTGCGCGCGGCGGATCCATCGAGCGGGAGGAGCCACAGGTCGAAGTCGGCGGCGACGATCACGCCCCTGCCATCCGCCGTGTATCCCTGCACACCGTAGGACGGCCGCGGTCCGGGGTTGTCGAAGTCGACGTCGAGGAACGACGGCGCGCCCGGACCGAGCACGCGCGTACCGCCGGTCTGGAGATCGAACAGGTTGAAGCGCCCGTCCTTCCAGAAGAGGAAGTTCCGGCCGTCCGGGGCGATGCCGAAGATGTGCTGACCAACGAGCATGCTCTTGAACATCAGCGTGCGTTCGCCGGTTGCGGTGTTGACGCGATAGACGTCGGCCGTCGACGGCTTGTAGTCGGAGATGTAGTCGCGGTCGTCGCGACCCACTGCCCAACGGCCGTCCGGCGAAATCTGAATGTCACGCAGTGTGGAATCCGTGAGCTGCACGAAGCGGCGGGTGTCGATGTTGAACGCCTGGCGGAACGTGAAATTGCGTTCTGCATCCGCCTGGATCATCTGCTGTGACTGGATGCGACGGTCGGCAGTGCGCCATACGTCGACATCGGCCACCGAGTCCGTGCTCTTTCGGCGGCTCGTGTCCGGAAGCTCGGTCTGCGGAATGATGCCGAAGAATACGCGGCGGTTGTCCTCGCTCCACGTCATTGCTGCGCGATCGCTGATGACGAACGTCTTCGGAAAATTCGGTGTGCTGTCCGGATCGATGATGAGCGGCTTCGGTTTGACGGCGCTCACGTCGCTGAACACGACGACCGTCGCAGTGCGCTCACGCATCTTCTCGACATCGCTCGCTTTCAGAACGACGACACCCTTGCCGTCATCGCTCCACGCCATCCGCGAGTATGACTTCGCGTCATTGTCGAGCGTGCGCGTGCTGCCCGTCGCGAGGTCGAGCACGAACAGGCCGTTGGCATCCTTTACTTCCGCTTCGACACTGTAGGCAAGGCGCGTCCCGAGCGGATTGAACAGTGCGTCGCCGACTGCACCGAGGAACTGGCTGCGACGATTCCGCAAGTCGTACAGGACGACGTCGGTCCCGCGGCGCGCACCCGCGGATGCTGCACCGCCGCCACCCGCGCGACCGGCGCCACCGGCGGCCCGTCGTCGCATGAGCAGATGACTGGATGTGGAGGAGAACGTGGCGGTGGACATGCCCTGCCATGCCTGCGTGGTGCCTGCGGCGAGGTCGCGCAACTCCATGCGTGGCGGCTTCGCTATGGCTGTGGCTGCGACTTTGCCTGCTGCCGACGTGTCCGCCGTCGCACCCCGTGCCGGCCGTGCGACCGGAATCGAGTCGATGCTGTAGACAACCCAGCGGCCGTCGGGCGAGAACGTCGGCGCCGACGCGTTCTCGACGGTGATATCGCGGTTCGTGTCGAGGTTGCGGATGTGCAGCACCGGCTTGGATTCGGCCGGCAGCACATTGGCAAACCGGAGCGTGTACGCAGCCCACTTGCCGTCGCTCGAAATCTGGGCGCCCTCGATGTTGCGCCACTTCGAGTAATCGGCGGTGCTGAGGATCTTCCTTCCGGACGCGTCGGTGGCGGGAGCGGTTGCGACCACGGGGGTCGCCTGCGCTTTGACGTCGGTCGCAATGACCGTCAGGACCGCGAGGCTGAGCGATGCGAGCGTGGCCGCGCGAATGAAAAGGGGTCGGCGCCCGGAGCGGCGCGTGTGCAGGCGTATCGGCACCTGTTGCTCCTTGGTATGTGGCAGGGGACGGATTGTACAGCAAGATTACTACGCCGGGAGGGTTTCGGCGAGGTGGGGACGGAGGGTGGGACGGGCGGCGCGAGCGGGCGGTCGATCCTCTGGCCCTATTGGACCGGGCGAAACACCCGCGAGGAGGCGGACGTGCTGGTTCGGATACGCGTCCACCTCGCCCGCGTGTATCTCGAGTGCGATCTTCGTCGCCATGGCGCCGGACCCCAGGGCGATGATGAGCGCAACGATGCTGAAAGCGTGCAACGCAAGCAGGAGCCCGCGCGGAATTGGTACCGCGCGATTCACAGGCGAACCCGGTCCGTCGGATCTGTCGTCCGTCATCTGTGCTCGCTCCTGAACGGGTCGTATCTTGTCGCCATGGCAATCGACCGCCGCGCCTCGCGCGATATCCTGCTGTACGGTCTCTTCGCGGGGGCCCTCATCGTCCTGTTCAAGCTGGTCGAGTACCGCTGGCTCGTGCGGCAGCACTCGGCGCCGATGTACGGCGGGATCGTCGCCGCCGTGTTCGCAGTCATCGGCATCCGGCTCGGCCAGAAACTGACGCGGACCAGGACCGTCGAGCGCGTGGTGCTGCAGGAGATCAGGGTGCCAGCCGACGGGCCTTTCGTCAAGAACGATGACGCCGTCGCACGGTCCGGAATCACGCCTCGCGAGCTGGAGATCCTGGGCCTGATCGCGGACGGCCTCAGCAACCGCGAGATCGCGGCGCGGCTGTTCGTCAGCGAGAACACGGTCAAGACGCATTCGAGCCGGCTTCTCGACAAACTCAATGCGAAGCGACGCACCCAGGCGGTGCAGATCGCGAAGGACCGGGGGCTGATTCCGTGACGGGATGGGTCATACTGAAGTATGATTCTGCCCGTATGCCCTTGGAATCATCCGAAAGGGTGACTCGCCCGAATGCCGTCGCCAGGTATCCTCGCCTTACCTGAAACCCACACTGCGAGGTCAAGCGAAATGAAAAACATCGTACTGACATACGGCCTGATCGCGGGCGCGATCCTGTCCGCGATGATGCTGGCGACCATTCCGTTCATGGACCGGATCGGCTTCGACAACGGCATGGTGATCGGCTACACCACCATGGTGCTCGCCTTCCTGATGGTGTTCTTCGGCATCCGCTCCTACCGCGACAACGTCGTCGCCGGTGAGCTGACGTTCGGGCGGGCCTTCAAGGTCGGCCTGCTGATCACGATCGTGGCGTCGCTCTGCTATGTCCTGACCTGGCAGCTCCTCTATTTCAAGTTCCTGCCGGACTTCGGTGACAAAATGGCCGCGCACATGATCGAGAAGGAGCGCGCATCGGGCGCCACGGAAGTGGAACTGGCCGCGAAGAAGGCCGAGATGGACGCGTTCGCTGTGCAGTATCAGAACCCGCTGTTCAACGCTGCCATCACGCTCGTCGAGGTGCTGCCGGTCGGGCTGCTCGCGACGGCCGTGAGCGCGGGTATTCTGCGACGCCGGCGGGACGACCTGCAACCGGCGTGATCCGCTGCATCCGTGTGGGTCATGGCTCGGTCCATGACGGATTGAACGCGACCTCCCAGATGTGACCGTCGGGATCCATGAAGTAGCCGGCGTACCCGCCCCAGAACGCGTCCGCCGGCGGCTTCACGATCGTTGCACCCGCGCGCTCCACCTGCGCCATCGTCTCGTCCACCTCTGCCTTGGTTGCGACATTGTGGCCGAGCGTCATGTCGGTCGAACTGGGTGTGTTGCGCGGAATGCCTGCGTCGTGGGCGAGGCTTGTGCGTGGCCACAACCCGAGCTTGAGTCCGCCCTCCAACTCGAAGAATGCGACGGCACCATGCTCGAACTCCGTGCCGACGATCCCCTTCGTCACGAAGCCGAGGCCATCGCGGTAGAATGCGACCGCGCGCTCGAGGTCGTCGACACACAATGTGACGAGTGTGATGCGTGGCTTCATGGTGTCACAGTCGTGCGGTGTTCGATTTCGCCTTCATCTCGCGAATCCTGAATTCGACGATGCGGCGGATGAGGTCGAACGGCATCGGCCTGCCCAGCGGGAACCGCACCGTGCCCTTCTCGCCCTCGTACATGCTCAGCTCAACCTGGAACTCGTCGTTGCCGCGCGGCGCGGGATACATTCCGATGTGTTTCTTATACGCACCGAAATGGACGATGTTGCCGTCACCGACAAACGTCGGCATGCCATACTTGATCGCCTCGGACGCGTGCGGCGCCGCCTCACGCACGGTCTCGCGGATCGCCTGCAGCACTTCCTGCACATCCTCAGGGAAGCGTGCAATGTATTCATCGATGTCCCTCGCCGGATCATCGCTCTTCATGTCGAACCTTTCGTCTCGCGTTGCTTTTCCATGCGACGGCGTCACCGCGCGGCGTTGGCATTCCGGTACCAGGCGTGGCACGCCTGCGACCGGCATCGACGCCGTTTCTGATGATGCGTTTTGACTGTTCGGGACAGTCCTGCATGGGCAAGCATGCCGGATCCGGAACGCGCGGGTACGGACATGCGCATCCGATTCTATCGCGGGCTGCCACGGGCAGGGTAGGCAGTCTGCGGCGGTTGTTTGGATGTTATTGCCGGGTGGCCGGCGGCGCCAGCCCCCTTCCCGGACCTGCCTTCCGCATTTTCGTAAGAGCCCATCTGGCTATGGAAACGCCCCCGATTTTCAACAACATTGTTGATAACTGTCGGCGACGTCTTTCGCGCCGTCAGTCGCGCCACTAGTCTGCACGACGAGAACGCGATCGGAGCGGTGCTCTTCAGGCTACGCCTGTATTCTGATCCATTAACGGCCCAGGCAGCTCGACCCCGATTCCGTATGTCGGACCCGGATCGACATGGATAGCTGGATGGGTGTTTACGAAATAGCGAAAGGGTGGTCCGATGAAGATGACAGCCGCCGCCTGCGCACTCCTGTTTGCGGGAAGTGTGCATGCACAGTCGCCTCAGGCCGCGGCGAGCCGCGCGCGTGACCTGGGCATTTCGCCGCTCATCGGCGGAACGCCGGGCGCGCTCGGCGCGATCACGGACGTGCCGGGTGTCGAGGTCGGCCACGCCACGATCATAAGCGGCAGCGGGCCGCTCGTCGTAGGCAAAGGACCGGTGCGTACGGGTGTCACGATCGTGCACCCGCGCGGGCGCGCGAGCTCCGATCCGGTGTTTGGCGCGTGGTTCACGCTGAACGGCAATGGCGAGATGACGGGAACGACGTGGCTGCAGGAGAGCGGCATTCTAGAGGGGCCGATCGGGATCACGAACACGCACAGTGTCGGCGTCGCGCGAGACGCGATCCTCCAGTGGCAGGTGAGCCGGCCGAACATGCAGCCATGGGGGTTGCCCATGGTTGCGGAGACGTACGACGGCGGACTGAACGACATCAACGGATTCCATGTCCAGCCGTCGCATGTATTCGCGGCACTCGACAGCGCGCGCGGCGGTCCGGTGCAGGAAGGCAACGTTGGCGGCGGAACGGGCATGCGCTGCCATGGCTTCAAGGGCGGCATCGGCACTGCTTCGCGCAAGCTCCCGGCGGCCGCGGGTGGTTACACCGTTGGCGTGCTCGTGCAGTGCAACTACGGCTCGCGCCAGGCGTTCTCTGTTGCCGGCGTACCGGTAGGACTGGAAATCACGGATCTGCAGCAGTGCATCGCATCCACGACGGCGCCGGTCGCACCGCCCACGCGTCGGTGCACCGAGTCCGCGGGTACGAGTCCGGTTCCGGAGGACGCGCGCGATGCGGGCCTGGGGTCGATCATCATCATCGTCGCGACGGATGCACCGTTGCTGCCACACCAACTGAAGCGTGTAGCGACACGCGCATCGCTGGGCGTCGGGCGGATGGGAGGGCGAGGAGAGAACAGCTCGGGCGACATCTTCGTCGCATTCTCCACCGCGAATGCCGGTGCGGTCGTGGACACTGTGACGAGCGTCGACATGATGTCGAACAACCGCATCAATCCGGTGTTCACAGCGACGATTCAGGCGACGGAGGAAGCGATCGTGAACGCGATGCTCGCTGCGAAGACAATGACGGGCGCGGACGACATGCGGGTGTATGGTCTGCCGCATGACCGGCTGCTCGAGGCGCTGCGGAAGTACAACCGTCTCGCGCGCTAGCGCGTGACCTGCAGGTCGTGTGCGGCAGTCAGGACGCGGCCGTCTCGTCGAACCTGCACCCAGATGCGGTAGAGGCCCGGCTTCGGGAACGCATACGGAAATGTAATCCGTGAGAGTGGGAAGTATTGCTGAGCGCCGCCCTGCTTCGCGTCCTGCATCGCGCCCGGCATCGAGTGCTGCATCATGCCCGCGTCCGTCGTCGCGAGCGCCTGCTGCGCTGCGGTCGAGATGGTGCCGAGCGGATGCAGGTGGATGTAAACCGAGCCGTCCGCATGCGCGACCACCGCGTGACCGCTCATGCCCAGGTACGGCTCCAGCATAACGGGCGCGCCGGCTGCATCGGCGATGTCCACGGCGATCTCGATCGGTTCGCCCGCGCGGGCGCTGCGCGGCGATGCCCAGTGCATGACCGAGGCATTGTCGAATGCGACGGCGGTATCGCGCAACATGCCGACGGGCGGGCCGCTCCACCACGCCTCGTCACCAGTGCTGCCTGTCGTCGGCAGACGCCCCGGTGCTGGGGTACGAGGCGCCGCGGTGGCGGTTGGCATTGTGAGGGATGTCTCGATCGTGCGCGCGACGCCGCTCTCCTCCACGATGTCGCCATACACGCGGTAGCTGCCGCCGGACACTGGTGGCATCGCGCTCGTGAAGGTGCGCGTATCCGACGTAACGGGGTGTAGGTGCGCGAAGGACGTCAGCAGCGAGTCCTGCATGATGAACATGTGCATGATCTTGCCGTGGTCCGGAATCAGCG
>JBBSJG010000138.1:0-8926 GCA_038257485.1 Longimicrobiales bacterium | reverse complement strand
CTCGGCGGGGTGAATCTCGAAACGATTCGCTACTACGAGCGCCGGGGATTGTTGCCGACACCGGCGAGAACGGCCGCTGGATACCGACAGTTTCCGCCCGATGCGGCGCGGCGTCTGCGTTTCATCAAGCGGGCTCAAACGCTCGGGTTCTCACTCGATCGACGAGGTCCTCGACTTGCTGACCCTCGGCGCAGCGCCCCGACAGAATCGCTCGACGATCCGGGCGCGGGCGAAAGCAAAGATTGACGACATCGACGGACGAATCGCCGCGCTGCGAGCCATGAAGCGCACGCTGAACGGTCTGGTCAACCAATGCGAGCGGTGCGGAGCGTCGACCGACCGTCCGATCGTCGCCAGTCTCGACCAGGACGGTGTGGGATGAACGGATCAGCGTGGAAGCACACGCTCGTGGCGGTTCCCGGGGTCGGCATGTCACTGGTGCCGAAACTAATCTGCCCGGCCTGCTGGCCGGCCTATGCCAGCGTCGTGTCGTCCCTCGGCCTCGGGTTTCTGATCGGCACGACGTATCTGCTGCCACTGACCACAGCCTTGCTTGCGACGACGGCAGGAACCCTGGCGTTTCGGGCGCGTCAACGTCGCGGATACGGTCCAGCGCTCATCGGGTCCGTGGGGGCGGGCCTGATTCTTCTGGGGCGGTTTCAGCTGGACTCAGCGATCGCGACCTACGTCGGGATCGGCATGCTGATGACCGCAGCGATCTGGAATGCCTGGCCGCGTAGCGGCGTCGTCGAGTCGCCGCCCTGCGCGGCCTGCTTGTCGCAGAACACACACGAACACATCGAGAGGAGATAGCTGTGAAGCACACTATTGAAGTCTTCAGCGCCGGATGCTCAGCGTGCACCGGAACTATCGAGTTGGTGAAGGCGATCGCAGGCCCCGACCAGCAGGTGCAGGTGCATGACATGCAGCAGCGGGAGGTCGCGACCCGCGCTGCGCAGTACGGCATCAGGAGCGTGCCGGCAGTCGTGATTGACGGGACGCTCGCGAGCTGTTGCGCCGAGCGCGGTCCCGATGAGCACACCTTGCGCGCGGCCCTGCGCTGAAACAGCCGGACGTGGCGCTGCCCGGGCCGTGTTGATGGCGCGCATTGTGCGTTTTCGGGGTTTCGCACGGTGTTGCGCACCGGCGCGTGGGCCAAAAGGTCGGTGGCCTCACCGTCAATAGGGATGCCCTCATTTCACGGGTTCCCCAGGTCGACTCGCCGGTCAGAACAACGTGTTTGAGATGCCGAGCGCGGCGTCGGTCTTGGCGATCGACTCCCTGGAGTCCTGGACGGTTCCCGTCAGCGCCCGAATGGCGTCTATCGTCTCCGGTATCACAATGGCCTGATTGTCAACCATGTAGGCGTAGAAGAGCTCGTCGCCTTGCACGCGCAGCATGTCGGCCCATAGCGCCACTTCGTACAGGTTGTCGTGGGGCCGCCCGCGGTCGGCCATCAGTTCCTTGATGGTGTTGAGCGCAACCAGGCCATCGCCCATGTTGATCAATGCGATGCGCGACGACGTGCGGAAGGCGTCGAGCACCTCGTCCTTGCTGGCGCGACGCGTCATCTGCACCGACCAGTAGTGCAAGTGCGCCAATGTCTCCGGCACCTTGACCGCCATCGTGACCACGTCGAGATCCGGATCGACGCTCTGTGCGTCCGGGCCCTGGTGGCTCGGAATTTCCGGCTCCGGCACCAGCGTGTTCATGATCCCGCTCTCGTGACTTTCCCATGGGTCAGTCGCGCGCCGCAATAACGTGCCTCTCGCTCGCTGAAGCAAGTCGGCCCGTTTGAGCGCCGTCAGCGTCCGCACGATGGACGTCGTGTTGCACGACACGACGCGCGTTGCATCGCGATCGAATGCGGTGGCATAGTTCGCCTCGGCGACGAAGGAATGGCCGGTGGTCTCGTGCCTCTCACCGCCCTGGACGATGAACTTGAGGCCGCGGCGGCGATAGCCGTCGATGTTCTTCGCGGCGACACGCTTGGGCGTGCAGTCCACAACGATATCGGCCTGGCCCAGGAGGTCGTCCAACGTCCCGGTGACCTCCAGTCCGGCAGCGCGCATTCCGCTCACGTGTTCGCCGGTTGCGCCGAACAGACGAACGCCCTTTCGGAGCGCCGTGCGCGCGCGCCAATCCGTCACGACGTCCGACACGCCGGCCAGCGACATGTCCTCCTGGAGCGCCACCGCGGCGGCCACGCGCTTGCCGATCACGCCATAGCCGTTGACACCGACACGGATCGTCTTCAGGTCTGCCATGGGCTCCGTTCTCCTGCTCAGTCTGCCTGCTCCGGCACTGGCCACGTGCCATTCTTGATCGCAGTATGACATTCCGGTGTACGTTGAGGTTCATGGCACCCGCCCCCGCCTCGGTCCTGGTGATCAACGGCGGCTCGTCGAGCATCAAGTTCGCGGTGTATCACGCGGACACACTGCCGACGCCATCGCTATCCGGCACGCTCGACGGGATCGGCCGCGACGGAACGACTCTGTCGTGGCGCGCTACGGATGGCGCGTCCCGCGAGGGTCACACGGAGGTGCCGGACGAGAAGCCCGCGACGGACCTCCTGATCGACTGGCTCGAAGCGCGGGAGGAGTTCGCGGCGGTGAGTGCCGTGGGACACCGCGTGGTCCATGGGATGGCGCACATGGAGCCGGAGCGCGTCACCTCTGAACTGCTCGACGAACTGCATCGCGCAACGCCCTATGCACCGGATCACCTGCCTCGCGAGATCGCGTTGATCGAGGCGTTTGGTGACCGTCATCCCGACCTGCCGCAGGTGGCCTGCTTTGACACGGCGTTTCACGGCACGATGCCGCGTGTCGCCACGTTGCTGCCGATTCCACGGCGCTATCAAGCGAAGGGCGTCCAGCGGTACGGCTTTCACGGCCTGTCGTACGCCTACCTCCTCGAAGAGCTCGCCCGTACCGCGGGGCCGGACGCCGCCCTCGGTCGCGTAATTCTCGCGCATCTTGGCAATGGCGCCAGCCTCGCCGCGGTACTGGGAGGCACGAGCATCGACACCAGCATGGGGTTCACGCCCGCAGCCGGGTTGGTGATGAGCACGCGGACAGGAGACCTGGACCCCGGACTGGTGTCGTTCCTCGCGCACTCGGAGCAGATGACCGCGCCGCAGTTTCATCAGATGATCCATCACGAGTCAGGCCTGCTTGGCGTGTCGGAGACCAGCTCGGACATGCGCGACCTGCTGGCGCGTGAAGCCGACGATGTCCGGGCGGCGGAAGCCGTGGCGCTGTTCTGCTACCAGGCGAAGAAATGGGTGGGCGCATTCGCCGCCGCACTTGGCGGGCTGGACACGCTGGTGTTCTCGGCGGGCATTGGCGAGCGGAGCGCATCGATTCGCGCCCGCATCTGTGAGGGCCTGGGCTTCCTTGGTATCGACCTGCATGACGAGCGCAACGCGGAGCACGCCGCGGTGATCTCCGCAGACGCCGGCCGGGTTACAGTACGTGTCATTCCCACGAACGAAGCACTGATGATTGCCCGCTCGGTGTCCCGGGTGCTCCGCCTGGGCGCAGACACAACGGAACGCGAACCATGAACGCACAATCGCCGCCGCTCTCGAAGGCAGAACTCCGCAACATCGACGCGTATTGGCGGGCCGCGAACTACCTCTCGGTCGGGCAGATCTACCTCTATGACAATCCGCTGTTGAAGAAGCCGCTCACTCTGGCGCACATCAAGCCTCGTCTGTTGGGTCATTGGGGCACGACGCCGGGGCTCAACTTCGTGTACGTGCACCTGAATCGCGCGATCAGGGCCCGCGACCTGAGCGTCATCTACATCGCAGGCCCGGGTCACGGCGGTCCGGGGATGGTCGCCAACGCGTATCTGGAGCACACGTATAGCGAGGTGTATCCGCACATCTCGCAGGACGAAGAGGGGATGAAGCGCCTCTTCACCCAGTTCTCGTTTCCCGGAGGCATCCCCAGCCACGTCGCGCCGGAGACACCTGGCTCGATTCACGAGGGCGGCGAACTGGGCTACTCGCTGTCGCACGCCTTCGGCGCGGCGTTCGACAATCCCGACCTGATCGTCGCGTGCGTCGTCGGCGATGGCGAAGCGGAAACCGCTCCGCTTGCGACCAGTTGGCACTCGAACAAGTTTCTCAATCCGGTGCACGACGGCGCCGTGCTGCCCATCCTGCATTTGAACGGGTACAAGATTGCGGGCCCCACCGTGCTGGCGCGCATTCCGCGCGAGGAATTGGAGGCTCTCTTCCGCGGCTACGGGTACCTGCCCTATGTCGTCGAGGGCGACGACCCGATGGACATGCACCAGCGGATGGCCTCGACGCTCGACACCGTCGTCACGGACATTCGTCGCATCCAGCACGACGCCCGCGCGCACGGGTTCACGACGCGTCCGCGCTGGCCCATGATCATCCTCCGCTCGCCGAAGGGGTGGACCGGCCCGAAGGAGGTGGACGGGAAGCAGACCGAGGGCACCTTCCGCTCGCACCAGGTGCCCATGGGCGACATGAGCCGGCCGGGCCACGTGAAGATTCTGGAGAAGTGGCTGAAGAGCTACCGTCCGCAGGAGTTGTTCGACAAAACGGGACGGCTCGTGCCCGACCTTGCCGCATTGGCTCCCACAGGGGAGCGGCGGATGAGCGCCAACCCCCACGCCAACGGCGGCCTCGTGCTGCGCGACCTGCATCTGCCGGACTTCCGCGCCTACACCGTGACCGTGCCGCAGCCGGGCGCCGTGGACGCGGAGGCGACGCGCGTCCAGGGTGAGTTCATCCGCGACGTGATCACACGCAACCCCGATAATTTCCGCGTGTTCAGCCCGGACGAAACGACCTCGAACCGGTGGGGCGCCGTGTTCGAGGTGACGAATCGGTGTTCAACCGCGGAGATCCTTCCTGTCGACGACCACGTCGCACCCGATGGCCGCGTGATGGAGATGCTCAGCGAGCACCAATGTCAAGGCTGGCTCGAAGGCTACCTGCTCTCCGGGCGGCACGGATTCTTTCCGTGCTACGAGGCCTTCATCCACATCATCGATTCCATGTTCAACCAGCACGCGAAATGGTTGAAGGTGTCCAATGAGATTCCGTGGCGCCGGTCGATTGCCTCGCTCAACTATCTGCTCACGTCCCACGTCTGGCGGCAGGACCACAACGGTTTCAGCCATCAAGACCCCGGCTTCATCGACCACGTCGCGAACAAGAAGGCCGACATCATCCGTGTCTACCTGCCGCCTGACGCGAACACGCTGCTCTCGGTCACGGACCACTGCCTGCGCAGCCGCAACTACGTCAACGTCATCGTCGCCGGCAAGCAGCCGTCGCCGCAATGGCTGAACATGGACGCGGCCGTCAAGCACTGCACCGCCGGCCTCGGCATCTGGCCCTGGGCCAGCAACGATCAGGGCGGCGAGCCGGATGTCGTCATGGCGTGCTGCGGGGACGTCCCGACGCTCGAGACCCTGGCGGCGGTCGAGTTGCTCCGGTGTCATTTCCCAGACCTGAAGGTTCGGGTGATCAACGTCGTCAACCTCATGAAGCTCCAGCCGCAGAGCGAGCACCCCCATGGGTTGAGCGACAAGGAGTTCGACGTCCTGTTCACGACCGACAAACCGATCATCTTTGCGTATCACGGGTATCCGTTGCTGATCCATCGGCTGACCTACCGCCGTACGAATCATCACAATCTGCACGTGCGGGGCTACAAGGAGGAAGGCACGACGACCACGCCGTTCGACATGGTCGTGCTGAACGACCTCGACCGCTTTCACCTGGTCGCCGACGTCATCGACCGCGTACCCGCGCTTGGTCCTCGCGCGGCCTACGCCCAGCAAGCGATCCGCGACAAGCTGATCGAGCACAAGCAATACATCGATAAGCACGGTGAGGACATGCCGGAGATTCGCAACTGGCGATGGAGTCTGAGCACACCCGCGCAGAGCGCGCGAGGGCGGTCACGCGCACCGCGACGCAAGCGGTCGTGAGCGACACAGCTCCTGTCGTCACGCTGTCGCCCCAGCTGATGGCCGACGTGTTGGACCTCCAGAGACATGAAAGCGGAACGGCATCGACGTGATTGGCAAACGCCTGTTCGTCCTTCTTGCGTGTCTGTTCGTCGTCATGATCGGCTTCGGGATCACCCTTCCGGTGTTGCCGTTCTACGTCGAGCGGCTTGCGCAGGCAGAAGGAGTGTCGCCAGAGGCCATCGTCATGCACGTCACACTGTTGACCGCCGTGTACCCGATCGGACAGCTCGTCTTCGCCCCGATCTGGGGCCGCTGGTCGGATCGAACGGGCCGACGATGGCTGCTGCTGATGGGCATGGCGGGTTATGTCATCGCACAGATCCTCTTCGGCCTGGCGACCTCCTTGTGGCTGCTGTACGTAGCGCGCATTCTGGGCGGCATCCTGTCCTCCGCCACCCTGCCGGTTTCGGCCGCCTACGTCGCGGATGCAACCACGGAAGGCGAACGCGGTCGCGGGATGGCATGGCTGGGCACGGCGGCGAGCCTCGGCTTCGTGGTCGGCCCTGCGCTCGGCGGATTACTGGCCCGCCGAGACTTCCATGTCACCGCGCGCTACGGGCACTTCGTGATTGATGGCTTCTCGATTCCGTTTTTCGCAGCAGCCGGACTCGGGCTCGCTACGCTCGCCGCGGCGATACGCTGGCTACCGGAGTCCCTCCCCGCACATGCGCACCGGTCAGGAAGCGCGGAGCCGGACTGGCGAACCCTGGTCCGCTCCCTCAGCCCGCTCCTCGGTCTGGCGCTTGTGGCGCAGTTCGCACTCGCCATGTTCGAGGCGACGTTCGCTCTTCATGCGCAAGCGGTCCTCGACTACGGGCCGGCGGAAGTAGGAGCCGTCTTCGTCGTCTGCGGGCTCGTGATGGCGGTCTTTCAAGTGGGAGCGAGCGGCCTGTTGGCGGGGCGCGTCGCCGAGCTAACCCAGATCGGGATGGGCTTTGCCCTGATGGGGACAAGTCTCGCGGTTCTGATGGTGCCGCGCGGCATGGTTGCTGTCCTGGCGCTGGTCGGCGTGCTCGCCCTGGGGATGGCGCTCATCTCTCCGAACCTCGCAGCCTTGATCTCGACGCGCGGTGGGAGCCGCCGCGCCGGCACCGCGCTCGGTGCCCAGAATGCGGCCAACAGCCTCGGGCAGGCGAGCGGTCCGCTGGTCGGAGGCGTGCTCTTCGTCTGGCAGATGAACGCGCCGTATGTGATCAGCGGAGGAGCGCTGGTGGCCATCGCGCTGCTGATCGGATGGAAGGCACTGGCTGGACGACGATGATGGGTCAATCTACCGACCATGTGATTCAACCTGAGTTCGGTGAAACACGACTGGACGCACTGCAGCGTCACGCCTTCGCGTACTTCCTGAACGAAACCAATCCCGCGAACGGTCTCGTGGCAGACAGAACCCAGCCGGGCGCTCCGGCGAGTATCGCCGCCGTCGGCTTTGCGCTGGCGTCCTATCCGGTCGGCGTCGAGCGGGCGTGGATGACACGCACCGACGCGATCGCGCGAACGCTGGCCTTGTTGCGATTCTTCTGGACCAGCCCGCAGGGCACGGCGCCCGACACGACGGGGTACAAGGGGTTCTACTACCACTTCCTCGACATGACCACCGGGCGCCGCGCCGGCCAATGCGAGTTGTCGACGGTCGATACCAGTTTCCTGCTGGCCGGTATGCTGGCCGCCGCGGTGTATTTCGATCGGGACAGCGAGGTCGAGCTGGAGATCCGTACGTTGACCGACGCGCTCTACCGCCGCGCCGATTGGCGATGGGCCTGCAACAGCGGAGCGACGGTCACGCATGGGTGGAAGCCTGAGAGCGGCTTTCTGCCCTACCGCTGGGAAGGCTACGACGAGGCCATGCTCTTGTACGCGCTCGGTCTCGGCTCGCCCACGTATCCGCTGCCAACGGAGAGCTATGCGGCGTGGACCTCCAGCTATCTGTGGAAGGAGATCTACGGCTTCGAATTGCTCTATGGCGGTCCGCTCTTCATCCATCAGTACTCGCACGTGTTCGTGGACTTCCGCGGGATCCAGGATGCGTTTGCGCGAGAGAAGGGCATCGACTACTGCGAAAACAGCCGGCGCGCGACCTACGTCCAGCAGGCGTATGCGATCCGGAACCCTCTCGAATTCGTGGGCTACGGACAGTACTTCTGGGGCCTGACCGCGAGCGATGGCCCAGGCTGGACGACGCAGCGAGTGTGCGGCATCGAGCGCGCCTTCTTCGACTACGTCGCACGCGGCACCCCGTATGGCCCGGACGACGGGACCGTCGCGCCCTGGGCGGTGGTCGCCTCGCTCCCGTTCGCCCCGGAGATCGTGCTGCCGACGGTTCAGCACTTTCAGGACGTCTATCCGCAGGTCACGGGCGAGTATTGCTTGCGCTGCAGCTTCAATCTGACCTTTCCGCACGAGGGCGATGCACGCCTCGGCTGGACCTCGCGGCACCATTTCGGGATCAACCTCGGTCCGGTCGTGCTGATGTGCGAAAACCACCGGTCGGGTTTGCTCTGGCGGCTGATGCGCGCGTGCCCGTACGTCGTGACGGGACTGCGCCGGGCGGGGTTTACGAACGGTTGGCTATGACGCACAGGAGGTGCCGCCTTTTTGCTTCATCGGTTCATTTCCCGAGTCTCAACAGTCGCGCGTTGATGGCCACGATCACCGTACTCGCGGACATCAGCACTGCACCGAGGGCGGGTGTGAGCAGCACGCCCCACGCGTACAGCGCTCCGGCCGCCAGCGGAATGGCGACGACGTTGTAGCCCGTGGCCCAGAGCAGGTTCTGAATCATCTTGCGATACGTGGCGCGAGAAAGCCGCACGATCGCCACGACATCCAGGGGATTGCTCCGCACCAGAATAACGTCGGCGGTTTCGACCGCCACATCGGAACCGGCGCCGATGGCGAT
>JBBSJG010000137.1:0-8931 GCA_038257485.1 Longimicrobiales bacterium | reverse complement strand
TACGTGTTATTTCGCGTTAGCGTCATTTGTCACTTCCGTGACCATTCGTAGGCATTCGGATTCTACCTTTGCCTTAATCCCTCTGACACTCGAAGTGTCTAGCCCCTCGAAGGTATACGAGGTGCGGGACCTGCACGAACACTTGAACCCTGATTGTCAAAAAACGTTGCGCGAACATGCGCTGGATCGGACACCGTGTTGGTCGGTAAACTTCTTTGGTGCCGAGCTTTCAAAGATAGCCCCCGAAACGCTGGTCGTCAACCCCTCGAAACGGGTAACCAACTGGGTCGGGAAGACCGGAATACTAACGGTGCGATCGAGGTTGCTCAACCCCCGCGGCAGCACGCCGGCGGCAGCCTGGCACACCGCCCGGGATCCGCGCACGTGCGGGATATCTGGAGAATGGTTTTGACATTGTCGCTGCGCGAGGATCGCTGGCGTCGTCCCGCACAGCACCTGTCTGAATGAGAGAACGCGGTACGCCGGTGAACCAGGAAGCTCCAGATGACCCTGCGCTTTCCAGGTCCGCCGCCGAAGAGTCGGCGGCGCAGAGAGACGCACGGTTCCGCCGCCTGACGGAAGCGATCCCCGTCCAGGTCTGGACCGCCCTTCCCGACGGAAAACTCGATTATGTCAGTGACCAGACCGCGCGCTACTTCGGTCGAACAGTCGAAGAAGTGGTTGGTGACGGCTGGCTCAGCATCCTTCACCCGGACGACGTGCCAGTCACCGTGGAGCGTTGGACGCATTCGCTGCAGACCGGTGAATCGTACGAGACCGAGTTCCGACTGCTCAGCCAGGGTGCAGAAGAGTATCGCTGGCATCTCGCCCGCGCGGTGCCGTTGTATGGTGAGGACCGTCGTATTGTGCAGTGGTTCGGTACGAACACCGACATCCACGAGAAGAAGCAGGCAGAAGCGTATCTGGAACAGGCGCGGCTGCGGGAACATGAATCGAACGTCGCAAAATCCCGCTTCATGAATATGTTGAGTCATGAACTGCGTACGCCGCTTGGTGCGATCGGCGGGTACTCCGAGCTGTTGAGCAGCGGCGTGCGCGGCACGCTTACGGCTGCGCAGAAGGCGGATGTCGACCGGATTTACCACAATCAGCAGCACATGTTGAATCTTGTGAACGACCTTCTGGAACTCGCGCGCCTGGAAGCGCGCCAGCTCACGATCGACGTGAAACCGGTGGCGCTCGATACCCTGTTGCATGCGGTCCTTCCGATTGTCGATCCACTGCTGGCCGCGAAGGGCGTACAGCTCACGCTGCAGCTGGAATCGCCGGGACTGTGGGTTGCCGCTGATGCTGCGAAAGCCCAGCAGATCCTGATCAACCTGATCGGCAATGCCATCAAGTTCTCGCCCCGTGACAGCCGAATCCTGGTGGGCGATGGGCGCGCGGAGAACGTGGTGTGCATCACGGTTGCGGATCAGGGCTGTGGGATCGATAGCGAGGAGCTGGCCGACATCTTCGAAGCCTTCGTGCAGGTCGGACCCGCTCGTCAGCGTGAAGGGGGATCCGGCCTCGGCCTTACCATCAGCCGCGAGCTCGCCCGCGCCATGTCCGGCGACCTGCGCGTGGAGAGTGTGTTCGGCACTGGCTCCACCTTCATTCTGGAATTGCCCCTCGCGGAAACGCCTGCGGCGCCGGCCGTGGGAATCACCGCCTGATCCGCGGACACGGCTGATCGATCCGAACGAATCCGGCGGCGATCGCCGCTCCGCCGCACGTCGCATTCAATAAAACCCTGTTCGGTGTGCGACGAACGCGTATCTTGATCAATTCCTTTGGTCCGCCCGCGCTTGAGCGCGTTGTCCGTTTTCCACACTCATTCGATCACAGTCTGTCTGGAGCGTCCCGATGAATGCAGGAACGCCGACAGCGGCCGCACGCGTGTTGCTCGAGGAGCAAGCCATGCTGCGACCGGCCATTGTCCTGCCGCCAGCGGAGGGCGGCCAGGATCTCGAGACCGCGATTCGCGATGCGCACCGGCACCGCCTGTCCGCGCTGTGTCTGTCAGGCGGCGGCGTCCGCAGCGCGTCGTTTGCGGCCGGCCTGATCGAGGGGCTCGCGCGCCACAACCGCCTGCTCTCGTTCGACTACATGTCCACCGTATCCGGTGGCGGGTATGCGGGGTCGTGGCTGAGTGCGTGGCGGTATCACGCGCGGCGTTCCAGCCAGGCCGTAGAGCCGCCCGAGCCGTGGCCCGACCAGCCGGCGGAGCCAGGCAACCCCGCGGAGCCCGCGCCCCTGCTGCGACTGCGCCGCTATACCCGCTACCTCGCCCCGCATGAGGGCGCCCTCTCGATCGATCTGTGGACCATCATTGCGACCATGGGTCGCAATATGCTGCTCATCTGGCTTGTCCTGATGCCGATTCTCGCCGCCATGCTGCTCGTGCCCTACACCTATTACGCGGTCGTCCGTCGCCTCGATCGCGATCTCGTGAAGGATGCGACGCTCACGTTCAACCAGCCTGACACACTGCTCCTGCTCGGGAGTTGCGTACTGCTCATCACGGCCGTGCTGTACATGGTGTGGTCGGTGCCCAGCCTGGGAGGGCGCAACGGCACGCAGCGCCAGTTTCTCACGTGGTGCCTGCTCCCGCTGTGCGCAGGTGCACTCGGCCTCACGTTCTACTGGGCCTATGATACCGTGGCGATCCGCGCGGGACCCACCATTCTGGCCGCCGCAATCGGCAGTCCAGCTGTGTGGATGATCGCCGGCCTGCGAACAGAGCAGCGGTGGCGGCCGAAAACGTGGATCGCCGCGACTGTGTCCGGCGCGCTGTGTGGCGCGGGCGTGTGGTTCCTCGCGACCGGGCCGTACCGCGACGGCCGCCCGCTGCTCTACGGGTATGCAACGTTCGGCTTTCCACTGCTGCTCCTGATCGGGCTGCTCGGGACTGTGGTGCACGTGGGCCTGTCCCGTGACGAGACGAGTGACGCCGACCTGGAATGGTGGTCGCGTTATGGTGCGTGGGTCCTCGTCGTGGCCATCGCATGGATCGCTGTTTCCACCATCGTCCTCTGGTGTCCACTGCTCATCAGGCTCGCGGCCGATCGCGTGCGCGGGCTGTCGGGTGCATCGAGTTCGCAGATCACGGCAATTCTTGGTATCCTCACAACGTCCGCCGGCGGCCTCGTGGCGCTTTCCGGCCGTGCGATCCATACGGATCCGGAGCGCGAGCGAATGCTGCCGCGCATTGTTGCCGCGCTGGCCGTACCGTCCTTCGTGGTGCTGCTGCTGTCGTTCCTCGCCATGCTGAACCTGAAGACACTGCACAGCATCAGTACCGGCGTCGTCACGGTCGATCACTCGATCGAAACACTCATGCGCCAGACGCATCTCGCCGAGGCGATCGCCCTGTGTGCAATCCTGCTCGCGTTCGGCACACTCATGGCGCTCCAGCTGCCCGTAAACAAGTTCTCCCTTCACGGGATGTACCGGAACCGGATTGTGCGCACGTTCGTTGGTGCAGCGCGGCCGGAATCGGAACGGACACCCAATGCGTTCACGGACTTCGATAACGGCGATGATGTGGCGATGGCGGACCTCGCGCCACTGGGTCGTCCGATGCATGTGGTCAATGCGACACTGAACATGGTCGCGGATCGAACACTCGCG
Organism: Longimicrobiales bacterium; assembly: GCA_038257485.1. Classification (GTDB taxonomy): domain Bacteria; phylum Gemmatimonadota; class Gemmatimonadetes; order Longimicrobiales; family RSA9; genus DASUXU01. The sequence goes on along the minus strand of JBBSJG010000137.1, from coordinate 5,298 downwards.
GACCAGCAGCGGAAGTCAGAGTCCTTCACGATGAGCCCGCTCCATGCCGGATCGTGGAAACTCGGCTACCGGCCGGTGTCCGAGTATGCCGCGGATCACCAGTTCCCTCATGGCATGACGCTGGGAACGGCCGCCACCATCTCTGGCGCCGCGGCGAGTCCCAACATGGGCGCGCGCTCGACACCGGCACTCACCTTTCTGATGACGATCCTGAATGCGCGGCTGGGCGCCTGGGTCGGCAATCCCGGCCGTGCCGGTGGCAAGCAATGGCGGTTGGCGAACCCTCGCGTCGGTCCGTGGCTGCTGTTGCGCGAACTCTTCGGATCCACGACCGATCGGAGCCGGTACGTGTTCCTGTCGGACGGTGGCCACTTCGAGAACCTCGCGCTCTATGAGATGGTACGGCGGCGGTGCAACCTTATCGTGGTGAGTGACGCGGGCTGTGATCCGGCCTATGCGTTCAACGACCTCGCGAATGCGATCCGCCTCATCCGTATCGACTTCTCTATTCCCATTGTGTTCCCGGACGGTGTGCCTATTACGGCAGAGCGCGACGGTCAGCATTTCGCGATCGGTCGGATCCTCTATTCCGCCGTTGATGGCGAGGACGCCCCGGACGGCACGCTCGTCTACGCAAAAGCGACGGTGACGGGGGATGAGCCGTGGGATGTCCTGAATTACGCGGAGTCACATCCGGCGTTTCCGCATGAGAGCACGGCGAACCAGTTCTTTTCGGAAGCGCAGTTCGAGAGTTACCGCATGCTCGGCCGCCACACCGTGGACCAGATATTCGCCGGCCGTGCGAGCGACATCGGTGTCACGACCCCTGAACCTGCGCAGGTGGAGGCGCTGGTGACGATGTGAGCAATTCGGAAATGGAGATGCAGGAGCCGTGGCGGCTGCACCACTATGTGATCGGTGAATGCATCGATCGCGGCGGCATGGGCGAAGTGTTCCGCGCGCAGGACACGCGGCTCATGCGGCCCGTCGCAATCAAGTTCCTGAAGGGTGAAGTTGCAGCAGCGGATGCGACGGCGGTGCTCCGTTTTCTGCGCGAAGCGCGCGCGGCATCGGCACTCAATCATCCGAACATCGTCATCATCCACGAAGTCGGCGAGACCGATAGCGGCGCTCCGTTCCTCGTGCAGGAATTGATCGATGGCCGCACACTGCGCTCACTCCTGGATGGTCCGGCTACCGTCGCCGATGTTGCGGAAATCGGGAGACAGGTGGCGCGCGCGCTTGCAGCCGCGCACGCACGCGGGATCACGCACCGCGATGTGAAGCCGGAGAACATCATGGTGCGCGCAGACGGCCTGGTGAAGGTTCTGGATTTCGGCCTGGCGAGGCATGAGGACCCATCCGCCGTTGACGATCCGGCCCGCTTCGAGACAGAGCTCGGTCTCCTCGTCGGCACCCCATCCTATCTGTCGCCGGAACAGGCGGCCGGTGGCAGCGTCAGTAGCGCGGGCGATGTCTTCAGTCTCGGTGTTGTCCTGTACGAGATGCTGGTGGGCACGCCACCGTTCCGTGGCTCATCGCCGATGAGTGTGGTCGCGGCCGTCATCACTTCGCAGCCTGCGCCGCTCACCATGCTCCGCCCCGATGTGCCACGCGCGCTGACCGACCTGGTGCACCAGATGCTGGAGAAGGAACCGGAACGCAGGCCGTCTTCCGCCGATGTGGATCGCATGCTGGGTGCACTGCTCGGCGCGGGCGCCGGCATCGACGGATTGGCGGCGAGCGCGACAACGGGTCCCGTCACGGTGGGGCGCGCGCGTGAGCGCGACCAGCTCCTGCGCAGTTATGTGGCGGCGCGCGATCAGTCCGCGCGCATGGTCGCCGTGACGGGTGAGCCCGGCATCGGCAAATCGAGTCTGGTCGAGCAGTTCCTGAGCGATCTGGTCCTGCGCGGCGAGCAACCGCTCATCCTGCGTGGTCATTGTTCGGAGAGTCTGGCGGGCTCGGAGGCCTACCTCCCCGTGCTCGAGGCGCTCGATGGATTGCGTGGTACGGGCACGGGCGAATCGCTGGATGTGACGATCCGCAGTATCGCACCGACCTGGTATGCTCAGCTGTCCACGCACTCGGAACGCGCGGCCAGCGAGCGTGCTGACGAACCGCGGCCGGCGCCCTCGTCCGAGCGGATGAAACGCGAACTCAGCACACTGCTCGAGGAAGTATCGCGCACGCGGCCGATTGTCCTCGTGATCGATGATCTCCACTGGGCCGATGTATCCACGATCGACATGCTCAACTATCTGGCCGGCCGATTCCCTGGCATGCGCGTCCTCATCCTGACCGGGTACCGGCCGTCCGACATGGCGTTGACGGCCCATCCGTTCCTGGGGATCCGCACGGACCTGCTCGCACACGGGGTGTTCGAGGAAATCGCACTTGACTTTCTGCAGCCTGATGATGTGGCTGCATACCTCGAATTGCAGTTCCCGGGTCACGCGTTCCCGCCCGACCTCGCGCGCATCATCCATGAACGTACGGAAGGGAGCCCGCTGTTCATGGGCGACCTCATCCGGTATCTGCGCGATACGGGCGGCCTCGTCGAGGATGACGGCACGTGGAGTCTGGCGCACGCGATGCCGGTCACCACCGACGGACTGCCGTCAACCGTACGCGCGATGATCCTGCGCAAGATCGGCCGGGTCGATGCGGAAGACCGCGCACTGCTCGAGGCCGCAGCACTGCAGGGGCGCGAGTTCGATTCGGCGATCCTCGGCGAGTCGATGGGCATGGACATGCTCGAAGTGGAAGACCGGCTGGACCGTCTCGAGAACGTTCACGTACTGATTCGACAGATCGCCGAGTCGGAGTTTCCGGACCGTACACTCACGCTCCGTTACCAGTTCATCCATGTTCTCTACCAGAACGTGCTGTACGAGTCGCTGCGGCCGACTCGCCGCGTAACGCTGGCGAGCCGCATTGCCGCCGCGCTGCACGCACACCACGACACCGACCCTGCCGCGGTCGCCGGCCGTCTCGCATTACTCCATGAGACTGCGCGCGAGTTCGAACAGAGTGCCGGCTACTTCCTGATGGCCGCACAGAAGGCGATCACACTCTTCGGCTATGCGGAAGCGCTCGCCCTCGCCGAGCGAGGAATCCAGGCGCTCACCGGCACGCCGCAAGGGCCGACCCGTCTGCAGCTCGAACTGGGACTCCAACTCGTGTGCGCCCACGCACTGCGCTCCCTGCGCGGCTGGGCATCACCCGAGCTCGAACGCACCTTCGCGCGCGCGGCCGAACTCTGTCAGCAGCTCAATGATCCGCCCGAACTCTTTCCCGTCATGTGGAACGTCGCATTCTTCAACATGATCCGTGGCGACCTGCGTGCTGCACAGAGTCAGGCAGCAGCCCTGATGGCGCAGGCGGAGGCCGCGAACGAGCCGGCATTCGTCATGGCCGTGCATCACGTGGCGGGTGTAACGTGTGAGTTTCTCGGTGATGTCGTGGAGTCGAGCCGTCTGCTCGAACGTGCGCGCGAACTGCACGTTCCATCACAGCACGAGCGGTATAACTCGATGTTCGGCATTGACCCCGGAATGGTGGCGCGCGCAATGTCGAGCCGTCCGTTGTGGTCGCGCGGGTACCCGGACCGCGCGATTGCGCGCTGCCACGAGACGATCGACCTCGGCCGCCACCAGCGGCAGCCGGCGACACTCGTCTTTGCACTGATCGTCGCACAGGGCGTCCACCTGTTCCGTGGCGAGACGGCGGACGCAATGACGCTTGGTGATGAGATCAAGCTGCTATGCCGCGAGTACGAGTTTCCGCAGGAAGCGGAATGGGCGGCTGCGTTCCAGGGCGGTGCGCTCGCACAGCAGGGCCGTGCGGACCTTGGATTTGCCCGGTTGCAGGAAAGTCTGGATGCGCTGCACGCGCTCCGGTCGGGGCTGGTCCGCACGATGTTCCTGACCCTGCTTGCCGATGCGGCCGCGCGCACGGGCGATGTCGAACGGGGCCTGGCCGCGGTTGCGGAAGGGTTCGAACACGCGGAACGCACGCTCGAAGGTGGGTTCATCGGTGAACTCCATCGCACCCGCGGCGAGCTGCTCCTCATTGCCGGTGATGATGTGGCCGCCGAAGCAAGTCTGCGCGCGGCGGTCGCGTATACACGGGATCAACAGGCCCGTTCACTGGAACTGCGTGCCGCCACATCCCTGGCGAAGTGTCTGCGTCTGAAGGGCGACCGGAAGGCCGCAGTCGCGGCGCTGGGACCGGTGCACGGATGGTTCACAGAGGGATTCACGACAACCGACTTCAAGGCGGCAACAGCCCTTCTCTCTCACATCAGTTGAGCTGACGATGGCCCGATACGAGAGTGTGCCCGCGCACGAGGATGAAGACATCCGCGAAATCGTTCATTGCGTTCTCACACTGCAGGACCGTTTCGCCACGGCCGAGCACCACCCACTGGAGCGGGGCACGCACGCAAAGGGGATCTGTGTGCGCGCGACGTTCGAGGTGTTCGATCTGCATGACACGCTCGATGACGACGAGCTCGCAGGCCGGCTCGCGCGCGGGCCGTACGCCCGCCCTGGTGTGTATCCCGCCGTGATCCGCTTCGCGAATGCGGAAGCGAAGGTGCAGAAGGATCGGGCCTCGGATGTCAGGGCGATGTCGTTCACGGTCATGCTGCCGTCCGGACCCGATGGGTCGGAACAGACGCGCGTCGACTACACCATGAACAATGCGCCCACGTTCCCGATCAACACCGCGCACGATTTCGCCGTGCTGATGCGATTGTTGACAGCGCAGGGCCTGGGCAATCGGCTGCGCGCGCTGTTCGGTCTGTCGCGTGCAGAGTTCGTCGCACTGCTGAAGACAGCGGTGCGCGGTATGAAGCAGAAGCGGCCCGGAAAGACGGCGTATCAGGGCATGCGCTACTGGAGCAATGTCCCGTTCAGCCACGGCGATGACGAGGTCGTGAAGTACAGCGCGATTCCGGTGCGCGGCAATCCGGCTGCGCCGCTCAATGGTGGTCCGCACGAATTGCGTGACGAACTGCTTCGTCACCTGGTCGATGACTCGCGCATGAGCCGGTTCGACTTCACCGTGCAGCTTCTGGATACCGACCGGATGACGTATCGCGGCAAGCACCACGACGCCGAGTTCTGGATCGAGAATGCGAGTGCACTGTGGGACGAGAGGCAGGCGCCGTTCCATACCGTCGGCCGCCTCACACTGCTGCCGGCATCACAGTTGTCGGCCGCCGAGTGCGAGGCGTCCTACATCGATGTGACTGAGCACCGCATGGAGACGACCCGGCCGCTGGGCAGCATC
>JBBSJG010000136.1:0-8961 GCA_038257485.1 Longimicrobiales bacterium | reverse complement strand
CGGCATACTGCGAGCGTCGCCGAGCCATGCTGCTGCTCGACGCGCCGTCATCGTGGCGCAGCGCGGCGGATGCGACCAAGGGCATTGCTGCCATCGGGACATCCAGCGCCAACGCCGCGGTGTACTTCCCCCACGTGTTGCAACAGGGCACGCCGCGCGCGAGGCGTACACAGACGCGCGGCCCCAGCGGCGCCATTGCCGGCATCTTCGCCCGCACGGACACGCAGCGCGGCGTCTGGATGGCGCCCGCGGGCGCCACCGCGTCGATGCACGGCGTGATCGGTCTCGACGTCAAACTCACCGACCGCGAGCAGTCGACCCTCAACCCGCTCGCCATCAACTGTCTGCGGGAAATGCCGGGACCAACCTACGTGCTGTGGGGCGCGCGCACGCTTAAGGGTGCGGACACGCTTGGCAGCGAGTTTAAATATGTCAGCGTACGGCGCCTCTACCTGCACATCGAGGAAAGCCTGCGCCGCGGCCTCGAGTGGGTGATCTTCGAGCCCAACGACGAACCGCTGTGGACGCGCGTGCGCGGCAGTATCGAGAACTTCCTGCTCGCGCGGTTCCGCGCGGGAGCCTTTCAAGGCGCCAAGCCTGACGACGCATTCTTTGTGCGCTGCGACGCGTCCACCACAACCGCCAGCGATGTCCAGCGTGGTGTCTTCCACGTCCAGCTCGGCTTCGCCCCGCTCAAGCCGGCAGAGTTTGTCATCCTGAAGCTCGAGTTGCGAGCGGAGCGTCGGTAGCTGTCCGACCTGTTCAGAAAACTCAACCTGAAGAGCCACCCATCCGTCGTGGTGCTCAACGGGCCGGCGTCGTTAAATCGCGACACTGGCTTTGCAATGCTCGGCCAGTGTGGTTACGAAGGCGTGCGAATGGTCGCGATCGACCAGGACTGGAGTGCACTGCGATTCCGGAAAGCCGAGTACATCAAGTCGCTCAAGCGCGATCCGTCGCGGGCGATATCGGCGACAGGTCGCTCGCGAACGTCGCCTCCGCGCGAAGCGCTGTAACGCCGTCCGACGCTATCGCCTCAAGCATCATCAGGCCATCATCGGGCACGCATCGAAGCCGGAATGGCGACGCGTCGAACAACGGGGCCAGTCCGCGAAAGGAGAACGACGCCATCGCCCGCGCGTCTCTGCCCGACCGCTCCGCGTGGTCGAGCTCCGCACGCTCCGCCAGTTGCAGCAGCAGCATGGCCGTGAGCGGCCCATGCACCACCAGTCCGGGGTAGCCCTCGTCGCGCATGGCGTACTCGCGATCGTAGTGAATGCGGTGCGCGTTGAAGGTGAGCGCCGAGAAGCGGAACAGCAGCCGGCTGTCCGCCTGAATGTCGCGCACCATCGCGTCCACGGGTGGGGGAGGCCACGGTTGCGCCACGGGTGCGGCCACCGGCGAGCCGGCCTCACGATAGACGATATCCTGCTCTTCTTCCACGCAGAGCAGCCCGTGCTGAAAAAACCGGTACTGCACCGTCACGAACGCGAGCGCGCCGCTGCGTCCGCGCTTCGTACTCACATCCCGGATCAATCCCTCGCGTTCGGCGGGCACGCCCAGACGCAGCGGTCGATGCATGATCACGCGCGCGCCGGCAAACATGCGGCGCGGCAGCGCGACCGGTGGAAGAAAGCCCCCGCGCTCCGGATGCCCGTCCACATCCAGAGTACCTTGCGCGGCGCGTGGCAGGAAGTAGAACCAGTGCCACAGCGCCGGAAGCGCACTCTGGTCAACGAGCGTTACATTCTCCGCGTCGAACATCGCCGCTGCGGCGCGCGCTTGCGTAATGGCGAGCGGATCGTGCACCGTCTCAGTGCGGCCGATCCATTCGGTGATGTCGGGCGTTGGCGCGGTCATCAGGTCCCGGTGCGATTGGCAAGTTGCTTACGTATCATATTCCGCGCCAAGATAGCCGTTCACGCCTGCACATCCACCCTTCCGGAATCAGAGGGCAGTTGGTGAGCACATCGCCGCAGCAGCATACCGCCTCCGCGCCGCAGGATTCCGCCGCCGCATCACAGGCTACCGCCTCCGCCCCGCAGCACTCCGCCGCAGCATCGCCGAATACCGCGGCGGGCAACGGACCGGCTGACTCGGCCCTGCCACTGAGCGGCGTGCGCGTGCTCGATGTCGGCAACTTCCTCGCGGGACCGTATGCCGCCTCGATCCTGGGCGAGTTCGGTGCGGAAGTGCTCAAGATCGAGCACCCGATCGCCGGCGATCCCATGCGTCGCTTCGGCACGCCATCGCCGCGCGCCGATGCGACACTCAAGTGGCTGAGTGAAGGGCGCAATCGCAAGTCGGTCACCATCGACCTCCGGCAGCCTGAAGGTGTCGCACTCTTCCTTGCACTGGTGAAGAAGTCCGACGTGCTCGTGGAGAACTTCCGCCCCGGCACGATGGAAGAATGGGGGCTGGGCTGGAAGGAGATTCACGACGCAAATCCGGCGCTCGTCATGCTGCGCGTCTCCGGCTACGGCCAGACGGGACCGTACCGCCGCCGCTCGGGATTCGCACACATCGCGCAGGCCTTTGGTGGACTCAACTATCTCTCGGGCTTTCCCGGCGAAACGCCGGTTCTGCCCGGCACGGTGCCGCTCGGCGACTACATAGCGAGCCTCTTTGGCGCGATCGGGGTGCTCATTGCGCTGCGCCATCAGGAAACGACCGGTCGCGGACAGATGATCGACGTGGGCATCTACGAGTCGGTCTTTCGTGTGCTCGAGGAGATCGCCACGGCCTACGGAACGTCGGGCAAGATCCGCGAGCGCGAGGGCTCGGGCAGCTTTGTGGCCGTTCCGCACGGCCACTTTCGCACGAGCGACGACAAGTGGATCGCCATCGCCTGCACCACCGACAAGATGTTCGAGCGGTTGTGCGTGGCCATGCAGCAACCGCATCTCTCCTCGAGCAACCTTTATGGAGACCAGCGCAAGCGCCTGGCCGATCGTGACCGTGTCAACGCGATCGTGATCGAATGGGTCGGCTCACTCACACGTGAAGAAGTGCTGAAACGCTGTCTCGGCGAAGCGGTGCCGGTGGGCAAGGTGAACAGCATCGCCGACATCTTCGACGATGAACAGTTTCAGGCACGCGGAGATCTGGTGCACATGAGCGAAGAGGGCATCGAGGACATCGTGATCCCGGGCGTGGTGCCGAGACTGTCCAGGACGCCCGGTCGCATCACCAATCTCGGACCTACGCTCGGCAACGCCACCGACGACGTCATGCGCGACCTGCTCGGTCTGGCCGCATCGGAAATCGCCAGGCTGCGACAGCAGCGCATCATCTGAACACCGAGTCCATGCTACCGCCCGCAACTACTCCGGCCGCGCTGCCGCTCGACGGCATTCGTGTCATTGATATCGCCACCATCATCGCCGCACCCTTCTGCGCAACGCTGCTGGGTGAGTTCGGCGCCGATGTGCTCAAGGTAGAACATCCGCTTGGCGGTGACGGGCTGCGTCGGTTCGGCACGCCATCGCAGCGCGGCGACACGCTCACATGGGTGAGCGAAGCGCGCAACAAGCGCTCCGTGACGCTCGACCTGCGAATGCCCGATGGCGTGGCGATCTTCAAGGATCTCATCGCCAAGAGCGATGTGCTCTGCGAAAACTTTCGCACCGGCACGCTCGAGAAGTGGGGCCTCGGCTGGGACGTACTGCGTGAGATCAATCCCCGACTCGTGATGTTGCGCGTCACAGGCTATGGGCAAACAGGTCCGTACAAGGACCGCCCCGGGTTCGCGCGTGTTGCGCACGCGGTGGGCGGAATCGCGTATCTGGCCGGCATGCCCAAGGGTACGCCCGTCACTCCCGGTTCCACGACGCTCGGCGACTACATGACGGGGCTCTACGGCTGTCTGGGTGTGCTCATGGCGCTCCGCCACCGCGACCTCACCGGTGAAGGGCAATATGTAGACGCGGCACTCTTCGAATCGGTGTTTCGCTGCACCGACGAACTCGCGCCCGCATACAGCATGTACGGCATAGTGCGCGAGCGCATGGGTTCATCGCACAATGACTTCGCGTGCCCGCACGGACATTTCGCCACAAGGGACGGCAAGTGGGTCGCGATCTCCTGCGCCACCGACAAATTGTTTGCGCGACTCGCCGCTGCAATGGGACGACCCGAGCTCGCTTCGTCGAGCACGTACGGCGAGCAGAAGGTGCGCTTGTCGCACTGCCACGCCGTCAACGAAATTGTGCGCGACTGGTGCAGCTCGCTCACACGCGAAGATGTGCTCACGCGCTGCTACGCGACTGACACACCAGCCGGACCGCTGAACAACATCGCCGACATCTTCGGCGACCGGCAGTTTCATGCGCGCCGGAACCTCATGGCCATCGACGATCCGCTCACTGGCGAGTCGATGGTGATTCCCGCACCCGTGCCGCTGCTCTCCGAGACACCCGGCACGGTGCGCAGCCTTGGGCCGACGCTCGGACAGCATACGGACGAAGTGTTGCGCGAAGTGCTCGGCCTGGACGACGCGCGCATTGTCGCACTGCGCGAGCAGCGGGTGATCTGACATGAGCACCAAACCCAATGGCGTGCTGCATGGCATGCGTGTGGTGGAAGGTTCGGCGTTTGTCGCAGCGCCGCTCGGCGGCATGACGCTCGCACAGCTTGGCGCTGACGTTATTCGCTTTGATCCCATTGGCGGCGGACTCGACGCGCGCCGCTGGCCGCTCACTCCCGATGGCGCCGAAAGCCTGTTCTGGACCGGACTCAACAAGGGCAAGCGCTCCATCGCCGTCGACCTGCGCTCACCGCGAGCGCAGGAGCTGCTCACGCGCATCATCTGCGCGCCGGGCGCCGACGCGGGCATCTTCTCCACGAATTTCCCCGCACGCGGTTGGCTCGCGTACGACAAGCTCAAGGCGCACCGAAAGGATCTCATCATGGTGAACCTCACCGGCCGTCGCGACGGCGGCTCGGAAGTGGACTACACCGTGAACCCGCAACTCGGCATTCCGCACATCACCGGTCCCGCTGATGATCCCACGCCTGTAAACCACGTGCTGCCGGCGTGGGATGCAATCGCCGGCCACCAGATCGCGTTGGCCGTGCTGGCGGCCGAGCGACACCGCACACGCACCGGTCACGGACAGTTGGTGACGCTCGCGCTCAAGGATGTGGGATTGGCGATGCTTGGCCATCTGGGCTTCATCGCCGAAGTGCAGAGCGGACACGACGATCGATCACGCTATGGCAACTACCTGTACGGCGCATTCGGTCGCGATTTCGTGACCAGTGATGGCGAGCGGGTCATGGTCGTCGGCCTGACGGATGCGCAGTGGATGACGCTCTGCTCCGCGACGGAGAGCGGCAGCGCCATGACATCAATCGGCGCACACCTTGGCCTCGATCTCAAGCACGAGGGCGATCGCTTTCGTGCGCGCTACGAGATTGCCGCAGAACTCGAGCCTTGGTTCCGCTCGCGAACGCTCGCTCAGATTGATGCCGTGCTCACCGCGCATCGTGTGACGTGGGCGTCGTATCGCACGGTGCGTGAGGCGCTGCGCTCGGACGCGGATATGTCGACCGACAATCCCATGTTTGTCAGCATTGCGCAGCCCGGCGTTGGGGCGGTGCTCGCTGCCGGCTCACCGCTCGCATTCGGCGATGTCTCGCGAGTGCCCGTGCGTCCCGCCCCGATGCTTGGTGCGCACACAGACGAGATCCTGCTGGAACTCGCCGGTGTGAGCGAAGCCGAGCTTGGTGCGCTGCACGATGCCGGTATCGTGGCTGGGCCCACGGAGCAGCAATGAACAGCTTTCCCATTACTCAGCAGGAGTAGCACACACGTGAAGCTGCCGCTCAACTTCTACAAGCCGCTTGCCATCGGGGCGCCGGAGCCACTGCGCGGCGTGCCCGTGCGGCCCGAACGCATGATTCACTTCTTCCCGCCGCACATCGAGAAGATCCGCGCGCGCGTGCCGGACATGATTGCGCAGGTGGACGTGCTATGCGGCAACCTCGAGGACGCGATTCCCGTGGAAGACAAGGCGGCCGCGCGCGCTGGCTTCATTGAGGTGGCGCAGGCAAACACTTTCGGCAACACGGCACTCTGGGTACGCGTGAACTGCCTGAACTCGCCTTGGTTTCTCGACGATCTCGAACACATCGTGCGTGAGGCGGGCAACAAGCTCGACGTGTTCATGATACCCAAGGTCGAGGGACCGTGGGACATTCACTTCGTGGATCAGTATCTCGCGCTGCTCGAGGCGCGTTATCACATCACCGAGCCCATTCTCATTCACGCGCTGCTCGAAACCTCGGAAGGCGTCAAGAATGTGGAGAGCATTGCCGGCGCCAGCCCGCGCATGCATGGCATGAGTCTTGGCCCCGCCGACCTCGCGGCGTCACGCGGCATGAAGACCACGCGTGTAGGCGGGGGCCATCCGTTTTACGGAGTGTTGTCGGACCCCGGTGCAACCGACGCTCCGCGGCCATTCGTGCAGCAGGATCTGTGGCACTACACCGTGGCGCGTATGGTGGACGCATGCGTATCGCATGGCATCCGCGCGTTCTACGGTCCGTTCGGTGACATTCGTGACGAAGCAGGCTGCGAAGCGCAGTTCCGGAACGCGTTCGTCATGGGCTGCACGGGGGCGTGGTCTCTCGCGCCCAGCCAGATCGCGATCGCGCGGCGCGTCTTCAGCCCGGACGCCGCGGAAGTGCTGTTCGCCAAGCGCATTCTCGACGCCATGCCCAACGGCAGCGGTGTGGCCATGATCGATGGAAAAATGCAGGATGACGCCACCTGGAAGCAGGCGCGCGTGATCGTGGACCTCGCCCGGCTCGTCGCGCAGAACGATCCGGAACTGACCGCGGCCTACGAGTTCTGAACTCGAGTTCGGTTCACGCGTTGTAATCACGGACTGAGACCCTCACCGCACGCCATGAGCAACAAGACACACGCCGGCAACTTCTTCGAAGACTTCGTCCTCGGACAGGTCATCGTGCACGCGACACCGCGCACGGTCACCGATGGCGATGCCTCGCTCTACATGTCGCTGTACGGGCCACGGTTTGCGCTCACGTCCTCGTCGCCCTTTGCCGAATCGATGGGCCTCTCGCGCGCACCGCTCGATTGCATGCTCGTGTTTCACATGGTGTTCGGCAAGACGGTGCCGGACATCTCGCTCAACGCCATCGCCAACCTCGGCTACGCCGACGGACGCTTCGGCGTGCCGGTGGTACCCGGAGACACGCTGTCCACCACGAGCGAAGTGCTGGGCGTCAAGGCGAACCGGGACGGTGTCACCGGTGTGGTGTACGTGCGTTCCCGCGGCGTCAATCAGCGCGGCGACATGGTCGTGGAGTACGTGCGCTGGGTGATGGTGCGAAAGCGCCATGCCGACTCTCCGGCACCGGCGGCCGTGGTACCGCTCCTGCCAGATGCCGTCACGCCCGATGCGCTGCAGGTGCCCTTTCGACTGGCCGACCTGGCGTACGACACGGAACTGGCCGGCAGCGAATTCGTGTGGGACGACTATGCCGTGGGCGAGCGCATCGATCACGTCGACGCGATGACGATCGAGGAGTCCGAACACATGTGTGCGGCTCGGCTCTTCCAGAACACCGCGCGTGTGCACTTCAACCTGCACGCGGAGAAGGACGGACGCTTCGGCCGGCGCATCGTGTACGGCGGTCACATCATCAGCATTGCGCGCGCCTTGAGTTTCAACGGCCTCGCCAACGCCGTGTCGCTGGTCGGCATCAATGGAGGGCGCCATGTGAATCCGAGCTTTGCCGGCGACACGATCTACGCCTGGTCCCAGGTGCTTGACCGCCAGCCGCTGCCCGCGCGTGAAGACGTCGGTGTGCTGCGCGTTCGCACCGTGGCCCTCAAGGATCAGGCGGCGCCGACGTTCATCCGGCTTCACGAGGACGGCCAATACGATCCCGCGGTCGTGCTCGACTTCGACTACTGGGTCGCCATGCCCACACGCCGGGCGTCCGGCTGAGGTGGTTTGCGCCCGAACTGGCAGTTGTCCATGTTTCAGGTCCCTCCTCTCCTCAGGCAAACGCCATGATGTACGCCGCGATTACGGGCTGGGGCAAGTGCATGCCGCCAGCCGTGCTGTCCAACGAGGACCTGTCCACCTTCCTCGACACGTCGGATGAGTGGATCGTCTCCCGTACGGGCATGAAGGAACGCCGCATCTCGCACGTGGGTGCAATCGAGCTGTCCACCGTCGCGGCCGCGCGCGCGCTGGCGTGCGCCGGACTCGATGCGAAGGATGTCGACCTCATCATCTACGGCGGCGTCTCCAACGATGAACTGGTGCCCAACAGCGCCAGCGGCGTACAGGTGGCGCTCGGTGCAACACGCGCCGCCAGCATTGATCTCAACACCGCCTGCACCAGCTTCTGCTACGGCCTGACCACCGCCACTGCAATGATTCGCACCGGCGTGGTGCGCAATGCGGTCGTCATTGGTGTAGAACTGATCAGTCGCTACATGGACTGGAGCAATCGCGGCGTGGCGGTGCTGTTCGGCGACGGCGCGGCGGCCGTGGTGCTGCAGGCGTCCGACCAGGAGGAGGGCGTGCTGGGCAGTGTGCTTGGCTGCGACGCCGAGGCGCGACAAGCACTGCGCGTTCGCGGCATGGGCTGCACGTATGCGCTGCACGACGTCACCTTCGGCGACACGCTCTGGGACTTCGATGGACAGGTGATTTTCAAGCGGGCAGTGCACGCGATGTCTGACGCGTCCAAGCGCGTTCTGGAACAGTGTGGCGTCACTGCCGAGCAGGTTGATCTGGTGGTGCCGCACCAGGCGAATCTGCGAATCATTGAATCAGTGGCGAAGTATGCCGGCATTCCCTTGGATCGGGTGATCGTCAGGGTGCACAAGTACGGGAACATGAGTGCCGCAACGGTTCCGGTGGCGCTGGTGGAGGCGCTCGAGCAGTCGCGCGTCAACCCCGGCAGCCTGCTGCTCAT
>JBBSJG010000135.1:0-9039 GCA_038257485.1 Longimicrobiales bacterium | reverse complement strand
CGATCCGGAGTTCGCGAGAAACGCCAGCGACTGTTCGTCGTCCGCGATGAAATACGCCAGGTCACGCTCCGAACCTTCGCTCCACACCGTCTCCGTACGAAGCCACGACGGTGCGTATCCCGGCGCATCTTTCTGGAAAAACGATTTGCCGTGTATGCCGTCGGGAAACCGCGTGAGCACCACGGGCCGGTCCCGCAGGAACGGCAACAGCCACGGCGACACCGCGCGATAATACGCGATCAGATCGCCCTTCGTGTATCCATCCTCCGGCCAGAATACTTTGTCGGGATTCGTGATCTTCACGTCGTCGAGTGGTTGCGTTTTTGTTTTTCCGGCGACGGCGGACACGCGCTTCTTCGGCACTGGTTTGTCTACGTCGGCTGTGTCTACCTCGGCATCATCGGGGTCGTACAGGCACTCTGCGGGTGCCTTGTCCGGCCGCATTCCGAGAAACACGGGATGCCGCAGGTTGCCGGCCTCCGTCCACTCGAGATAGCGCACTTCGCACACGAGACGCGGCTCGACCCACACGTCCTCCTTCGTCTTCGGCGCGCCTTCGCACGGCGGCTGCTTCAGTGCGTACGACGACACGAGCGACCAGGCTTCGTCGATCATGCCCGCCGTCACGCCGGTGCCGACGGAGCCGGCGTACTGCAACGTGCCCGCACGGTAGGCAGCCACATGGAAAGACCCGAAGCCCCTCGCCTTCGTTGACTTCTTGAACCCGACGATCACGAAGTCGCCACTGCGATGGGCGCGCACTTTCAACCAGTCCGACGATCGGCCCGCGCGATACGGGGAATCGGCTTTCTTTGCGACCATCCCCTCGAGGCCCATTGCTTCGGCAGCCGCGAAGAAGTCGATGCCGCGATCCGCAATGTGTTCCGAGTAGCGGAGCGTGCCGCCTGACGGCAGCATCATATGCAGAACGCGCTTGCGTTCGATCAACGGCAGCGCGCGCAGATCGCGCCCGCCGAACGCGAGAACGTCGAATGCGTAGAACGTGGCGGGCAGCGTCGCGGCATAGTGCGGAATCTCCCGCGCACTCGTGACTCTTGCACGTTTCTGCAGCAACTGGAATCGCGGCAGCCCCGTCGCATCCTGCACTACCACCTCGCCGTCGATGATATAGCGGCCGTGCGGCAGCGCGGATGCGGCCGCTACGATGTCGGGAAACGACGGCGTCAGATCATTGCCGTTGCGCGACAGCAGACGCACCTCCGCGCCGTCGCGCTCGATGAGCATGCGGTACCCGTCATACTTGAGCTCGTACAACCAGCCGGGCGTGGAGAACGCTTTCGACGCGCTGGTGGCAAGCATGAGCGTGACATCGCGCGCGCGCAGATCCTTTGCGGGTGCACCGAGCGCGTCGATCGCCTCATTGATCGGTGCGGACCGGTCGCGCCCTTCGCGCAGGTCCTCCAGCGTGAGGCCGGACAACACGGAGTCGTCGGGCAACGCTTCCCGGCCGGGTCCCTCGAGGGCATCGCGCTCCTTGATCAGCAGCCACTCCGTCTCCGCCTTCTTGATTTTCACCAGCGTCCACTTGCCGCGCAGCTTGTGGCCGTGCAGCTCGAACAACAGCTTGCCCTTGTCGAAGCCGGCGTGCGGATCCTCGAGCCACACGACATGCCCGCGATCCCACACGATCATCTCACCCGCGCCGTAGTTCCCCTTCGGGATGATGCCTTCGAAGTTCGCATACTCGAGCGGATGATCCTCGACATGCATCGCGAGCACCTTGTCCGCCTGGTTGTACGACGGACCCTTCGGCACCGCCCACGACTTGAGGACACCGTCCACCTCCAGCCGAAGATCGTAGTGCAGGCGTGTCGCGTTGTGCTTCTGCATGACGTAGACAAGCGGCTTTGAACCGGGCGCGTCGTCGGGCGCATCCGACGATGAGGCAGGTCGGCCGAATGGTTCGGGCGTGGCCCCCGCCGATCGCTTCTCGCGGTAGGTGGCGAGATCCGTCACATCCGTCTTCGACCGCTTCACCACGTGGCCGGACCGGTCAGGTTGTTTGCCATGGTCGCCAATATATCGCGCGGCGTGCCGTCGCGTACCGGCGGCCGTCTGTACCGGGCCACCCTTCGGATTGTCGGAACTTACCCATCCCGCTATCAAAGGGGGCATTCACCGGTCTGGTGCGCTCGAGCTCAAGATGTTAGATCGGTCGGTGCTGCTGGGTCTGTGCGGCGGCCTCCTGAATTCAGGACGTACTTCAGCATCCAGCCGCCCGGCGACCCAGGTGGCGGAGGTGATCTGAACATTTGCACATCCGTCCGGGCATATCCATGGCCGGATGGGCTACTTCCGATATTCCGAAGGGTGGTCCGGGTGCGTTGGCGTTCTGTGCTGTTTCTGACCCTCGCCATCACTTGGGCCACCTCGACCCTCGCCTCGCGGCTCGCCGCCCAGGATCGTGGCCTGGCTCAATACTGGGACGCCCTTTCCGTCACCCGATCGATCACCGAGGCACACGCTGTCCCCCGTCCGGTCAACACCACTCGGAATCGGGATGGTGACATCGCGGAGGGAATTCTGAAGCTGCGAGAGTACGAACTCACGTATGACCGGACCACGGCGCTTGTGGCAATCAGGGGACTGCAGCGGGTCGTCGAGCGGATGCCGAAGGATGCGTGGGCCCATTTCGCGCTGGGGGCGGCGCTCGCGCGAGGTCCGGATGTGAAGCAGCGGCCGTATGCGGAGCGCACGGTATACGTCGTATTCAGCAAGGGCACGCTCGCGGCGCTCCATGCCCCGCGGGAACTGAAGCGCGCGCTGGAGCTTGATCCATCGCTCGAGCTCGCTGCCATCGAACTGGGCCAGCTCGCGATTGACTTCACCGACGGCGAAATGGCGAAGGAGGCGCTGGCGTTCTTCGCCGCGGACGGGATGAAGGCCAGTGCAGCGGGCCTGCTCCTCCAGTCGAAGCTGCAGCAGCGGCTCGGCGCGACAGCGGTTGCGCAGAAGCTCGCGCAGCAAGCGGAGCAAGCGGGTTCCGACCCTGCCCTTGCTGCTTATGAGCAGGCGGAATCGCTATTCCGGAGCGCACGCGTCACGGCGATCGAAGCCGGCGCCACCGCCTATTTCGACGGCGCAGCGATGCTCACTCCGGCAGGTTCCGACCTCTATTATTCCACCATCGAATTAATCCTTACGGCTGCCGAGCAAACCGAATGGCAAAGTGCATCGCTTGCGGCGCGCGGCCGTTGGCTGAAGCAGTTCTGGGACATGCGCGCGGCGCTCACGGGTGTGAGCACACCGCAACGTCTCGCCGAGCACTTTCGTCGGACGGCCATGCTCGATCCGTTTCGCGTTGCGAAGACATCCGCCACGCCGACGGCGCAATCACTGAAGTCGAGGTTTCAGCCGAAGCTCTCGGAGAAGACGCCGCACATCCTGAGCATCATGCGGCATGGCCAGGCGAATCGCGCCGAGATGTATCAGTACTGCGCCCCGGGCTGGGACACGCTGCCGATCCCGATGCAGCCATCGCTCCGCAGCTGCATGGAGGCGCCGTACGCCGCGTCGCGCTTCATGAGTCATGGCCAATGTCCGCCGCTATCTACGAAGAATTGGATCCATCCGGACAGCCTCATCGGTTGGCTCGACTGCAAATCCAGGGGCGGCCGGCCGGATGAGATGGATGTCGTCGCCATGCGCGGCAACCGTTACGCGGCAGAGAAAAGATCCGTGCGCGGTGAAACCTACTATCCGGCATACACCAGACCGATCGCGATCGCGTGGGAAGCGTTGCAGTTTCACGGACCTGGCAGTGGCGCCGAAATCATTGCAGCCGTCGCGATCCCTGACGCATCCGCCGCTGCGCTCGCCGATGCGAGCGGTGGGATTGATGCTGTCATGCACCTCACGCTCGCCGACACGACGGACAACTGGATCATCCGCGGCCGTACGCGTAGTAGTGGAGCTGCGATCGGCAGCCACGCGCTGATGCACACGAGTGTAGCCGCGCAGACCGCGAATGGCGTCGCGTTACGAATCCGTGTCGAGAGCCCTGACGGATCCGCTGGTGCCATCGCCTACGGCAGCATTGACATTGCTGCATTCCCGGAGGACTCGCTGAGTATCAGCGATATCGTGCTGTCACCGAATGACGGCAATGGTACGTTCCGACGGGGCGACATCAACCTCACGCTTGCACCCGGGCGCGCGTTCCTGCGCAGCGAAGCCCCCGTCGCATACTACGAAGTATATGGAGCGACCCCGCAGTCGAATCTGAAGACCGAGATCCGCGTCGACGCGTTGCGTGGAACGATCAACCGCATGATCGATCGCATGACCGCGACGTCGCATGCGATTTCATTCAGCTTCGAGGACGCTGTCGCACAGCCGTTGCCGCAGTTCGGTGTGCAACTGGCACGCACGCTGGATCTCCAGGCCCTCGAACCCGGCGACTACAGGATCACGGTAACGGTCACAGACCTGAAGACGGGCCGAAGCGCAACACGCGGCCGCCTCCTTACGGTGGAAATGTAGCGATGGCCTCTCATGCCCTTGGCCCAATTCCCGCTGCGCATGCCTCCACCCGCCACAACAGCCTTGTCCCCCATAGCCCGCCGTCGTATAGTGGAAACCCTTATGACTGCACGCGCAATTGGATCGGGAACGATCTCGTTCGGGCTGGTGTCCGTCCCGGTGAAGCTGTACTCCGCCGGTGACACGACTGCCGCCCTCTCCTTTAACTGGATCCACAAGGATTGTGGTTCGCGGTTGAAGCAACAGTACATCTGCTCCCGCGAAGGCACCGTGGTCGAGCGCGAGGACATGGTGAAGGGCTACGAGTTCGCCCGTGACCAGTACGTCCTGTTCAATCCGGAGGAGCTGAAGGCCCTGGAGGTGAAGGCGGACAATACGATCGAGATCGTGGAATTCGTCCCGGCGGCCAAGGTCGACCGCGTCTTCGTCGACAAGCCGTATTACCTCGGTCCTGACAAGGGCGGCGACCGTGCCTACCGCCTGCTGTCGGAAGCTATGCAGGCGACGAACCTGTCGGCGCTGGGCCGCTATGCCGCGCGCGGCAAGCAGTACCTGGTCCTGCTCTCGCCACGAGGCGAGGGGATCGTGATGGAGCAGCTGAAGTATGCGCACGAGGTCCGCTCGTTCGACGAGGTGCCGCTGGGCGATGCGGAGATCAAGCCGAAGGAGCTCGATCTTGCGGTCCAGCTGATCCAGCAGGTTGCCACGGACGAGTTCAACCCGTCGCAGTACAAGGACGATGTGCGGGAAAAGGTGCTCGAGCTGATCCAGTTGAAGATCGAGGGCGAGGACATCACGCAGGCGACGACGGAAGCGCCACAGACGCAGATCATCGACCTGATGGAAGCGTTGAAGGCGAGTCTTGCGAAGTCGGGCGGCACATCGACAGCGGCGAAGAAGAAGGCGCCGATGAAGAAGGAAGCGCCGGCCACCAAGGAAGCGGCGCCTCGTCGCAAGGCGGCTGGCGGATCCAAGTAGCGATGTGAAAGGGTACACCACCCGGGACGTCGCCGGCCTGTTGGGACTTACGGAAGGTCAGATCCGCTCTTATGCGCGCGCGGGATTCATTACACCGTCGCGCGGACCCCACAACGAATATCAATTCGATTTCCAGGACCTGGTGCTGTTGCGTACCGCGGCAGCACTCGTGCGCGCACGCGTACCCAACCGCAAGATTGCGCGCGCCCTCGCGACACTGCGCGATGAGTTGCCGACGGGCCGCTCACTGACGGAGTTGCGCATCACGGCGGTCGGCGAGGACATCGTGGTATCCGACGGCGGTGCGCCGTGGGAACCGGAGTCCGGTCAATTCCACATCGACTTCAATGTCGGCGACTTCGCAACAACCGTGGAACCGCTTGCACGCGGTGTTGCCGCGCGTGCCGAGGGGGCACCTGGCGAGCGAAGCGCGCACGAGTGGTACGCACTTGCCATCGAGCTTGAAGCGGTGTCGACCGTGGAGGCGGCGCGGGCGTATATGCAGGCAATCGCGATGGAGCCGTCGCATGCGGACGCACGCGTGAACCTTGGCCGCCTGTTCCACGAGGACGGGCGGCTGACGGATGCAGAAGAACAGTATCGTGCGGCGCTCGACTCCAGTGAAAGTCCGTTCGCCGCATACAACCTCGGCCTGATCCTGGAGGACCGTCGCGAGATCATTGAAGCGATCTCCGCGTACGAACGCGCACTGGCGGCGGACGACACGCTGGCCGACGCGCACTTCAACCTGGCGAGACTGTATGAGTCGACCGGCGATGCGCGCTCCGCCATCCGTCATTTCAATGCATACCGCCTGCTCACGCAGCGCAGGCCCGGCCGGCGTTGAAGCGCGGGACGAAGCGGGTGTCCGCCGTCGCATTGATAATCGCGTGTGTGGCCACCGCGTGCTCACGTGATACAATGCAGCGTGGCGCCGAGGACGGCGTTGCTGTCGACGGCGGAACTGCCACGATCAGTGGATACTACGAGCTGCGCTCGATGAATCCGCTGGCCACGACGGGCGACCTGAATCTCGCGATCGAGCGCTACGCCCTGTACTCGCCACTCGTGCTGTACGACAGTGCCATGAACGTTGTGCCGTGGCTCGCGATGTCGTGGGATACGACGCGCGTGGGCGCTGACTCGCTGGATCTGACATTCCATCTGCGCACGGACATCTACTGGCATGACGGTCCGCGCGTCACGGCGCACGACGTCGTATTCACGTACGCACTTGCGCGCGATCCCGAGACGGCGTACGCGGGTACGCAGGCATTCGATCTCTACTCGCCGCACTACGAAGTCATCGATTCGGCGACAGTCCGCTTCCGCCTGCGCGCGCATCCCGACTTCCTCGAAGCATGGTTCACGACACCACCTTTGCCTCGCCATCTGCTCAAGGACGTCAAGCCCGCTGACTTCGCGCGCGCGCCGTTCGGACTTGCGCCCGTTGGCAGCGGGCCGTTCCGCTTCGTGCGCCGGAACGGTGCTGGTGAGTGGGTCTTCGAGGCAAACCCGACATTCCCGGAAGGCCTGGGCGGGCGCCCGCATCTCGACCGTCTCGTCTATCGCGCGATCCCCGATCAGACCGCAGTCATCACCGCACTGCTGGCGCAGCAGATCGACCTTGCCGTGTCCGTGCGGCCACCCAACATCTTGACCATTGAAGCGGCAAACGATGTGCGACTGATCGAGTATCCGTCGCCCAACTGGATCTTCGTCGCACTGAACACGCGCACGCGTTTCTTCGACTCGATCGAAGAGCGACGGGCGATCTCGATGGCGGTTGACCGGCGTGGTATCGTGGAGGGCATCATGGGCGGTCGCAATCCAGTCGGCCGCGCGACAGTGACGCCTGTGCACTTCGCGTTCGACGCCGACGATGCGTCGCTGCTGACACCTTTCTCGCCCGACAGTGCGCGTACACTGCTCGCGCGCGCGGGATGGCGCGATCGCGATGGTGACGGCGTGCTCGAGGACGGCGGGGGCCGGCCGTTCCGATTCCGCCTGAAGGCGTGGCAGAGCAGTGGTGCATACACCGACATCCTGCAGGCCATGCAGTCGCAACTGGCAGCGGTCGGCATTGCAGTGGAAGCGGACGTTGTCGAGTTGAACACGTTCACGCAACAGATGCAGGGGAGCATCGGTGCGGACGGTGCCAGGACGCGTGACTTCGATGCGGCGATCGGGAACTGGACGGACAACATCCGGAAGGATGACAGCCAACTGCTGCACTCGCGGTGGCGCAACGGCGCGCGGTTCTGGACGGGCTACTCGTCCCCTCGCCTCGATATGGCGCTCGACTCGACGGCGATTGTAATGGATCGAGGCAATGCCGCGAAATGGTGGCAGGAGTATCAGCAGATCGTGGTCGAGGATGCACCCATCCTCGTGCTCTACTACACCATCGGCCTCGCGGCGGCGAGCAACAGACTGCGCGGCGTCACGGCCGACGGGCGTGGGCCCGTGGCATCCGTGCAGTCATGGTGGATCGACCGGTAGGCTCGCCCTACTTCAGCCGCCCTTGACGGCCGGAGTACGACGGGTCGTGAACGGGAGTGTGAAGAAGAAGGTGCTCCCCTCGCCTATGGTGCTTTCCGCCCAGATCTCGCCGCCATGACCTTCGACGATCCCCTTCGAGATCGCGAGGCCCAGGCCGGCCCCTGCGCTCTTCTTTTCCTTGCCCTGCCAGAACCGGTCGAAAATATGCGGCAGCGCATCCTGCGGGATGCCGGCACCGGTGTCCGACACCGTGCAAAGCAGGCGGCCGTTATCAGGAATCGCACGGATCGTCACGCTCCCACCGGCAGGCGTGAATTTGAGCGCATTGCCGATCAGGTTGGAGAACACCTGGAGCACCCGGCCGCGGTCAATATGGATCAGGATATCGTGATCGGGTCGGTCGATCGTCAGCTTGACGTTCTCGCCTTCGGCCACATTCGCGAAACCGTCCTGCACCTCCTGCAGGACGGATTGCAGACTTTCTGCACCCTCGTTGATCACAAGCGCGCCATGATCGAGGCGCGCGACATCGAGCAGGTCCTGGATGAGACGGTCCATGCGCAGTGCGGTGCGACGGATGATGTCGATCTGGCGACGCTGCGTTGTGGCGGGCAGGTCGTCCATGTCGAGAAGCAGCGATGCTGCGGTGAAGACGGTCGATACCGGGTTACGCAGGTCGTGCGACACGGCGGCCAGCACGTCGTCACGCGCGCGCGTCGCCGCTTCCGCCTTCGTCCTGAGCTGCTCCAGGCGAACGGACGTCTGCTCCGCTTCCACGCGCGCGCGCTGCTCGTGCTCCAGCTCCCGCTGGTGCGCCGCCGCGAGCTGTCGCTGGCTCTCCTGAAGCGCGTGGTTCACACGGATAATGTCCTCGAAGCTCGACAGGAGCAGCCGCAGGATGCGGTGCGGATCGGAATGGATGACGAACCGTTCGCCAAGGAACTCCACTTCCACTTCCTTACCGACAATGCTTTCCACGGTCGTGCCGCGATAGCTCAGCGCCTGTTCGATGCGCGCGGCGAGCTGGTCCGCCTGGTATGGCTTCGTCACATAGTT
>JBBSJG010000134.1:0-9271 GCA_038257485.1 Longimicrobiales bacterium | reverse complement strand
GCCGCCGTCGCCTTCGGCGATTCCTTGGCATCTGCGCCCACCGCTTTGCAACGTGGTACGCGTCCGTTCTGGCGCCGCGGCGTTCCGATCACGGTCGGTGCGCTGATCCTCGCCGCAATTGCTGCGGCGAAATTCGGACTCGGCACCAAGCCCACGCCCGTCCCTGCCGATGTTTCGCAGATCGTGATCGCGCCGTTCACGGTGCGTGGCGATGCGCGCATCGCGTATCTGCGCGAGGGCATGGTGGACCTGCTCGTCGCGAAGCTGGATGGTGCACCCGGCATCCGCGTGGTCGATCCGAAGGCGATGCTCGAGAACGTGCCCCGCCGCGGCAACACGGGTGACCTCGAAGTCGCGCGAGGCCTCGCCCGCCGATTCGGTGCGCAGCATTTCATCACGGGGACCGTCGTACAGGGTGGCAATGCGCTGCAGATCACGGCCTCGCTGTATGACGCACAGGGCGCAGTGGTCGCGCGCTCCGATCGCGTCGCGACATCGGAGGCTGATCTGTTCCCCGCCATCGACGATCTCGCGCGCGAGCTGGTCGCGGGCCTGCTGACGAGTTCCGACGCACGGCTTGCATCGCTCGCCGCTCGCACGACTGCGTCGTATCCCGCTGTCCAGCAGTACCTGCACGGCGAGCAGTATTTCCGCGCGGGCCAGTACGACGATGCGGTCGAATCATTTCAGCTTGCGGTGGAACGTGATACGACGTTCGCGCTCGCGTATTACCGGCTGAGCAGCGCGGCCGACTGGGCGGGCAAAGCGTCGGTCGCGGAGGCTGCGGCGCACGCCGCGATGCGCCACCGCGAACGGTTGCCTACATCCGCAGCCGACCTGGTAACTGCGCGCTGGGAGTTCTGGTTCGGCGATGTGCGTCGTGCTGACGAGATCTATCGCGAGCTGACGTCTGCACGGCCGACCGACGTGGAGGCGTGGTTCGAACGGGGTGAGGTGTTGTTCCATGGCGGCCCGTGGATGGGGCGCAGCCTGCGTGACGCCGAGCCGGCGTTCAGGCGAGTGCTGGCGCTCGATCCATCGCATATCGGCGCGATCACGCATCTCGCGCGCGTGGCAGCGCACAATCGCGACGTCGCACTCCTCGACTCGTTGCTTGCACGCGCGCAGGCCATCGATCCCGCACACGACCGCACGCTCGAGATTCGTGGACTGCGTGCCGGCGTTCGCAATGACTCGCGTGCGATCGACAGTGTGCTCGCCCGCCTGGCCGTGCATCGTGACGCGTTCAAGATCGATGCGGACGCCGAGCGCATCGCCGTCTATACCGGCAACCTGGCATTTGCCGAGCGCATCGCGCGTATCGGCGCACGCGCGGGCAGGCCCCGCGCCGACCGCGTATTGTCATTCCAGTCCGTGATCCACATGGCCGCCGGGCAGGGACAGTGGCAGGAAGCGAAACGGCAGATGGATGTCCTCGCATCGCTTGATCCGGTGATCGCAGCGCAGGTGCGCGCCAATCTCACGGCGATGCCATTCCTCCGAGCGTCTGCAGCGGACATCGCGCGCGCGCGTCGCGACCTCGAAGCCGTCGGCCCCTCCATGCGGCGAGTCGGTACAGTCAGGCGGGACAGTGATGCTGCGGCGGATCCGCATCACTTCCAGGATGCGCGACGGTCCTACCAGCTCGGTCTGCTCGCAGTCATGGCGGGAGACGCTGCCGCGACGAGCTACATTGCGGCGCTCGAAACAGACACGGCATCAACGAACATCGGCACGTTCCAGCGCAGTCTTGCAGGTTCGCTGCGCGCCCACATGTTCGCGCAGCGAGGCGACAGCGCGGCCGCGCTCGCGGAGTTGCAGCGGTCCTGGCTGCTGCCCCGCAAGCCACTCATGATCGGGTGGGCGTGGACCCACTCCAACGTCACCGATCGGCTTTTTCTCGCGACACTCCTCGCGCACGCCGGACGCAATGACGAAGCGCTCCGCTGGATCGATGCCGTGCGCGAGGATATCGCAGGATCACCCGTGATCATGGCGACGGCCGAGAAACTCCGTCGCCGACTGGTTACTTCTTCAGCGCCTTGATGACCGCTGGCAACTCGAAGGCAGACGCGGGTGCGGTGTCAAACTCGATCTTCTCGAGCGTGATGATCTGCTCCGTGCCATTCACCTGCTGCGTCTGCTTCGACGAGATCATCATACCGCCAAAATTCTTGTAGTCACTCATCACCGTGATGACTTCGACAGGTCCGTCCGGCGTGTCCTGCGAGCTCACCGTTGCATGCTGGTAGCCCGTCTCCACGTCGTAGTACCGGGTCGTTGTGACACTGTCTTTCGACACCAGTTTGACCTTGTACGTGTTGCGGCCCGCATACATCTCCTGACCCTCGTTCGTTATCGACACGTAGTCATCCAGCTTGTCCCGCCATTCCGCCTGCCGCCTGGACTGCGCCAACGCCTTCCCCGTCAGGACCGCCGGCTCCACACCCGGCGAGATCGAATAGCCGGTTCCCTCGGCATACCCCTGCTCCACCGTACCGTAACCATCCACCGTGATTGTCAACCGGAACATGTTGTCCGCCGACTTCATGTTGACCACCGGCGCGCTCACGCCCTGTGACGGGAGGTTCAGCGTTCCCGTCATCGTCATGGTCTTGTGCTTCGTCATCACGGAATCGGAGCCCGTCATCTTCTGCGCCCGCAGCACCACTTCCCGACCGCCCAGGCTCTGGGCCTGCGCCGCGGCGGAAAACGCGCTCAATGCGACCATCGTCGCCAGCGTAACTCTTTTCATCATTCGTCCTTGTGTACGCGTACGTTTTCTACGTGGGGTGATCTCGGTGTAGTAGAGTACGCCGCGATGCCCTCCATGTTTCGCCCTCGCCCTCGCCCTCGCCATCCGCCCCTTTCTACCATGTACCCACCCCGCCTCTTGCACAACCTTCTTCGTGGCTGCCGCATCACCCGTTTCGGCGAGGAATTTATGAACACGAAGAAGATGTACCACAAGACAGGGTGGACACGCTCGAGGCTCGCGCTCATCGCGGCGCTGCCCGTGATCACCATCCTGCCGATCGCGAGTCGCGCGACCGCCCTCGAAGCGGCGGCGGAGACGGACCAGGCAGGCACGGAATTCCGGAAGTGCACGGATTCGTCGTGGGCGAACTACAACGACTGCCTGATGTCGGCCGATCACGGATGGGAGCGGACGCTGTGCGATGTCGTATTCCAGGCAGATGTGACCTGGTGCGGCTCCGTGTACTACAAGCGCATCAAGACCGGCACCTGATAAGCCGGTGAAGTAATGGCTCGGGGTCCGGCCCGGGCCGCCAACATCGCCGGGGGGTGTGCTTGCGTGCAGGGTTTAACGCGGCAGCCTCTCTGTGGGTGAGCCCCCTCCGGTATGGCTGCCGCGGGGTTGGCGCAGAATGCTATTCCGGACAGTCCTTGTCTTCACCATGTTGGATTGGCTGCCGCCATTCATCTGGGGGTCGTTATGAAAAACAGGATTACACGCGCGTTCATCGTCGCGAACGCCATCACCGTCGTGCTTGCCGGGAGTGCGGCCGGCAGCAGCAGTGTCGCCGCCGCCGCGGAAGAAGTGAACGCCGGGCCGGCGTGTGAGGACGCCGTCTGGCGCGTCTACAACGACTGCCTCGTCTCGTCCGATACGGGATGGGAGCGGACGATCTGTGACCTTGCGTTCGTGCTGAACATGCGCAGCTGCACGAGGAATACGTGATGACCACGCATCGTTCCGATCGGTGGCTGATGCTCGGCGTGATCGGCATTGCCATGCTGGGAATGGCGGGCCTGACGGTAGACCGGCTGGCAAGTCGGTCAGCCGCGACGCACCTCATCCGTGACTATGTGCCGCCGCCCGCCGCGCCACGGATTCCTTTCGCGGGCACGCCGCTACCCGGCACTGTGCTTGTGCGCGACTTCGATGTGAGTGGTGACCATTTGGTCCTTCTCGATGCGGGTTCGCCGCAGGTCATCGTGCTCCGCAACGAGGGCGGTTCGTGGCGTACCGTCGGCGCGTTCGGCCGGCGTGGCGGTGGGCCAGGCGAGATGGTTGAGCCATCCGGCATTGCAATCGCCGGCTCGCCACCGTCCATCGTAGTCGTGGATCAGAATCG
Source organism: Longimicrobiales bacterium (assembly GCA_038257485.1). Taxonomy (GTDB): domain Bacteria; phylum Gemmatimonadota; class Gemmatimonadetes; order Longimicrobiales; family RSA9; genus DASUXU01. The sequence goes on along the minus strand of JBBSJG010000134.1, from coordinate 5,171 downwards.
CCTGCATCGTTTCGACATGGCGGGCCGATATCAGGACACGCGCGTTCCTGTCCTGCCCTGTATGCTGCTCCAGACCCGCGTCGCGGACGCGGACAAGGGATTGCTCATGAGTGGCCGGTGCATGCGTGGCGATACGGTCATGGCGGAGCTGTTTCACATCGCCGCGGACGAGCGTGCGACGGCCGTCGCGCATGATCCCATCTTCCTCGCGAGCGATGGCGTCGTCCTGCCCGCTACGACACTCTACTCGACAACGGATCGCGGTGGTCTGTTTGGTGGTGGCACGGGCGCCTGCGTGTTCCGAATCGAGTCCGCAGCGTCCACGCCGCAGTCCACGTCGGTTTGCAAGCTCGGGGCTGGCCGCTACGCATTTGTAGCTGATGCACAATTCAAGGCGAAAGCCGCGGCGCTCGCTGCTGCGCGGCCTCACCTCGCCGGTACACTCACAGTCCCCGATCGACTGCCGGTATACATGGAACGGATGGCCGTGGGTTCGGCGGAATTGCTGCTGCGGCCCATATCCAATGATTCGCTTGCATTCCGGCGCATCGGATCCGACACCGATCTTGCGATCGCACCGGTCGAGGGGCTGATCGGCTGCAAGGCGGCAGGCTGTCTATGGGTCAGACGCGATACGACGGACATGATGATGTTCGTTTCGGCTGCGCGCGTCGCCCCGCTCGTGGCGAAGCAGTGACGCCCTTCGCCGCACTGCGCCCTGCGCCGGCCTATGCTGCGCTGTTGGTGCGCGAGCTCGGCGCGCCGCGACAGTATGTCGGGCCGGCCGTCGCCATCGCTGCGGGCGTTGCGGCCGCGTGGCTTGCGACATTCGTGCAGCCAGGCAGCGGTGGCATGGCGACGATACTCACGCGTTTCGATATTTCAATTTCATCCGTGGTCGCACTGCTCGCCGTGCTCCGTACCATCGATCGGATTGTCGTGGACGCCGAGGCGGACTGGATGCTCCAGCACGTGGCTGCCGGCATGTCGAGAATGACTTACGTGGCTGCGCTTGTCATATGTGTGACGATCGGAGCACTGATGTTGTATGCGGCGGGTGCACTCGCGTTCGGCGTGGCGACGCAATTGCTGACGGGTGACACACAACCCCTGGCCACGGCCGCCGCACGACTGCCACTCTACCTACTCATGGTGCTCGGCGCGAGCGCATTCGGCGCGGCGATCGGCGTGATTACTCGCGGCCGATCGGCGATCCATATCGCATTGCTGCTGATCGCCGCGCCATGGATCGGGATGTGGGCAGCGGTGGTGCTGCGCGAGAACAACCCGCTCGGCGGTCCGATCCGGCTGTTGAGTTATCCGCCGCCCCGGCTGTTCAGCGCATACACGCTCGCACATGTGTCCTATGCGCTGCTCTACGCCGGTGTCATGCTCGGAATCGCACTGTCATTGGCTCACACACGTATCGGGCGGCGCTCATGATTGTGCATGGCGAGATTCGGCGCGCGGGTCGCGTCGTAGTGACGGCTGGAGCGGTCGATGCGCCAGCCGGCGCAGTTGTAGGGCTCATCGGAATCAATGGTGCCGGAAAGTCATCGCTGATGCTCCACCTGGCGGGCGTACTGAGGAACGCGCCGGCGCCTGCGTACCCCGTGGGTTTCGCACCGCAGCGCCCCACGTTTCCTGCATGGCTCGATGCCGCGGGCATCAGCCGGCTGTTCGGTTTCGAGTTCAGTACGTTGAGCGCCAGGTATCCTGGCCTTTTGCTCAACGAGATCGAACACCTGCGTGGCGGCGTCATGTCTGTTGGTCAGACGCAGACCTTGTCGATCGCGCTCGCACTCGCACTCGACTCGCCTGTCATCTTGCTCGATGAGCCATTCGCACCACTCGACTTCCGCCGACGCATCGGGTTGCAACGTATTCTCGCCGCGCGCGGGCCGGATGCCGGCATGGCGATCGTGTCGTCGCAGTCGGCAGCTGAAGTCATGGATGTGTGTTCGTGGATTGTCGTGATGAATGGCGGGCGGTACGTCTACGCGGGGCCTGTCGCCGATCTCGCCGGCTCGGGCGCTGCCGATGAACAGCGGCAACGACTCGAGCGCGGCATTCTCGAACTGCTGACGGGTTGTCGTGCTCAGCCGGCTTCTGGCTGACACCCTTCGATCGGTGTCATGAGGCCGAGGCTCGCCAGCCGTCTCGCAAGCTGACGCGCGGCTGAAGCGCGGTTGTCCCGGATCTCATCACCCTCCGCGCGCAGCAGGATGCGCTCGCTGCGTTCACCCGCGGTCGCCTGATATGCGCTGTATGTCAGGTAGCCTGCATCGGCACAGCGGTTGACCGGACTGGTCACCGAGCCCGCCGCTGCTTCGCGAACGAGCGCGAACAGCTCGCGTGCTTCGGACGCCGGCAGCGTACGTACCAGGGTCCTGCCGGATGCATACTTCGCTGCGAGCTCGGCGCGCGTCGGGTGTTCGGGATCGGCCACTGCCCATTGCTTGCCGGCGAGGTCGAACGAGTAGACGCCGCCCGCTGAGTCGATGACGAACCCCTTCCATGTCGGGAACCACGCGAAGTTCACGTACTGCACCTCGAGTACGGCACTGCTCGTAAGCGGCGGCTCCGTTGTTCCCGTCGCGCACGCTGCGGTCGCGACTGTCGCGACTGTCGCGAGCACGCTCAGACGCAGGACAAGTCGCTTAGCGGCTCGCATAGACCGTCCTCTTTCCGTCGCGCGTGAAGGCAATCACGTCGTATGGCTGGGATGTCGGACCTTCCATGCCCGGGGACCCCATCGGCATTCCCGGCACTGCAAGGCCCGCGATCGCCGGCTTCTCATCGATCATCTTGCGCACCAGATCGGCAGGCACGTGGCCCTCGACTGCATATCCGTGGATCACACCGGTATGACATGAAACGAGGTCGGCGCCCACGCCATTCTTCTGCTTGATCGGAGTCAGGTTGGGGGTGTCATGCGCGATCACCGTGAAGCCGTGCTTCTCCATATGCTCGACCCAGCTCTTGCAGCAACCGCAGTTCGCGTCCTTCCAGACCTCGATGGTGTCGCCTGTCGCGGCTACAGCCGTCGCCGCTGCCCCGGCCGATGCCGGATTTGCCGATGCGACCTGCGTGGCCACCCCGGTCTCGGCATGTTCGTCGCCCGACGCACCGTCAGCGCCTGAGCAGCCCAGGGAAATGAGGACTGTGAGTGCCGAAAAATAGGAAATATGACGTCGCATTATGAGCCGTTCCTGTTGGTCTTTGTTGGTCCGCCGTAAGACTCCCAATGTAACACGCGCCCGGACTGTGTCACCCTGCTGTATGAACGCGCGATCCCGGCCGGTTCGCACAGCGCGGCGCGCGGCGGCCGGAACCGCGATACTATTCGGGCATGGCATTTTTTGCGATCCTGGCAGCGGGTCTGGCGGAGACCCTCCAGAACAACCCGTTTCTCGCGGTGGCTACCCTGTTCGGTGCCGGCGTGTTGACGAGTCTTACTCCCTGTATCTACCCGATGATCCCGATCACTGCCGGGATCCTGGCGGGCAGCGCCGACCGCGCGCCGAGCCGCGTCCGTACCGTCGGGCTCACGATGACATATGTGCTGGGACTCGCCCTGGTGTATTCGACGCTCGGCTTGCTCGCCGGGCTCAGCGGGAACATGTTCGGCACGGTGTCCGCCAGCCCGTGGGCCCGCTTCGTCACCGGCAACCTGCTGCTGATTTTCGGCCTGGTCATGTTCGACGCGATCCCCATGCGCGCACCGCAGCGACTGACCGCCTGGGCGGCCGGCCTCGGGGCCGGCAGCTACCCGGCCGTGTTTCTGCTGGGTGCGACCTCCGGCATTGTCGCGGCTCCGTGTGGCGCGCCGGCATTTGCCGCGGTTCTGACCTTTGTGGCAGCGACCCGCAACGCATTCCTCGGGTTCGCCTACCTGCTCGTTTTCTCGATCGGCATGACCACACTGCTCATTGTAGTCGGCCTGTTCAGTGGCTCACTCGCGCGTCTGCCGCGGTCGGGGACCTGGATGGTCTGGATCAAGCGCATCGCCGGCGTGATCCTCATCGGCGTTGCGGAGTACTACTTCATTCAGATGGGCATGGTCCTGTGACCGTGCGCCTGCAGTACTCTCGAAGGAAGCTGAAACAATGATCCGGAAGGTCCTCGCATTCGCATTCGCACTCGTCGTCCTGGGAGCGCCCGTCGCGCACGCACAGGATGTCGGTCTTCCGATCGGAACGGTTGCAAAGCCGGTTGTCATCGAGGACCTGGAAGGTGCCGCCGTGGACCTCGCACAGTATGTCGGGAAGAAGCCCGTACTGTTCGAGTTCTGGGCCACCTGGTGCCCCGTCTGCGAGGCACTCACACCAAAGCTGGCCGCCGCATCGAAGAAGTATGCGGGCAAGGCTGAAATCGTGGTCATCGCGGTCGCGGTCAATGAAACGCCGCGCAGCATCAAGCGCCATCTCACGAAACACCCCGTTCCAGGCCGTGTGCTGTGGGATGTCGACGGTCGCGCGAGCCGCGCATTCGGTGCACTGTCGACGTCGTATGTGCTCGTCCTCGACAAGCGCGGCCGCGTCGTCTACACCGGCACCGGCGACGACCAGAACATCGACGCCGCCATCAACCGCGCGATCCTCGCGAAATAGTACGGTGTAAGTAAGAACGCCTTACTGACGAATCTTCGTCGAGTATTGCGGATCGCCCCTGCGCCGGCGCGAAAGGCGAAAGGCGAAAGGGCGGGGGTGTGACGAGATGAGGTGGGGGTGCTGGGCGGGGGCCGGGGGTGAGGGCGTCCAATCAGCGGGAGTAAGTTGCGGAACAGCGTGTTCTACGGGTCGTCACATTCAGTGGCGACACTGCAGTAATGGTGCGGTACGTTCGGAACTTCGACTGGACGGCCGCGGACTCGGTTGGTAAAAACGTCCTACTATGATCGTGTCTACGACCTGCGCCGCGTGACGTCGGCGTCGTATATCGTCACGCCGTTCTCGGACGGATGGCGAGGGCCTGCGCTCACGTTCGCGAGCTTCGGGTTCGACGATTCGACGTATGTGTAATTCCGCTGCGCACGCACAAATGGCGGGACAATGTGATCGTGTATCCGGTGAAGGCCACTTTCGCCTTTCGCCTTTCGCCTTTCGCCTTTCGCCTTTCGCCTTTCGCCTTTCGCCTTTCGCCTTTCGCCTTTCGCCTTTCGCCTTTCG
>JBBSJG010000133.1:0-9307 GCA_038257485.1 Longimicrobiales bacterium | reverse complement strand
CATGCGTTCGCCACGGCTGTCGAGTCCCAATTCCGCGCGGACCGTCAGTACGACACTGCGAATTGCATCGATGACGACGTCCGGCTCGTCGACATGCACATCATGACCGCTGTTCGCGGCCACCACGACGCGGCCGCGGCGCGACCACATCGCCATCCTCGCCTGCATCTGCGCGAGTGCATCCTCGATCTCCGCCGCACGCGCTTTCGACGTTCCCGGCATGCGCACGCCTCCTCCTCCACGTCGGCATCGACCAGGACGAGTCCGGCAACGTCGTCGGGAAAGCGACTCGTGTAGAGGCGGCAGTGGAAGCCGCCGAGGGAGTGGCCTACCAGAACGTACGGCGCTTCGACGCGGGCCGCTTTCAGCATGGCGTGCAGGTCCGCCACCGCGCCACCGCTGGTACGCGTTGCATGGACGGATCCGACGTTGGGGAGAGGGTCGCTCAGACCATAGCCAGCGCGGTCATACGCATAGACGCGGGTAAACTGCGCGACACCCTGCATCACGGGCGCCCATACTGCCGAGAACCCGCCGGCGCCGGCCTCCAGAATCACCGACGGCGTTCCTGCCCCTGCTGCGATCACCCGGAGGCGGCGACCGCCGATGTCGACCAGCGTCTCCGGCAACTACTCGAGTTCCGAGATGCGGATCGCCTTGGGCGTGGATTCGAACGATTCCCAGAATGGCTCGAGGACCTCGAGCATTTCGCCTCGCGCGATCGCTTCCCGCAGACGATGACGTGACCGAGGAGAGAGACGCTCGACGATCGTCTTCAGGAACTCCTCCTCATTGAAGTCATAGTTGAAGTCGCTCAGGGAACCCGTCTGCAGATCGGCGAACACTTCGTGTTTGACCCACATGTCGAGCATGCCGGCGTCCTCAAGCAGGCGCGACTGCAGCTCGCGGAGTGGCACCAGCGACTCCTCGGACGGGACCTCGCGCTCGCTGCCCTTCCAGCCACTGCATTCCTCCGCCCGCATCGCGCGATCGGCATTGCTCTGCTGGATCCGCTCGGGCGTCAACTCCAGAATGTCGACTTCGAAATCGACAATCACGCGGTACCGCTTCTTCATCCTGGCGTCCGTATCAGAGGTGCTCAAGGCGCCCCTCCCCAACAGCGAGGCAGCCGCCTGTGGAGGCTACTATGGCCGCGCCATCCGCGAAAGGCAATCACGTCCCGCCGATGCACACGCCGACCCGTAGCCGCCAAAACGAGGCGGCCGGCAGCGATTTCTCGCCGCCGGCCGCCCTTTCGACCTGGGACCCTGCAGACTCAGAGAATCCGTTAGAACTCACCGGGTCCGCGCCCGCGGCCGCCCATGCCGGGCATGCCCTGGGTGTTGGTGAACGGATCCTTCACCTGCGCCGGGACCTTCTTCCACTGCTCGGACGTCAGCACCTTCTCGACCTGCTTGAGGGCGTCCGTCGTCTTCTTGCGTGCGGCTTCGATCTGCGGCTGGACCTCCTGGAAGACCTGGCCCATCTGCGCGCCCTGGACGTTGTCGAACTTCTTGCCGATGTCCGTGCGAGCCTTGAGCATGAGGTCCGTGATCGGTGCGGAGATCGCCTCGATCTGCGTGATCTGCTCTGCTGTCAGCTGCAGCGTGTCCTTCATACCGAGGAGGACCGGGATCGGGTTCACAAGCATCCGGTCGAGCAGGCCGACTGCGTTGAAGCCGGCGTTGCGGCCGCCCTGCGCGGGTGCCGCCAGCTTGAGTGCGTTCGGCACACGGCCCCACGTGTCGGGGCCCACAGCCGTCGAGGCTGCCGCCAGCGCTGCCGTGATCTCGGCACGACCATTCGTGATCTCCGGCTGGATGCGCTGTGTCAGTTGCTGCATGATCTGCTGCTGTGCGGCCTGCGGATTCGCCTGGGCTGCGGCACCTGCCACACGATCTGCGATCACACTGCCGATGAGCCCCTCGGCAACCGGCTTCATCGAAGCCACCCGCTTGTTCAGCTTCACCCGCAGCGAATCCGAGATGACCATCAGCGCCGAAACATTCTCCGGTGTCAGCTTGATCGAATCCTTCAATGCGATGATTGCCGGAATCGGATTCTTCAACTGACCCGCCAGCAGGGAGTCGATGTTCATCGTGCCGCCGGCCATGCCCTGCATGATCGCGCCGATATCGAAGCCGCCTGCGCCGCCGAAGCCGCCGAAGCCGCCCGCGCCGCCGAAGCCGCCACCGCCACCGAAGCCGCCCTCGCCGCCACGGCCACCACCACCAAAGCCGCCACCAAAGCCGCCGCCCTGACCGAAGCCGCGGTTGTTCATGCCCGGCTGGCCACCGATCGCGATCCTCGCCGAGATCGTCAACGAGAATGCGCTCCGCAGCGAGTTCGGACCACGGCGAGTCTGGCCGAAGCCTTCGTTGACTCTGTATGTGAATGACTTCGAGACCGGATCGAACCCGCGGACCTCGAGCAATGTTGCATCCGCGCGCTGACCCTCGCCCCAGCCCTTCATGTTGTCCGCTCCATTGATCAGTTGATCAAGGCCGGTCAGGCCGTTGCGACCGTCGATCGAGATCGTCATCCGGCGCTGCAGTGTCGGCAGGTTCGGTCGGATACTCGCACGGAAGTCGAGCGACTGTGTCGAGCTGTTACGGCAGCTGTTGCGATCCGCAATGCCACCGAACTGCGCTTCGAGGCAGCTCACGACGCGACCCGGTGCATTCGCCAGCAGGCGGTTCATGCCGTTCGAGATTGCCGAGTCGCCGATCGATGTCGGATTAAAGACATAAGCGCGGTCATTGCGTGAGCCGTCGCCATTGATGTCCGAGTTCGCGATCGGTGTGAACGGCGAGCCGGACGATACGCGGCCGTTCAGCGACATCTCGAACTCAGGTGTGAATGCGTACGACGCCAGCAGGTTCAGCGTGTGACGGCGGTCGCTGCTCGATGTTGCCCACTCAGCCACATTCGGATCGGCTGCGGTCGTCGCCTGGTTGAACGAGCCTGAGCCCTGGTCCCGCGAGAAGCCCATCGTGTAGTTCGTACCGAGCGTGAGCTTGCGGTTCAGCAGGAAGCCCTGCGCCGACGCCGTAAGCTGGTGCGCCTTCGACTTGCGGTCCGCGATCACGTCGAAGACGTTGCCGAACTCCGCGTGCTGACGGGATGATGCAAACGAGACGGCACCGGTCGTGGGAACGATCGAGTTGATGTCACCATAGAACGGACGGTTCTCGAGACCGAGTGTGGTCGCTGCGGCCGTGTTCAGATTCATGTCCTGGTAGCCCCAGAGGCCCATGCCGAGCGAATACGAGTAGCCGAAGTTCGCCTGGATGTTACGCGGCAGTTGCGTCCGGTATCCGAGGTTGAACCGGAGCGACGACGGCAATGACTGATCGGGATCGATCAAGGTCACGGTCGGAGCGCGGAACGACTGTGTCGGATTGCCGAGCCCACCGTCTGCGCAGGTCGACGGCACCTGCGACGGGTCCTCGATGTACAGATCCCAGTCCGGGAACGGGACGGCCCCGCCGATGCAGCTCAAGGTCTGCTCCGCGGCCGGCAACCCCGTCTGACGGATCGCAGTCGAATAGATGTTGGTCGGCGCGCGCCCTGCGAACAGGCCGATGCCGCCGGACAGATTCTTCGCCTGCTGAGTGAAGTTGCCGTTCTGCTGCTTCGACATGCGCAGGTTGAAGCCGAGGCGCGGGCTGAACCCGCCCGCCGTCGGATTGATGTCGGTGCGACGCCCGAAGATCTCTTCGATCACGGGGTTGTACTCCGGCTTCTGATCGAGTGCTGAACGGTCGTAGCGCAGGCCCATGGTCACCTCGAGCGGCTCACTCACGCGCCAGGTATCGCCGACGTAGACGCCTGCGTTGTACGTGCCGGTCGCGCTCTTCCGCTCGGACAGCGAGCGGGTGTAGCTCGCCGGGCGGTTCGCTTCGAAGTCTGCAAGCGAGTTGAACGAGAACGCGCCGAAGATGTTATTCGCGCTGCGGTCGATATTACGTGTCTTCTGCAGCGAGCCGCCGACCTTCAGGCGGTGCACCTGCGTGCCGACGTTCTTCAGGAACGACAGGTCGTTCGTGAACTGCAGATCGCGCGTGTACGCTTCCGTCGGGAAGCTGCGATTGCCGCCGAAGACCAGTGTATTCGTCGCATTCGTGCCGTCCTCGAATACCGATGTCACGCGGACACGTCCCTCGGGAAGCTCGACGTAGCCCAGCGACTCGCTGTTGTTCTCGCTGAAGCTGACGTTCAGGTTGTTCGTCCAGCTGCTCGCGAGGCGTGACGACAGAGTGCCGCCGAGCGTGAACCCCCTGCGCTCCGACTCACCGCCGTGGTCGGCGAGGTCGAGTGTGCTGATGCGCGTGCTGTCCTGGTCGTTGAAATTGCCGTTCGCACGCAGCGACAGTGTCTGCGAGTTGGTGCGGCTCTGATTGATGTTCCAATCGAGGCGGCCCTGCAGGCGAACGTCGTCATTGAACTGGTTGTACGGACCGGTCTGACCGGTCACCGGCGTGCCGAACTTGGTGCCGACCAGGCCGATGAAGCGGTTGATCGAATCGACTGCGACGCCCGCGCGGATTGCAGCGTCCGGATCATTCGCCTGCAGCGCGAAACGGTGGTCAACATTGCGCGACAGCTGGAATGACGTGTTGTAGAACAGCTTGTTCGTCTTGATCGGACCGCCCCACGAGCCGCCGATGTTGTTGCGCGTGAACGAATTCGTCGTCGCGCCCGCGCTCACCTGAAGCGCGTCATCATCGAAACGGTAGGAGAACGACCCACCCGAGCGGTTGTTGCCCCTCGCCGAGCTCTGCGAGACCTGGCCGCCGGCGAAACCGCCCTTGGACGCGTCGAAGGTGCTCGTCGTCACGGATGTGCGACGGATGCCCTCTTCCGGCGCGCCGCCGCCTTCGCCCTGGATCACGCCGTCGATGACGACCTGGTTCAGGAGGTCGCTCATGCCTGCAACCGAGAAGCCGAGACGGCCGCTGATCGAGTCCGCACCGGTACCGACGACGCCGGCCGTGAGCAGCGCAATGGTGGCTGCATCAAGGTCCGGTAGCGGCAGACGGGCCAGCTGCTCGGACGACAGGGTCTGCCCCTGCTCGCCCGTGCGACCCGCCTGCTGCTCATTCACTGCGCGCGTCGCCGTACCCGTGACCGAGCCGAGACTGATCGCGCCCGTCGCCATCGTGATGTTCGTGAGAAGCAGTTCCTCGTCGCCCGACCGCGAGATCGTCCTGATGACGTCCGCCAGACCGAGGTACGTGATCCGCAGGACGTAGCGGCCGCCGCCATCGGCGAACAGCACGAAATAACGACCCTTCGTGTCCGTAACGCCCGACCGGACGATCTCGGTCTCGATGGAAACGACTTCCACCCTCGCCCCGATCACCGGCTTGCCATCAGGTCCCGTAACGGTCCCGGTGATCACATCGTCCTGTGCCGACACGAACGTCGGAACGGCAACCAGGATCAGGACCACGAACAGCCAACGCATCCATCGCATATTAAAGCATCTCTCCGGACAGGTTCCGGCATTGTGTATTGTGACCGACATCAAACGTCGAAAACGGGTTGAGCCACTTGGCTCGTTGGAAGTAGACGCACATCCTCCGCGAAACGTTGGGGATGCGTTGCGCCCAGAGCCTGGGAAATGTAGCGTAAGTTGTTATTCTGTCTTGTCTTGCAGGTTTTCGACAGGTGGATCCCAGGGGGTTCCTACAGGCAGATCGGGCGGGCGGCGGCCCCACACGCCAGGCCGCGACGGCGCCTTCCGCCCCTTCGCACCTCGCAGGTGCGCGACCACCAGGCGCTGCACCAGATTCATGGACGGGAGCAGGCCGTGCAGCGTCGCCAGCGGCCCCTCCAGCACACGATCGCGGATCTCCCAGTACCCGAAATCGGCGTCGCACACACAGACCAGATGCTCCGCGGCCAGGAACGGCACACGCGCGCCCGCGTAGGGGACCGTGCCATCCCCGGTGTCCCAGGGGGCCGCCGGTGGCGAGTGATCTGACCCCGTCGTGCCGTCCGGGTACCCGTTCATCCTTTGGTCGCGGTCGAGCCGGAAGAAGGGCGCGCCGTCCACTTCCTCCACCTTCAGCGCAACACGCGTCTTCTCTCCCACGCCCACCACGCACAGCCAGTCGTGCGCGGTCATGCCCGCGTCCCGCAGATCGAAGGACTCCACGGTCGCGCGGTGGTCCGCGGCCGCGTGCAGCATGGATTGCAATAATGCGACGGCATGTCGCGCGCGATCAGAGTCCCGCTCTGGCGGGGCCACGCCACTCAGGCGGATCTGCTCGGCAATCGTCGCAATCACGCCCGGCTGCCAGGACGCTGCCTCGAAGAGGTTCTCCCATTCCGGCCTCACCGCGATGACGCCGTCGTCAAAACTCGGCACGAGGTGATAGAGCGAAGGCGTGAGCCTCGCCGCTTCCCGGTCGCGCGAGCCCTGCCCGGCCCCGCCGATCGCGGCGGTACCCGTCGCCACTTTGAGCACCGCTTCGAACGAGCCGCGGAACGGCGACCCGAGTGTCGCGACGCGACGCACCCGCCGGTCGCGCGTGGTGCTGAGGTATCCGGCGATGATGAGACCGCCCATCGAGTGGGCCACGAGGTCGACCATCGGCGCACCGGCATAGCCGGCGGCGTGATAGTGTCGCATCAGGGACGTGCGTGCGATCACTTCATCGATGAACAGCGCGAGCTGCGCCTGCACCGCGTCGAGCGGCATGCGCCAGTCGTATGCGAAAGGGTAGACCGGTACGGGCTGGTCCTCGTGGTCCGTGAGGTTGTGACGCAGCTCCGCAATGAAGCCACCGTAGGGGAAGTCGTACAGTTGGTCGGCGCGCACGCGGGCGGGTTCGGCACCCTCATACCGCAGATCATCCGGGTGGAGCATGACGCGGTCATACCGCTTGTGCAGCATGCTCCATACGAGGTCCGGCGTGACCGGATATTCGTCGCGCAATGTGGACGCCGTGATGCCGGGGAGTACGATGACAGGCGGCTGCATGCGACGATGATTGAGCAGCCTGCGCGCCCGGGTCAACCCTTTTATTGCTTACCCGCCATGGCACTTCCCTCTTGACACGTACGCGTGCGGGGCGTCCTTTCGTTTTCATCCACGGACACGCTCCCACGAGAACTGAAGGAAACGATGGCGGACAGCATCGGCAGAGGGTCAGGCATATGGCGGCGCAAGGCACTCCTCGAAGGCGAGGTGCTTCCGGGCGAAGAGGTCGGTCCGACCCTGCATCGCACGCTTGGCGTATGGCAGCTCACGGCGCTCGGCATCGGCGCGATCATCGGCGCAGGCATCTTCTCGGGTGCCGGAACTGCGATCTCCGGTGGTCCGAACCACGTCGGCGCGGGTCCGGCCCTGGTTCTGTCGTACATCCTCGTCGCGATTGCGTGCGGCTTCGCGGCGCTGTGCTACGCCGAGTTCGCGTCGATGATCCCGCAGGCGGGCAGCGCGTACACCTACGCGTATGCGTCGTTCGGCGAGCTGGTCGCGTGGATCATCGGCTGGGATCTCATCATCGAATACGCAGTCGGCAACATCGCCGTGGCCGTGTCGTGGGGTGCGTACTTCCAGACACTGCTCGAAGGGTTCGGGATGGGTCTGCCCGACTGGATGGCGACCGACCCGCGAACCGCGCGCCAGGCATTCGCAGCATTGCAGGAGTCCGGCGCCGATGTGGCGACGGCGACCGGTGCGGCCGCGGCGTGGGTCAATGCTCCGAACCTGATGGGCTTCCCGATCATCTTCAATGTGCCGGCCGTCATGATCGTCGGATTGATCACGTGGGTCCTGGTCATCGGCATCCGCGAAAGTGCGTGGGCGAACACGGCGATGGTCGTGCTCAAGCTTGCGATCCTCATGTTCTTCATTGCGATCGGCGCGTTCTGGGTCAGGCCCGAGAACTGGACGCCGTTCATGCCGAACGGCTGGCACGGTGTTACAACCGGTGCGGCGTTGATCTTCTTCGCGTACATCGGATTCGACGCAGTGTCGACGGCGGCGGAAGAAGCGAAGAATCCGCAGCGTGACATGCCGCGCGCGATGTTGTGGTCGCTGGCCGTTACATCCGTCATCTATATCGTGGTGACGCTGGTCCTGACCGGTCTGCTTCCGTGGACGGAGCACGGCACGGCCGACCCGCTCGCGTCCGCATTCTCGTCCCGCGGCTACGACTGGGTTGCCGGCGTCATCTCGTTCGGCGCGATCATCTCGATGGCATCGGTGCTGCTCGTGTTCCAGATGGGTCAGCCCCGCATCTTCTTCGCGATGGCACGCGACGGCTTGCTCCCCCGCTGGGCCGCGAAGATCCATCCGAAATATCGCACACCCCACGTCACAACAATCCTGACGGGCGCATTCGTCGCGTTCTTCGCGGCATTCGCGAACATCAACGAAGTGATCGAGCTCACCAACATCGGTACGCTCTTCGCCTTCGTGCTCGTCGCCATCGGCGTGCTGATCCTGCGGATTCGCAATCCCGAACTGCACCGGCCGTTCCGTGTGCCGTTCATCTGGTTCGTCGCGCCCGCCGCGGTGTTGTCGTGCGGGTTCCTGATGTTCCAGCTCCCGCGCATCACGTGGGAACGGTTCGGCCTCTGGATGTTCGCAGGCCTGATCATCTACTTCCTGTATGGTGCACGTCACAGCATCGCACGGCGGGAAGAGCTGAAGCATGACAAGTAGCGAGAAGCTGCCGCGGAGTCTCGGCGTATGGAGCGCCGCGGCGATCCTCGTGGGCTCCACGATCGGCAGCGGCATCTTCCGCACGCCGGCCACCGTTGCCGCAGATGTCGGCACGGTGGGCGCTGTGGCGCTCGTGTGGATCCTGGGCGGCATCGTAGCAGTCTTCGGCGCTCTTACACTGGCTGAGCTGGCGACGATGTACCCGCGCTCCGGCGGTGTCTTCGTCTACATCCGCGAAGGCTTCGGCCCGATGCCGGCGTTCCTGTTCGGATGGACGGAGATGATCGTCATCCGTCCGTCCGCGCTCGGCGCAATTGCGATGATTTTCGCCGAGTACACGCAGACGTTCGTGCGCATGACCGACGGACAAGTCCGGATGGTCGCGGCGGCAGCCATCATCTTTCTCGGGCTGCTCAACATCCGCTCCATTCGATGGGCGGCTCTGCTCGAGAACGCCACCACCGGTGCGAAGGTTCTCGCACTGCTCGGTTTGACGGTGGTTGCATTCCTGTTCGGCAACTTCGCATCGGGCGCACTCGCCGGCGGTCATTTCTCGTTCTCGCCGACGTCATGGGCGGGCTTCGGCATTGCAATGGTATCCGTCATGTGGGCCTACGATGGCTG
>JBBSJG010000132.1:0-9361 GCA_038257485.1 Longimicrobiales bacterium | reverse complement strand
GAGGACCACGCGCTCGGCATGTACATCGCCGTCCGATGTGTGAAGCACAAAGTGGCCGTCCGATCCCGTGATGCGCTCGACACGGGTCGCGAGACGGACGTGTTCGCGATGCCTGGCGTACAACGCATCCGTCAGTGTCTGCATGCCATGACGGAACGACACTGCAGCGGGCACGCGCAACGTGCCGGCACCGCGGACCGCGCGTGCGAGCAGACTGCGTCCGATGCCCAGGTCGCGCAATGCGTGCGTGAGCGACAATCCCACCAGCATGTCGGCCGGGTCAGATGCGTAGAGCCCGCCGTACAGCGGGCCGATGAGGTTCTCATACAGCTCGCGCCCCACCTTGCGTGTGAAATAGCGAGCAACGGATTCGTCGGGATCCGCACCAGCGGTGAGCGGCTCCGCAAGTAGGCGCATTCGCCCGCCGATGCCGATGAGGTCCGTTCGCGCAAATTCCGCGAGAGAACGGGGGACTGTGCGTAGCGCATTGTCCCGATAGATCAGCAGAGGCAGGTCGGAGGGCGCGACGATCATCTCACGCGCGAGTCCGAGTGCGTCGATGAGGCCGCGAACAGCGGGTGTGAGGCGAGTCCGCTGCGGGCCCCACTCGAGCAGGTGCCCGTCGATGCGCGCGCTGCGGATCACACCGCCACTCACCGCGCTCTCTTCGATCACGACAAACGGGAGTCCTCGCGCAGCGAGCTCGTTCGCCAGGGCGAGGCCGCTGATGCCCCCGCCCACGATGGCAATCATGCGTTAACCGGCGGGCGTCGCATCCGCGGGCGCCGTATCCGCGGGCGCCGTATCCGCGGGCTTCGCATCGATGGTCGGGACGGCTGCGCTCATCTCCGCTTCCACATCCGCGGCAGAACGCATGCGGCTCATGTCGAGCTCCCAATCCGGCTTGTCGCGCGGCGCCATTTTAGCAAACAGCTCTCTCGCCTCGCGAGGCGACAGGTCGTACCCTTTCATCCCGTCTGCGGGCAGCGGCTGCGCGGATGCGCGTGTGCGGATCTCGTCATTGGTCGACTCGAGCAATGCACGCAGCGCGTTCATCTCGCCGCGACTGAATGCTGCACCCGCGACGTCATAATCGATCCACGCTTCATACGACAGCGGCGCGACGCGCTTGACCATGCCCGCCATGACCTCGGCGTACGCACGGATCTCGTACTGCGCGTGCGGATCGATACGCAGCTTCAGGAAATGCAGCAGGTTGTGCAGGTCGATCTTCCAGTACCACTGCGTATAGGTCGACAGGGGCAGGTCGATGCGCGCGATCTCGCGGGCGACATCCTCACCCACCATCCACGAGTACGTTTCCGCGGCATCGCGGCGCAGCTGCTCCCAGCGCGCCATGGCCTCGCGGTGGAGTGCCGGACTCGCGGAGCCCGCCTGCCGGCCCTGGTTGTTCACCGGACTCTGCAGCGCAAACTCGTCCTCACGCGGTGTGTAGAATACCAGCGGGATCAGCGAGTAGCGCCCGCTGTACTCGTTCACATTCGCCGTACGGTGGCGGATCCACTGCCGCGCAATGAACATGGGCATCGCGCAGTGGAACTTGAGCTCGACCATTTCGGACGGCGTGGTATGGTGATGTCGACGGAGGTAGCGGATGAGGCCGCGCGTCTGACTCGTCTGCCGCGTCCCGTACCCGTAGCTCACTCTGGCCGCACGCTCGATACTGTCGTCGCCACCCATGTAGTCGACCAGGGACACGAAGCCATGGTCGAGAACCGGGAAGTACCCGCCGAGGATCTCTTCCGCCGCTGGATTCGTGGGCCGTTTCGTTTCCATTTTTCCCTCTGATCGGTGTCGGTCCACAGCGGTCGGACCGAACAGGAATAGAAGTGCACGGTGGCGGGGCGGCAAGTCACAACGTTGACGGTCGGCGGCGGCTGGGCTAGCTATATCGAGACCCGGCACCAAAGTGCCCATTCACCCGAATCGTGATGGCGACATGTTCCTCCGCAACCGCTCCCGCATCCTGATCCCCGCCGTGTTCATCGGTCTGATGAGTGCGTGCAGCAAGCCGGAGCCCCTCAAGGTCATGCTCCAGGGCGACACCCTGACAAGTGTAGCGAAGCTGGAGTTCCCGGGCGGCATTACCACTGCCGAGTGCGGTTTCACGGTGAACGCCGTCGCAACGGGCGAGGAAGGCGACAGTGCACGGTTGGGGAAGGGCACTATCGTCTACACGATGCAGGCGACGGGGGACACGATGATCACGCGGCCCATCGAGGCCGCGACCGTCGCGTCGTTCTGGGAGGGTGACCAGGCCGTCGTGAGCGCCGGCTCATCCCTCACATCGAAGCGCCAGGGCATCTCCGTGTCGCTGCCCGTGCAGCCGCTGCGTGCACTGGTGTCCTTCGAATACACCGGTACGGATGGCAGCGCGACACAGACGACCGAACCGTTCGCCGTCGTCTGCCGCTGAACCTGCGGGGCGGTGCGCTTACTTTCCGCCGCGCATCGCCTTCAGCATCGACTTCACGCGATCCCGCGGGAACTGCGCGAAGTCATTGAACTCACCGCCTGACGCCAGCCACTCACCGCCGTCGATCGTCACACATTCGCCATTGATGAAAGGGGCTGCGTCCGAGACCAGGAACGCGGCCAGATTCGTCAGCTCGTCGTGTTCGCCGAAGCGTCGCATCGGGATGCGCGCGCGCGCACTCTCCTCGAGCTCTTTCGTGGGCAGCAGTTGCTGCCACGCGCCGTCGGTCGGGAACGGCCCGGGCGCAATCGCATTCAGCCGGATGCCATACGTTGCCCACTCCACGGCGAGGGAGCGCGTCAGTGCGAGCACGCCCGCCTTCGAGACCGCGGATGGGACGACGAACGCCGACCCCGTCCATGCGTACGTCGTCACGATGTTCAGCATGGCGCCGCCACCGCCTCGCTCGATCATGTGACGACCGACTTCGGTGGTCATGTTGAACGTACCATACAGTACGGTGCGGACGACGGCGTCGAATGCATTCGGCGAGAGATCCTCCGTTGCAGCAAGGAAGTTGCCCGCGGCATTGTTGACGAGCACATCGATGCGTCCAAACTTCGCCAGCACGGATGCGACGGCGTCCTTGACGGCGTCCGCATCGCGGACATCGGTGGCGTGCGTGCTGACGACGTCGCCACCGGCCGGTACGGCCGCGGCCGCGATCAATGCAGCCGCTTCATCGAGCCTCGCTTGCGTCCGCCCGACAATCGCAACGCGCGCGCCGAGGGCGACGAACCGTTTCGCCATCGACAGACCGAGGCCCGATCCGCCGCCTGTAATCAGTATGACCTTGTCGGACAATGCATCGTCGCGCAGCATGCGGCACCTGGGTTGAAGGACGTTCGACACTCTAAGCAACGTGACGGGTGAGGGTCCGCCGTCGCAAGCACTGAAACCGCGGCAAGCATGCGGCCGTACGGAGAGCGTCAACGCAGGCAGACGCAGTTTCCTGGGGGTTTCGTGGGATTTCTCGTTCCGATCTCGATGTTCGTGTGCATGGCCGCAGTGCTGATCCTGCGGCCGCTCACCAGGCAACTCGGGAAATTTCTCGAGGTCCTCACCAAGGAGCGCACCCAGGCCGCGTTCGCACCACAGGCGCAGCACCATCAGGATACGGACGCGGCGCGCACCCTCCTGCTCCTCGAGCACGTCGTCAAACGCCTCGAGGTCATGGAGGAGCGCGTCGACTTCACGGAGCGGCTCGTGGCCTCCAATCAGCGCGCCACACCCCAGCTCTCAATACACAACATGCCCGACATCGGGCTCCGCGAGGAATCGCTCCACAGCGCTCTCCGCTGAACCGCCTTCCTCCAGGTGGCGCCGGAGCCGGCGCATGCTGGAACGAAGACGACGCTCCCGCGCGATCGCGGCAGGGTTCGCATCGCCCTCCAGCACCCAGTCCGGCGTAGCCTGCTGCATGCTGTCTTCATCACCGCTCTCCGGCGGGACCAGCTCTTCGACACCCACGTTCGTCGCCACGAGCGCCAGCGCATACGCCGGCGCCAGACTCTCCTCGAGCGCCAGTGTATGGACCTGCTCTGCCAGAGGGAGTTCCAGCCCGTCCGCAACCGCGATTTCCATCAGTTCCTCATGGCGACGATGGACACCCGCCGCCTCGATGGCCTTCGCACGCTCGATCAGGGCCGCACCCGCGACCTCCGTCGCCCGCTTTTCCTGCACCTGCTCCTCGTCCGCTCGCCGATCCATGTGACCCGGCTCCTGCGTCCCGCCTGACTCGCTCATCCACTACTCCTGTGTAAAGGGCGTGTACACGGAAAGGCAGTGCAAGGCACGTTCCTGCCGACCGTTTATACCGACCGATCATGCCCGGTCTGATCCTTGCACTTTGGAACGGGCGGAAGTATCGTCAGCGGCTTGTGATCCGGGCGCGCGAACTTTTCGCGTAAATCGGGTTAACGTATTTCAGGCAATGCGTTTATGGAGCCGTCTCGCGACGGCGGTTTGCCAGTCCTCTAGGTCAGTGGAGTTTTAATGATGCAGCGTATGCTGAACGTCCGGCGCCTCGTCGCCTCTGGCTTCGTAGCCGCCACGGTCGCCGGGTCGGCGTTTTCCTCGCCTGCTCAGGCCCAGAATCCGACATCGTCGACTGCGGGCACACAGTTCCGCGTGATCGTCATGGACATGGTGAACAAGACGGACCCGAAGGCGACGCGATTTGGCGTAAGGACATCGGAGGCGGTGCGGAAAGGCATCAGCCAGATGGCCACGCACACCGCGATCCCGTCGAAGGAAGTGGATGTGGAGCTGAAGAAGCTCAACGTTCTCAAGTCAGCGTTCGATTGCACAGTCGGCCGCCAGCTCGGCGCGCGCAACAGCTACGCGCAGGTCATTATGTGCGGCGAGTATGAGACGGATCCGGCAGGCACGAAAGTCAGTGCCAGCTTCTTCACGAAGGAAGAGGCGATCTCCTATGACGTCGCGCCGTTCGTCGTGGCGACGGAAGCGGATGCGGCTGCGAAGATCGTTGAGGAGTTCGCCACCTACATCCGCCAGCTCACGCTGGTGACGGTGTGTCAGAACTATTCGCAGAGCCAGCAGTGGCAGGAAGCGCTCGACAAGTGCTCGCAGGCGCTCGAGCTGAACCCGCGCTCGACACCGTCGCTCTATTACCGCGGCACGGCGCTGGTCAATCTCGACAAGAAGGAAGAGGGTCTGGCAGCATACCAGAAGCTGCTCGAGCTCGCTCCGACATTCCAGGAAGCCATGTTGAGCGCGGGCGTCGTGGCCGCGCAGCTCGGACAGAACGAGCTGTCGCAGAAATATTTCCACGACTACCTGGAACTCAACCCGGACGACGACCAGGTTCGCAACGTGATCGCAGCCGACCTGAACAAGGCTGGCGATCCGATGGGTGCCGCCAAGATCCTCGAGGACGGCCTCAAGGGTGACACGACGAACTACGCCCTGATGCGCGCAATCGGCGACTACACACTCGTCGCAGCCGTGAAGGCGTCGAAGGCCAGTGGACCGGCCGGCGACGACGCATCCAAGGCCGAGTCCAAGGCGCTCTATGCAAAGTCGCTGACCTGGTACGAGAAGGTGCTGGCAAACCTGCCGGCCGCGAAGCTCACATCCGGCCAGACCAACGCCCTGTTTCATTACGCAATGACTGCATACCTGCAGACGGGTCAGGCAGCGAAGGCCGTCGCACTCGGACCGCAGGCAATGGCAAATGACAGCGCGTCCGCGGACATGTATGTCATCTACGCAAACGCGCTGGGCACCACCGGCAACGAGACCCAGGCCATTGCAGCACTCGACAAGGCTGCTGCACTCGATCCGACGCTCAAGATCTCGTTCCAGAAGGCCCTGCTGGCACTCGCAGGCGGTAACCTCGACGCCATCGTCGCACACGCAAACCGTGCGGCCACCGAGGGTACGTCCAGCGAGCAGATCGACCAGATCGCCATTCAGCTGGTAGCCGAAGGCGTCAAGAAGTCCGGCGCCGCACAGAACGCCTGGTTCAACGCTGGCAAGGCGCTCGCAAAGTCCGACAAGCCCGTCGCCATGGCGAACTTCTACCAGGGCATCGACCTGTATACGCAGGCCGCGAGCATGATTCCGAAGGCGCCCAAGGTCATCACCAAGTCGAGCGCCGGAACTGCGCTCTCCCTGCTCAACCGCGCAAAGGCACTGCTCCAGGGCGCTGGCGCATTCACGGAGGCAGCGAGCAACCGGGCAAGCGCTCTCGACAACATCGACAAGACCGCGACCTACCTGAACGCAGTCATCAAGCAGTAGTTGAAGTGATCGCCTGACGGACCGGTTCGCCGGTTCGCCGGTCCGCAGGAAAAGCCGCCGGGAGCTTCGTGCTCCCGGCGGCTTTTTCACGTTCTGGCGTGTTCGCGTACTCCGCCGGTGGGGCGAAGAAATACCGAAGATCATGCGCAGTGGAGTCGGAGTTTGGTTAAAACCGTGTCAGGTGGGGCGACGCCGTGGAAATGGGGTGGTGCAAGACTATTGACGGTGTGGGACGTGCGACCTATCATAGTGGCGCGCGGTGGGGTAGTGTGGGGGAAAGTGGGGAAGCGACTCGTTGGTTCACTCCAAAGCTGAGGCGTAATGGCCGGAACACGGTCACCCATGCGAGGCGGCAAATTTCTCGGGAGCTATCTGCATCAGCTCGACGAGAAGGGACGGCTGAGTCTACCGGCGTCGTATCGCCGGGACGCGGCCGACCAGCGTTTCGTACTGGTCCAGCCGTATCCGCCGTCGCTGGCGCTGTATCCCGAGCTGGAGTGGGGTGCGGTGGAGGAGCGTCTTCAGGACGCGATGCGTACGGAGCAGGGCCGCATGTACGTGCTGCAGGTGATGTCGAGTGCCGTGGAAGTGATCCCGGACGCCCAGGGCCGGATTCTGGTGCCGTCGTCCCTGCGCGAGTCCGCGCAGCTGGACGGCCAGGCGCTGCTGGTCGGAGCCATCAACAAAATCGAGATCTGGAATCCGACCCGCTTCGAGCAGGCGGTGTCGGCGAATGCGGCGCAGTTCGGCGACTACACGTCGCAGATCTTCCGCTAGTGAGCAAAGACGACGAGCAATACCACGCGCCGGTCATGGTGCAGGAAGTCCTGGAATATCTGAAGCCGGAGCGCGGCGGTTTGTTTTTCGATGGAACGCTGGGTGGCGGCGGTCATACGGCGGCGGTTCTCGATGCGGGCGCGACTGCGCGCGTGATCGCGGTGGACCAGGACATGGAGGCTCTCGAAGTGGCGGGACGTCGGCTCGAGAAGTTCGGAGATCGCGTGGCGCTGGTGCACGGCAATTTCGCTGATGAAGCGGAAGCATTGCCGTCGCCGCTCGCGGGCGCGCTTCTGGACCTCGGGGTTTCGTCGCACCAGATCGATGAGCAGGCGAGGGGCTTCTCATTCCGGAGCGGAACGCCGCTGGACATGCGGATGAATGCGACGGCGGACGCACCGACCGCGGCCGACCTGTTGAACGAGCTGACGGAGCGCGAGCTCGCCGATCTGTTTTTCCATTTTGGCGATGAGCGTCGTTCGCGCCGCCTTGCAGGGGAAATCGTCCGTACGCGCAAGGTGAAGCCCTTCGCTGTGAGTGACGACCTGGTCTCGGCCATGGAGCGCTCCCTCGGTTCGCGTCTGGAAGCGCAGGACAAGGCGAGGATTTTTCAGGCGCTGCGGATCGCAGTGAATGAAGAGATGTCGGTGCTGGAGCGTGCCCTGGAATCGTTGCGCGAAAATCTGGACGAGGACGGCGTTCTCGTCGTCCTTTCGTATCACTCCCTGGAAGACCGTCGTGTGAAGGATGCGTTCCGTGAGTGGAGCCGGTCGTGCATCTGCCCGCCGGAGCTGCCGCTGTGCGTCTGCCGCGGCCATGCGCTGGGTGAAACGCTCACGCGTCGCCCGTTGATGGCGTCGGACGAGGAGGTCGCGCGCAATGTGCGTTCGCGCAGTGTTCGTCTGCGTGCGTGGCGGAAGGCGGCGTGATGCGGAACCAGGGCACACTCCGGATGGCGATTGCATGCGCCGCGTTGCTCGGCTCGCTGAGCCTGGTGGTGTGGCGCCAGAGCCGCGCGCTCGAGGCGTTGCGTGCGCTGGATGGTGCGCGTGCCGAGCATGTGCTGCTCGAGTCGTCGCGCGCCACACTGACTCGCGAGATCCAGCTGCTGGAGAGTCGTTCACGCATCGTGGACGTGGCAGGCAACCGTTTCGGGTTGCACGTACCGAATGGCAGTGAGATCGTCATCCTGCAGCTCCCGTCCGAGTCCGCTCCACACGATGCCCGTCCTTCGCCGCGTATTGCGATGGCGGTGCGCTGATGGCGGAACCGATGCAGGCGCCGAAGGGCCGTCGCCGGCTGCTGCTCGCATCGATGCTGCTGGTCATCCTCGTGGTGATCGGCCGCGCAGTGCAGGTGCAGGTGCTGGAGGCAGGGAAGTGGGAGTACCGTGCGCAGGAGCAGCATCGTTCGACGATCACGCTCCAGCCTGCGCGGGGCATGATCTATGACCGCAATGGTGTGCCGCTGGCGGGCACGCACGAGCGGTTCCAGGTCTCGATCGCACCTGGTGAAATCAAGGATGCGGATGCAGTGCGTGCCGCGCTGCGGGATGTCGGTGGTCTGGATGATCGCGAGATCCGCCGCGCGCTCGATCGCGACCGCAAGTGGGTCGTGCTGCGCGGTCGTTTCGATTCGCGCATGAATGCAGCGCTCCGCAGCATGCCGGGCGTCTATATCGCCGCGGTATCGCAGCGCTTCTATCCGCATGGCACGCTGGCGCTGGAAGTACTCGGTGCGGTGAGCGAAGACGGCCATCCGTCGGGCGGCATCGAACTCGAGATGGATACTGTACTGAAGGGGAGCGCGGGTCAGGCGACGGTTCGTCGCGACTCGCGTGGACGTGTTTTGCCTGGCGCGATGCTGCGCACAGTGCATCCCGTGCCGGGGCGGGACGTCTACCTCACGATCGACGCAGGACTGCAGGAGATCGCGCAGGCCGCGCTCGAGCAGTCGATGGACAGCACGAAGGCCGCGGGCGGCGAGATCGTGCTCGCGGACCCGCGCACCGGCGAGATCCTGGCAGCGGTGAGCCGGCGTGGCAATTCACGCGCGGGCTCGTGGCGTGCAGTCACCGAGACGTATGAACCGGGTTCGACGCTCAAGCCCTTCACGGTTGCTGCATTGTTGACTGCGCAGCGTGCGACGCTCGCGGACAGTGTGTATGCGGAGAACGGCGCCTACCAGATGAAGGGGCGCCGCCTCGAGGATACTCATCCGTACGGCTGGCTGACGCTGGGTGACGCACTACGCGTGTCATCGAACATCGCGATCGCCAAGATGGCGACGCGATTGTATCCGGAAGAGCAGTACGAAAATCTG
>JBBSJG010000131.1:0-9550 GCA_038257485.1 Longimicrobiales bacterium | reverse complement strand
GTGCCATGGTCACGAAGATAAAGCCCCGCACGACCGGTCGCCAATGACCATCGTGCGGGGCTCGCTGTTGCCTGTGTAACGGGGTTGCGTCAGTCCCGCTTCAACTCGATCGTCTGCTGCTTCCTGTGGCGCATCACTTCCAGCTTGATCGGTGCACCGCGGCGCACCTGCTCTGCGGCCTGACGCAGCTGCTTTGTCGTTGTGACAGCGGTGCCATTGACACTGGTGACGATGTCGCCGGGCTCCAGGCCGGCGCGTGCGGCCGGCGTCGCATCCGGTACGCGCAGTACGAGGACGCCCGTGCGCGTGCCGAAGTATTCGCCGAGGTCCTCGTTCACGTCGGCGAGGTCGGCGCCGGCGAATGCATTCTCGCTCAGTGCAATGCTGCGGAACACCATACCGGGCGTGCGGAGTCCGCCTTCCTGCAATCTAGCCGGCTCGCCGAGCGTCTCGAAGCGCATGTCGAAGCGGGGGATGACCTGCATCAGCGTGTCGTGCATGCGCGGCAGTGTGCGCATCATGCTGTCGGTCATCCGCGGGAAGATGCGATGCAGGCTGTCGAACATCACGGACGGCAGCTGTCCCATGAGGCTGTCGCGGAAGAAGATCGTGCCGCGTGCGCCGGCCGTGTCGAAGTGGAAGACACGCATGCGTGACGAGTCGAGACCAGCGTACATCGAGTCGACGAAGATCCGCATCATGCCGCGTACGGAGTCGGGATCGAATGTGTAGAATCCTGCCTCTGCACCGCGCGTCGTCATGAGTGCTTCCACCGGGCGCTTGGCGACTTCGATCGTGAGCGTCCGTTCCTTGCCGCCTCGCCGCACGATGAGACGGACGGTATCACCCGGCTCGACAGATGCGCCCATCGAACCGAGCAGCTCCGCCGTCGCGCGGAAATCGTTCAGGCGGATGAGTGTGTCGCCCGCCAGGACACCCGCGCGTTCGGCCGGCGACCCCTTCGTCACGGACGTGATGGTCACCAAGCCGCTGCGTTGTCCGTCCTTGACGATCTCGACAGGCTGGTAGCTGATGCCGAGCCAGCCGCGAGGCGAGTATGTGCGTGACAGGTATACCTGCGCGCTGAGCGGTGCGGCCGATACGGCGAACACTGCGAGTGCGAGGACGGTCCTGCGAATGTTCAACATTGTCTATTCTCCTGCGCTACCAGCTCGTGGCCGGTGTCGCTCGTATCTGTTTCAGCATCGCATCGCGCTGTGCGAGTGCGGTCAGGTGGTAACCATTGATCACCGGGTCGGTCGGCGCCTGCGCCAGCGCGGCCCGCGTGGTCAGTA
This sequence comes from Longimicrobiales bacterium, assembly GCA_038257485.1. Lineage (GTDB taxonomy): Bacteria > Gemmatimonadota > Gemmatimonadetes > Longimicrobiales > RSA9 > DASUXU01. The sequence goes on along the minus strand of JBBSJG010000131.1, from coordinate 8,255 downwards.
CGATCCCCTCGAGTGCAGCAAGTCTCGCCGTGGGATCATTCGTGACAGTGCCCGCCTTCTCCGAATACTTCGAAAGCGCACTGAAATACTTGTCCTCTGCATCGCGCAGCGCGCGCAATGCGGGGTCTCCGCTGTCCGTCGCGGTCGTGCTCGTGTTCCGCTGTGTGCTGCGAGGCGCCGCAGCGCTCTGCTGACTGCGTGTGTCGCCCGAAGCGGCGAGACGGACGGGTGTACTCTGTGACGGAGTCGCTGCGGGCGCGTGAACGCCAGCGTCGGTCCGGGCGTCGGGATTCGGCGAGGGCGAGGGCGAGGGCGAGGGCGATTGCGCGACTTGCGCGACTTGCGCGACTTGCGGTGCGTCCGACTTCATGGACCGGCCGACGACGGTGCCGCCCAGGAAGAACAGTGCGATGGCGGCGGCGCGGCTGAGTACAACGAAGCTGCGCGACCTTGCAGGTGCAATGTGCAGCCGCGACGTGAGCAGACCTTCCGCCTCCAGCCTGGATTCGATTTGCGACCACGCGGCCGCGGGCGGCGCGATGTCGCCAAGGCCGGCGAGTGCAGCGACATCTGCGCGCATTGCGTCCAGCTCGGCGCGGCAGGGCGCGCAGGCATCGAGGTGTGCATTGTCGAGCGCCGACGGCTGTTCGTCCACCAGTCGCGCAATCGTCTCTACACTCAGATGTGACATACTTCCTCCTCGTTCAACGACTCTGTTTCAGGACGCAGGATTCTGCGCAGGTGTGCGCGCGCCTTGAACAGCTGACTCTTCGATGTACCCGCCGCGATGCCGAGCAGCGCGCCGATCTCGTCGTGTGTATGACCCTGTACGTCGTGCAGCACCACGATCTGCCGCATGCCTTCCGGCAGCCTGTCGAGTGCGCGCTGCAACGTGAGCCGCAGCATCGGCTCGTCCGTTCGCGTCGCCTGCTGGTCCGTCTCGCGATGTGTCACCGGGAGCGCGATCTCCTTCGACGTCCTGCGGTCGCGCCACCGTTTGCCGTGCAATGCACTATTCACTGCGATCCGATGGATCCACGTGGAGAATTGCGCGTCACCGCGAAACCGGGGCAGCGCGCGGATCGCGCGCACCCAGGCTTCCTGCGCCCAGTCTTCGGCGAGTGCGTCGTCACCCGCGAGTCGGCGTACGACCGCGAACACGCGAGGTGCGTGGCGGTCATACAGCTCGCGGATGGCACGCTCGTCGCCATCCTGGGCTCTTCGTATGCAGTCCTGATCAGTCATTACGCTGCAATCTGGTCAATCACGGTCGGCCGGTCACGCTTCTTCTGATCCCGTTCCGGGGGGCAGGGTTGCCCTCCCGCCGGTCGGCGTAAAAATTGCCCCGCTGGCGGGCTGAAAACCGGGCTGGTCGCCGCGATCGTCGCTGCCGTCTTATCTTTACGATCCCAACGAATTTTCAGTGGAGTCGGTATGGAGTGGAAGCATATATCTGTGGAGGGCGTGCAGTGGGAAGTGCGCGCCATTTCGAGTGAGTTGCCGGCGGGCGCGGACGGCGATGAAGAGTTGCTGGAGTTCCGGTCGCGGGACGCCGCCATGCCGCCACGCCGGGTCACCGTAAGGCGTGGTGCGCTCGAGGGCATCTCCGATGCCGACCTGCGCTCGGCGTTCCTTCGCGCGCGTCCGATCGGTGGCGATCACTACGGCAGGCCGGGCAAGCGCATGCCGGACGTCACCTGAGCTCCGTCGCACAACCGGCCGGCGGAGCGACGCACCTGGAGTGCACGCGCTGCGGCGTCCGTTACGAAGCAGAGCGTCTGTGGCGCCTCTCGCCGTGCTGCGAGCGGCCCCTGTATCCGCGCTACGACCTCGCTTCGCTGGCCCGTACCTTCACACCGGATGTGCTGAAGGACCGTGATCCGAACCTCTGGCGGTATGCCGAGGTGCTCCCGGTGCGCGATCCTGCCCGTCGCCTGACGCTCGGCGAGGGGATGACGCCCATGATCGAGTCGGCCCGCCTTGCCGGCGCCCTGGGCCTGGAGCGGGTGTGGATCAAGGACGAAGGCCAGAACCCGACCGCCAGCTTCAAGGCGAGGGGTCTGGTGATGGCGATTGCCCGTGCTGTCGAGCTGGGCGTCACCGAGCTGGCCATCCCGTCGGCCGGCAATGCCGGGTCTGCCGCAGCGGCCTATGCGGCCGCGGCGGGTCTGCCTGTGCATATCGTGGTTCCGGACGATACGCCGGAGCCCATTGTGCAGGAGATGCGGGCGCTCGGCGCGGACGTGGCCCTGATCGCCGGTTTGATCACGGATGCCGGTGCACGGGTGGCGGAAGGGGTGAAGGCGCACGGCTGGTTCGACCTGTCCACCCTGAAGGAGCCGTACCGTGTGGAGGGCAAGAAGACCATGGGGTACGAGCTGTTCGAGCAGCTCGGTGGTCGTCTGCCTGGCGTGATCCTGTACCCTACCGGCGGCGGCACCGGCCTGGTCGGGATGTGGAAGGCGTTCGAAGAGATGGAGGCGCTCGGCTGGATCGGTAGTGAGCGACCGCGCATGATCTCGGTGCAGGCGGCCGGCTGCGCGCCCGTGGTGCGTGCCTGGGAGAATGGCGACGAGTACGCCACCCCATGGGAGAATGCTCATACCTACGCGTCGGGGCTGCGGGTACCACGCGCCGTCGGTGACTTCCTGATGCTGGATGCGATCCGGTCGTCGGGCGGGTCCGCAATCTCGGTTGAGGACGAAGCCATGGCAGAGGGCGTCTCGCTCATGGGGCGTCTGACGGGGATTTTCGGGGCACCCGAGGGCGGCGCCCTGGTTGCAGCGGTGCCACTGCTACTGGAGCGCGGCCTGCTCCATGCGAATGAAGAAGTCGTGCTCTTCAATACGGGCAGCGGCTTGAAGTACATCAGGTAGGGGAACGCGAGCGTCATGTACCACGCAGTACAACGGTTGGGATTCAAGCTTTCGCGCGGCGCGGCGGTGCTGCTGCTCATCATTGGAGCAGCGGTCGCGGCTGCATTCTGGATCGGTCCGTTCCGCCCGCTGCCCGCGAACCTGAACCTGTACGTGAGCAATGGCACGATGGCGGGACCGAACGAGGTTTTCATTGCGCCGAAGTCACGACCGGGCGCAGCGCGGGCGAGGTTCCCGCTCGTGCTCGCGGCGTCCAACAATGGCGCACGTGCGGCGTCCCCGACGCGTCTCAGTCTGAGCATTCCGGTCACGTATCGGCTGGTGCGAGGGATTCACGCGATTACGCCGGATCTGACGTCCGGCAACCCCCTCGCGCACTATACCGTAGATCTCGGACCCATCGCGCTGCCCGCCGACTCGGCACTCTACACGATCCTCACGGACACACTGTGGCTCGAGCCCAACATCCGCGACTACGACTGCACGACCGTGTCGGATTCCATTCCCGAGTTTGGGCCGCCCGCCGCGGTTTCGGCGTCGTCCATGTCGAGGGTGCCGATCTTCTATTCATTCGACGGCACTGTCGAACGCCAGACGGGCATGTTCACCGCGGCGCTCGATTCGAGTGTTCTCCAGCGTGCGACGACTGCGACACCGCCCGAGTTCCCGATGTATGTGCGCGAACCGGAAGCGCCGCGCCCGGAGATGGGCGAGCTCAAGCAGGTGGGTACGCGTACAACGTTGTGCGGGGATCCGCAGGACCCGCTTGAGCTGTATACAGTGGACTGGGAAACGAGCGGTGGCGGCCGGTTCCTCGTCGTCTATCTGAACGGAGCGCCGCGCAAACACCTCTTCGACCTCGATCGGGACAGTATCATCGAGCTCGAGATGTGGGACGCGAACAACGACGGTCGCTTCGAGGCGTGGCGCCAGGCGTCGTTCGCGATTCCGACAATGCTGCTGCCGGAACGGCTCCCGCTCGAGGTGGAAGCGAATGACTCCAGCCTCAACGATCCTCGCTGGCTGGTCACATTCGAGGACACCGCGACCGGACCATTCCGCTTCCTGGCGGACAGCGCGCGAACACGTCGCATTCCACCTGTTGCCGTTGATACGATGCGTGCGGACACCGGCGCGGTCGCCGTGACGCCGATCGGTTCGCCCGCGGTGACGCCGACCGGTTCGCCCGCGGTCATCGCGATCGATACGGCGTGGGTTCGCAAGTTCAACAATCCGGCCGCGGGTCCGTACCGTTTTCTGCAGAATCCGCCCGCCCTTCGCGCGGGTCCTCCTCGTGATACCACACCGGCGCGGCCTCGCCCGCCCCAACGACCGCGTGGGCCACAGCCGCTTGGTGTACCGGTGCCGTCGGGTCGGGGCCGCTAGACGGAACGGTTGTTGCCCTCTGTTCGTTCACACATTGAACAGAGGTGGATCGGAATGGACGAGGCCAATCGCAAGAATATCGAATCGCGGCTGATGGAAGAGCGCGAGCGGATCATGAGCTCCCTCGATCGTGTAGACGAAGCAGCGACAATCGCGACGGACGAGGATGGCGAGCTCACGCGGTATCCGCTGCACCCCGCGGACCAGGGAACCGACAGCATGTCCGCGGAGACCGCGATGGCGCTGCTGAGCCAGGAATCGGATCGCCTGACGCTCGTGGATGACGCACTGATGCGCATGACGGCGGAGCCTGATACGTTCGGTCAATGCGACAACTGCGGCCGGGCAATCCCACAGGAGCGGCTTGAGATGGTGCCATGGACCCGCCTCTGCCTCGACTGTCAGACCGCGAACGAAGGAACTGCGGTGTGAACTTCGGCTTCGGTATCCTGCTCGCACTGCTCGCCCTGACGGGTGGCCTCATCTACAGGACCCGGCTGGGCCGCATGGGGACTCGCAGGCGACCGCTCACGGATGATATGATTCGCCGCATCGAGGAAGATGGAAACATCAACGTCGAGGATGACGAAGCGCTGGATCTCCAGCATATTCGGGAGGAAGAAGAGCGATTTCTGGAGGAAACATGGGACGAGCCGGACGAATGACGCATGACTGAACCATCCGTGCGGTTCCAGAACACGCCCAACCCCAATGCGGGCAAGTTCACGCTCGACCGCGTCGTGGTCGAGGGGAAGTCGTCGCGCTCGTACTACAATGCGGGGCAGGCTGAAGCGGACCCGATGGGCAAGGCGCTGTTCGAGATCGAGGGCGTTGCCAGCCTGTTCATGGTCGAGGACTTCGTGACGGTAACGAAGGCGCCGGACGTCGATTGGGAAGCGCTCACTCCTCGTGTGATCGAAACAATTCAGCGCACATGCAGGTAGAGACGCGCAGCGCAGCACGGTTGCTGCGTTGCGCCCGGGTCGCGCTGCGTGCCGGTGCGATTGTCGCATTGCTGTGCGTGGCGGACGCTGCAGCGATGCCCGTCGCTGCCCAGTGTCTTCCGACCCCGCTGCCACCCGAAGTCGCACCGCCCTGCAATCAGCGATATCCTCGCTGGACCGGCGAGGCCACGTCGCTCGGTGTGAACGCACTCCTCGGCGGTATCAGTGCCGGCGTGCTGCGCGAGCTGCGCGGTGGATCCTTCCGCGACGGCTTCTTCCGGGGCGCTGTCGGCGGCTCGATGATCTATGTATCGAAGCGTGTAGTCGCGGGCGAATTCGACGGCGCCGGTCTGATCGGTCGCGAACTCGGCGCTGTCGGTGCCTCGGTCGTACGCAATGCGGGCGAAGGCCGCGGCATGTTCGAAGAGCTCGTGCTGCCGATCGGACCGAGCCGGTTGTACGTGAATACGCAGCGCGGCGCAGTTCGACTGGTGCCGGACCTGACTGCAATCGCCTGGACGATCTCCGGCATTGTCGAACCGGAGCTGCGCCTCGACTGGCGGGAGTCGCTGTCGTCGGGGACGCCGGTGTTCTTCGCGGATGATCGCATCATCATCATCAGTGCAGACAGCAACCACGTGGGCGGCCTTACCAACTCCGGCGTGATCATGCTCGCGAATGTGCCTGCATTCGGGCCGGACGTCGCGCGCATCAACCTCAAGCATGAACGCGTGCACGTTGTGCAGGAAGACCAGGTCTTCCTCACGATCACCGATCCGTTCGAGGACTGGGTCGTCGGCAAGCTGCCGTACGCGGGCGGTTTCCTGGTGAAGCACGTGGACATCAACCTCGCGACGAGCCTCTTCGAAGTGATCGGCGGCTGGCTGCCCGAGTTCCTCGACCGGCCGTGGGAGACCGAGGCCGTGTTCCGCGCGCGATGAGTGCCACGCTGCGCGGCATTGCGTTGCTCGCATCGCTTATGCTCTGCGCATGTGTCGACCTGGCAGAGCCGAACATTCCCAGTCTCGGTGCGCCCGCAATTTTCAACATCACACTGCGGCAGATCCCAGGTACGCCGTTCGATGTGTCCGGCACATTGAGCGCAGGCCGGGAAGTGTCGGGTGTGCGCCGTCGCGTACTGACACCGCTCATCGTGCTCGGCCAGCCGTTCAATGTCGGCGAGCCGAATGCACAGGGGATCTACGTACTGTCGCCGAAACCGCTGTCGCCGCCCGCGGGGTTTGTCGGACCATTCGACGTGCAGGGCCCCATCATCGACGGCCTTGCGGAACCTACGCAGTTCCGGTGGTACGGCATCCGCCGACTCGACCCGGATGTTGTGCGGCCCGACTCCATCGGTGATGTCACGCTCCATATCGAAAGCGACGCCGGGCCCGCAGTGCCCGCGAACCGCACGCGGCAATGGTTTCTCGACCTGCGCGGTGACTTCGGCAGCATTCGTGTGAGTGGCGACGGTGCACCACCGGCGGTGCTGCGCATCCCGTCGCAATTCATCCCGCCCGCGCCGGACAAGCAAGTGGATATTTCATTGATCTACTTCCAGTCCGCCACGGTGGTGCCCCCGCCGGGCAACTACATCTCGAGCGTGACGCTCGACGTCCGAGTCGGGTGGATCCTGCGGCTGCCGTGACCGTATTGAGCGATGCTGATCGCGTGCGGTATGCAGAGCGTCGGGCGGGGGTTCTCGCGCAACTCGGCGACAGTGCATGTCTGATCCTCGCGGCATCACCGGAGCTTCATGGCGGTGCCGACACCGAACTCCGCTATGTCATCGACAGCGATCTGTACTATCTCACGGGCTACACCGAGCCCGATGCCGTGCTCGTTCTCGCCGATGGCGCATTCACGTTCTTTGTGCGGCCGCGCGATCCGCAGCGCGAGCAGTGGACGGGCGCACGCGGCGGCGTCGAAGCCGCGCTCGCTGTGTTCGGCGCGGACACTGCGTTCCCGATTGCCGAGATTGCCCGTGAGCTGCCGCGCATCGGTGCGCGCATGCAACGTATCTATATGCGCACGCGTGGTGGTCGCGATGACGTGGACGCCGTGCTGCGCGATGTTCTGACGAATGGCCGCCGCGCCCGCGCGCGCAGTGGACGCGGCCCCATGGAGGTGGCGGACCACGGCCTGATCCTCGATGAGATGCGGCTTCACAAGGACGCGCATGAGATCGCGCTCATTCGCCGCGCGGCGGACATCTCCGTCGCGGCATTCCGTGAAGCGGCACGACACGTGTGTGCCGGCAATGGCGAGTGGCAGGTCGAGGCGGCGCTCCAGGCAGGGTTCCGTTCACGACGCGCATCGGGAGAAGCGTTCCCCAGCATTGTCGGCGCGGGTGCGAACGCCACGGTTCTGCACTACATCACGAACAACGGCGTGATATGCGACGGCGATCTGGTGCTGGTCGACGCCGGCGCGCGTTTCGACATGTACTGTGCCGACATCACGCGCACCTGGGCCGCGGGTACAGTGAGCCCGGAACGGCGTGCGGTCCATGACGCAGTGCGGGCGGCGCACGGCGCCGCAGTCGGTGCCAGCCGGGAGGGCGCCACCATCGACGGTGTCGATCTGGCGGCCAGGCGAGTGCTGGTGCAGGGGTTGATCGACCTGGGGCTCGTGGACGGCCCGCTCACGGACGCGCTTGCACGCGACGATTACAAGCGTTACTTCCCCCATCGCACCAGTCACTGGCTGGGCCTCGACGTGCACGACGTCGGCGCCTATCGGCAGGATGATTCAGAACGCCCACTCGTGAACGGCATGGTATACACGATCGAACCAGGGCTGTACATCCCGGCGGATGACCCGCGCGCCAGGCCCGGCCTGCGCGGCGTCGGCGTGCGTTTGGAGGATGACGTCCTGATCGACCGCGACGGTGCGGACGTCCTCACGCGTGCTCTCTCCCTCGATATGGAACCCGGCGCGGCATGACGACCATGCAGGGCTATCCCACGCTCCTGCTGGATGCGATCGCGCAGCCGGTCATCGCAATCGACTCGGCCGGCATCATCCTCCACTGGAACCGCGCGGC
>JBBSJG010000130.1:0-9556 GCA_038257485.1 Longimicrobiales bacterium | reverse complement strand
AGCCGCGGAGAGTGCACTGCGCCAGCCTCGCGTGAGACCCGCTCGATCCCGCGCGCTGCGCGACCCGCCTCCGGGTACCACGCCCTCGCATGCGACAGACGGTAGGCAACCAGGTACTCCGCGAAGGCGCCACGGACGTGGCCCCTCGACGCTGCAGCATCACCCGCCGAGATCAGCGCGGACGCCAGCTCCCGCACCGGGTCCGGCTCCACCAGCCCCAGCATCCGCTTCAGCGACCACGCCTCGCGATCCAGCATCGGCACCGAACGAAGGTGATTCAGACCCACACTCCGCTCCATCTTCACATCATTCTCCGCGACATCGCCCGCCAGCAGCGACGCGGCCGCTCGCACGGCTGCATATCACACCACGATCCACTTCGCCGCTTCCGCGTCGTCGGCATACGACTCCAGGTCGTCCAGTACCGTCGCGCCCGGGAACAGCTCGAACATGTGCTCCCAGTACTCGGCCCGACGCGGGCGTCGCTGTGTACCACCGCCGAGATAACGTTCCATCGGTCCCTCCCCGTTGCAGTCATGCGGAAAGATGCCGTCGCATCGTGCGTCGGTACATGGCGGGATGAGACAATTTTCAGGGACGGAAGACGACTATGCCCAGATCGCCTTGGCGCGGCCGTTCTTGCGGCGGTACATGTCGACGTCGGCCGCGCGGATGAGGTCCGCGGGCGTCGCCATGCGCTGGAGGAAGGTCGAGATGCCGATGGACGCGCGCATGCCGATCGGACCGAGCAGTGGGTGGGACTCGACCGACCTCGCCACCCGCTGCGCATGCGCGACCGCGCCACGGCGGTCGGAATCCGTGAGGACCGTGACAAACTCGTCGCCACCGAGACGCGCCGCCAGGTTCATTGCGCGGGTCTGGGACGCGAGCACCAGGCCGAATGCGCGCAATGCTTCGTCGCCCGCCTCGTGCCCCGCGGAATCATTGTATTCCTTGAACCGATCCAGGTCGAATAGCAGCACTGCCACTTTGCGACCACGCCTCGCCGCCGCGACCTCCTTGTCCAGGAACAGGTCCAGGTGACGACGGTTCGGCAGACCCGTCAGCGGGTCCGTCAACGACAGCGACAGCACCTCTTCGTGGAGACGCGCATTCGCGACCGCGACCGATGCCTGGAACCCCAGACGCTCCAGCAGACGGACCTCGTCCGCGGAATAGCTGCGGTCCTTCGCATGGGCAATCGACAGCGCGCCGATCAACTGGTCGTCCGAGATCAGTGGCACGGCCATGCTGGCGCGGTTCGGCGACAACTCACGAAGCGATGCCGGCAGCTTGTCCAGCGAGGCGTTGTCGAAGACCAGCGGTTGCCGACGCAGGCGCATCCGCTCGTACACTTCGACCGGGATCGGGAAAACGAGGCCCCGCTTGGGTGCGATCGCCCCTGAACCGTACGCCACCTCGACCATGTCGCCCCGCAGCAGCCACACCGTCGACGCATCCGCGTTCGTCAGGTCTCTCGCCGCTCGCGTGACCCGCTCGAGTACACGCGTCAGCTCGAGCGACGACGACAGCGCCAGCCCGATTTCCTCCAGGCGCTCCGCCTCCATCCGGCTCCGCTCGACCTCGGCGACGATATGAGCATTCCGGATCGCCACCGCTGCCAGGTCCGCTACCGCCTCCAGCAGCTCGAGCTCCGACGTGTCATAAACGACGCCATGCGGGCTCAGGACCGAGATCGTACCCAGGACATGAGACTCGCGGCGCAGCGGCGCCACCATCGTGCTCCGATCCACGGCCTCGAGGTCCTGGAAGAAGCGTGCGGTCCGGCCCCGGCCCAGGATCACCGGGCTGCTGGGCCGGTCAGACGGGTCCTCGGGACCACCCAGGCTCACGGGCGGAGTCCGGATCGCGCCGCCTGTCGCGTGGAAGACGCAGCGAGGTTCACCGGAGGACGCGTCGAACAACGTGATGCAGAACCCCTCCATCCGCAGGACCCGGGCGGTCTGCCGATAGATCGTCGCATACAGCTCCTCCGGCATGAGCGTACCCGTAATGGTGCGTCCTATGTCGAGCAGAACGGCGTACCGCTCTTTGAGCGTATCGGATGGCAGCGTCGGTACCTGGCGCACTCTAGGCTACTCGGCTGTCGGAAGGGGGTGCGGGAGAGCCGCTTTTGGACTTTAAACCGGGCCAGACAAAAACACAAGCTGGGGCACCGAGGCCGGTCAGCACCGGGGGAGCACGCCAAGTCTTGCCAGCATCGCCTCGCGCCACCATGTTCCGCGCCGTCGAGACGTTCACGGAGAATTGAGAATCATGAACTATATCATCGGCTTCGCGGTCTGGATCGCCATTGGTGTGATCATCGCCATCGCGATGCGCATGTTCTACAAGGTGGCCCGCACGGATGCCTGGCTGACCTTCACATTCGGGTTTTTCGGCGCGTTCATCGGCGGCATGCTGGGAACGGCCGGGTACGTGCACCACGACCCGAACCCGTTCCGCTTCGGCGGTATGACGGGTGCCCTGCTGGGCGCGATCCTGTTCACGACGTGCTACCACTTCACCGCCGAGAAGGGCGTGTAACGGGCACCTGCCGCGTCGACGGATTCTGGACACGTAAAGGCGTCGCACTCGTGCGGCGCCTTTTTTTGAGGACTTCTCGCGTCGTCTAGAACGAACTCGCGGCGGTCGGGGAGTTTCACATGAAGTGCACGAAGGAACGTGAAGGTACGACACTCGCGATTGCGAGACCGTCACACCTTTCCGTTCGCCCTCGCGTACTTAGCGTGAAATCCGTTGTCCAGGTTGTTCCTTGCCGTACACTTCGTGACCTTCGTGGGAAAACCGCCGACGACGCGAAGCGAAAAGAAGGACGACGCGAAATGAATTCGAGGCTAGCGGAGGATTTCGAGATGGAGCCCCTGGGTCTTCGCGTAGGTCATGACACCCCGGAGGCCGCCCTTGAACGAATACGCCTCGAAGCCCGCGCGCTGCATTTTCTCCGCGATGTATGCAGTCTGGATGCCGTGCGCGCAGTACAGGACGTAGGTGTGGTCTTTGCTGAGTTTGCGGTAGTCGCGTAGCAGGTCCCATTCTTCGCGGTGCTCTGCGCCTTTCAGGTGCCACACGCGGAATTGTGCCTTCGGGCGGCAGTCGATCACGTGCGCGCCGGACGGCACAGCCTCCGTGAACAGGTACGGCGCGACCATGTCTGTCGGCTGGATGTCGCGCAGGTCCAGGACCTTGCGTTGAGCGACGGCAACATCCAGAAGGGACAGGTCGATCTTCGCTTCCTCTGCATCGAGCCGCTCCATCTTCGCCGCGGTAATCGGACGGCCCGGCGTGATAGCGCAGTATTCCTTCACCTGCTCGGACAGCGACGCAGTCCCGATGCGACGCGCGCGCTCGATGATCTCGTCCTTGTCGAATCCGAGCAGTGGTCGAAACAATGGCAGGTCTGCCGCTGGATCGAGGACGCGCAGGTTCGTCAGTGTCTGCGACGATACCTGCCCCACGGCCTCGCCCGTGATGATCGCGAGCGCACCGGTGTTTGCGCCGACCTGTGACGCCGCACGGTACATCAGCCGCTTCAGGATCAGCTGCCAGTACCCTTCCTGCACGTTCTCGCGCAGGTCACGCAGCGGTTCCGCGAAGTCGATGACATGCAGACGGGGATGCGTGCCGTAGCTCCAGTCGTCTGCGAGCACTTTCGCGACCTGCAATACCGCGCGCTCGTATGCATCGCCGCCGAGGTTACAGAACACGTAGTCCAGCGCAATGCCCCGCTTGATCATCAGCCAGGACGACACAGCCGAATCGAAGCCGCCGGACAACAGCGATACGCCGCGGCCTTCAACGCCGAGCGGAAGGCCGCCTGCGCCCTGGACGCGATCGCAGAACAGGTCGGCGGAGCCGTCCCGGATCTCGACATGAATCGTGACATCGGGATCGGAGAGGTCGACGCCGGCGGAGAAGGGAAGCAGCGCGGCGCCGAGCTGGATCTCGACATCCTTCGACGCGAACGAGTGGCGACCCACGCGACGCGAGCGGACCGCGAACTTCTGGCCGCGTACGACGTCGCGGTACAGCTCCGTCCCGTTCTCGACAATGCTGTCGACACTCGCCTGCACCCGGCGGTCGACCGCCGAGATCGAGCTGAGACCGAAAACGCGGGAGAGCACGGGCAATGCGACGGCGGGATCGGCATGTACGTACATCCGCCCCCACTTGCTCGCGAGCTTGTGCGGGATTTCCTCGCTCTTCAGCGCATCGCGCATGTTGCGCGCGAGTCGTCGCATGAAGGACGACCGCGTGCGCGGCGATTTGATCGTCAGCTCGGCGGCAAGTCGTACGAGAATCAGGTCGGTCAACGTGTCTCCGGCATCTTCGGTAGCTCCATGCAGCAGCCGAAAGCTAGGGCAGTTGTCGGATGCGGACAATCGAGCATATCCTCCATTAGGCCCGCCGTGCTATAGTATCCGAAGGCGACAGTTCGCCATGAATGCAATCCCACCGGAGCGCATATGATTCCGATCGACGACGCAGGAGCACTGGCCTCGCCGCGTCCAGCCCGACTGCCCGCGCCGACCGTGGCCGCAGGCGGCACAGGCATCGCGCAACGTTGACAACCGGCGCCACGTTCACCGACCGCGTGTACGACACCGTCCGCGCCGTCCCCCGCGGCCGCATCGTGAGCTACGGCGGCGTCGCGGCACTCCTCGGTCAGCCGCGCGCGGCGCGCGGTGTCGGGCACGCACTACATCTCCTCCCCGACGAGAGCGACGTCCCCTGGTGGCGCGTCCTCAACCGCAACGGCGAGATCTCGCTGCCCGGAGCCCGCGGCAGCGTGGTGCAGAAGAAGCTGCTGCATAAGGAAGGCGTGCAATTCGACAAGGCCGGGCGGGCGGACTGGACGAAGTACGGCTGGGACGGCGACAGCCTCCCGCCTGGTCTGCGCAGACCCTGACGCCGTACCGCCCCTCCGATTTTATCTGGCCTTTCGCAACGCAGCGAGTGTAGATTCCCCGCTCACAAACCCCCCCGTGAGGACAGCGTATGATGAAGTTCCTGAAGTGGATGGCCATCGGCGTCGGCAGCCTGATCGGCCTGCTCCTCGTCCTCGGCTTCGGGCTGTCGATGAAGGGAAAGTCGAAAGCGACGAGCGCCCCGGAAGTGGCGATCGTGCCACTGCCCGAAATTCCGGCCGACTCCGCGCTCCTCGCGCGCGGACAGCACGTCGTCACGTCGATCGCGGGGTGCGCGGGGTGCCACGGCACGGGCCTGAAGGGGCAGAAGTTCGACACACCCGATTTCCTCGTCAGCATGGCGTCGCCGAACCTCACACGCGGCAAGGGCGGCGTGGGCGACAACACGCGTGAGCAGTGGCTGCGTGCAATGCGCGGCGGCACGGGCAGAGACGGACGTCAGCTCGCCATCATGCCCTCCGCGGCATACGCGCACATGAGCGACGCGGATATGGCGGCGGTCCTCGCATACCTCGAGACCATCCCGCCCGTGGACAACGTGCTGCCGCCCCGGAAGATCGGGCCGCTCGGAGCGATCCTGACCGGCGCCGGGCAGTTCCCCCTGGCTGCCGACCTGATCGCGAGCACGAAGCCCCAGCCGTCCACAGTGCAGCCCGCCGTAACCGCCGAGTACGGTGGTTATCTCGTCACAATCGGAACGTGCGCCGACTGCCATGGTGCCGAACTGCACGGCGCGCCCGGCCACGGCGGCCCGCCCGCACCCAGCCTGCGCGTGAACCCGCGCGGATGGACCGAGGAAGCGTTCCGCACAGCCATGCGCAGCGGCAAAACGCCCGAAGGCAAAAGCCTGGATCCGGCGATGATGCCATGGAATTTCTATGCGGGGATGACGGACGATGAGCTGAAGGCGATCTGGATGTACATTCGCGGCCTGCCCGCTCAACCGGCAGGCGAGTAGCGCGAGCTCCGCTCAGATCACTGCCGCGGTCACCGACAGGATGCGCGGCAGGAATCCCGCAATGAGCGACCACGAATCGCCGCGATCGTTGCTCGCGAACAGGTGCCCGCTCGATGTCCCCAGGTAGAGACCGCACGGGTCGAGTGAATCGAACGCCATCGACTCCCGCAGCAGACTCACATACGCGTGCTCCTGCGGCAGTCCCTTCGACAGCGGTTCCCACGTCGCACCCGCATCCGTCGTCCGGAACACCCGCAGCATGCCGCCTGTCGCGGTCCGCATGTGACTCGATTCCTCCGGCACGACATAGGCGACGGCGGGATCGCGCGGGTCCGTCGCCACGACATACCCATAGTCGCCCGGCAGATTGGAAGTGATCTCGATCCAGTGGTCGCCCCGGTCATCACTCCGGTACGTGCCGCAGTGGTTCTGCTGGTACAGGCGGTCCGGCATGGCAGGGTGCATGATCATGCTGTGGACGCATTGCCCCGACGGGGGATAGTGGTCGGGCAGAAAGTCGGCGCGCGTGCCCGCGTTCGCGGGCGTCCAGCTGGCGCCACCATCCTCAGTCCGGTAGACACCACCCGCCGACAGTGCGCAATACACGCGGCGGGCGTCGCGCGGGTCCACCAGGATCGAGCCGAGTGCGAGCGCGCCGCCTGCCGGCTGCCAGTCCACGTTCGTCGGATGATCATTGAGTGCGCGGACTGGCTCCCAGGTGATGCCACTGTCATGCGTGACAAACAGGCCCGCGGGCTCGATGCCGGCGTAGAGCGTGCCGGGCTCCGACGCGTGGCCCGCCGCAAGGTGCCAGACCGCCTCCATGCCTCGGTCGTCGTCGTAGTGCGGGGCGGACGTCATGACGTCCCACGTCGCGCCGCCATCCAGACTGCGGTGTATGTGCGCACCCCATACCTTGTGCGTTGAGCACGCCCACGCCGTGCCATCGCGCGGATCGACGATCGCGTGGTATACTTCGCGGCCGACCAGCTGCGGCTCGCTGATACGCCACGCGCTGCGCCGCTCGTCCGAACGCGCGACGAAAAGGCCGCGCTTGGTACCGATCAGCAGGACGACTTCACTCACGGCACTTCCAGTCACGGACCACGAACACCGGCCCACAGGAGACACGACGATGAAGCGGAATGGTTACGCACGGATGCGCAATGTGGCAAGCGGCGCTCGCATCAGGACGGCCGCACTGCTGATCGCAGCCGCGTCCGCCGTCGCATACTCGCCCCTCCATGCGCAGACTGCAGTCTACGCACAGGTCGGGGCGAAGAAGGCACAGCAGGACAGCGCAGTCAAGCGCGTCCGCGCGATCGTGCGGGAGATCCGTGATGCGAACAGCATACCGGGCGTGTCATTCGCCGTCTCGGTCGGCGGCCGGGTCGTGATTTCCGAGGGCATCGGGTATGCCGATCTCGAGAACCGCATCCCTGTCACACCCATCACGCGCATGCGCATCGGCAGTGTCTCGAAGTCCGTCACATCGATCGCGCTCGGCCAGCTCATCGAAAGCGGAAAGCTCGACCTGGATGCAGAAATCCAGACGTATGTGCCGTCCTTCCCGCGCAAGCGCTGGCCCATCACAGTGCGGCAGGTCGCAGGCCACACTGCAGGGATCCGCCACTACCGCGGCGTCGAAAACCTGATCAGCAGAAACTACCCGAGCGTGACTGCATCACTGGCAATCTTCCGCGACGACTCGCTGCTCTTCCAGCCCGGTACGAAGTACGCCTATTCCAGCTATGGGTGGAACCTCCTCTCCGCCGTCGTCGAAGGCGCGAGCGGTGAAGAGTTCCTGACATACATGCGCAACAGCGTGTTCCAGCCGCTCGGCCTGCGCAGCCTCATCCCCGAATACGTCGACAGCATCATCACATTCCGCGCGCGCTTCTATCAGCAAGGCACGGACAATGTCATTGCCAATGCGCCGTTCGTGGACAACAGCTACAAGTGGGCGGGTGGTGGATTCCTGTCGAACACGGAAGACCTGGTGTCGATGGCCAATGCCCTGATGCGCGGCAATGCACTCAAGCCCGCGACCATCAGTACGCTCTTCACATCGCAGAAGCTGAACAACGGGGACGCGACCAACTACGGGATGGGATGGTACAGCGGAACGGACGAGAAGGGGCGTCGCATGGTATGGCACGGCGGCGCATCCGTCGGCGCGCGCGCGATCCTGTTCATGTATCCGGATCAGGAAATCGTGGTCGCCATGCTCGGGAATGCAGGACACGCACCGATGACGCAGGCCAACGCTCGCCGCATCGCGGAAGTGTTCATACCCTGAGGATGTTGACCGCGTTGTCGCGCACGCAGATGTGAACGGGCGCGGTGGGCCGGATGAGCTCGCCGTCGGATGTGCCGTCGAGCGCGCGCTCCGTGTGCAGCGTCAGCTGCTGCGTATGGAACACCTCGAGCGCGCGGTCCCGCACGGGATACTCGTTCCGCAGCATCTGCAGGCTTGCGCGCCACATGAATGCGGCAGTCGCCAGCGGTTTCGTTGCATGCAGAATCGCGACCTCGAGGTCAGGCGAGCTCCGACGCTCCGACGCTTCGGCCACGCGCGGAAAACTGCCCCAGCCGATGCCCACCCACAGGAACGGCGTCTTCCGTTGCACGCGCTCGCCATCTACTTCCAGCTCGACATCGAACGTGCGCAGTGTCGCGACGATCGTGAGGAATCCGACAAGCGCGGCCGGCCACTTGGTCAGGAACGGACGTAGCTTCTCCCGGATACGTACCGTGCGCGCGTACTCACCGAATGTCAGTGTATTCAGAAACAACTCGTGCCCCACTTCGCCCAGGGACAGCGGCTCCGGCGATCCATCCATCAACGCGGTGCGCGCGGCGTCGAGGTCTGCGATGCCGATCCGCTTCGCGAAGTTGTTCAATGTACCGGCCGGGATGATTGCGAGCGCTGCATCCGACCCGGCAATGGCATTGACCGCGGTGCGCAGAGAGCCGTCGCCGCCTGCGACGCCAATGACTTTGTGACCCTCTGCAAGCGCGCGCTCGATGCGCTCGCGCAGCTGCGCCGGCTGCACTTCCTCCGGTGCGACGACGTCACTGCCGAACTTCTCGCGCAGCGCGTCCACGCCGGTCGGACCGGTGCCGGCTTTCGGGTTCACAAAAATCGGGACGCCATGCTTCACAATGTCATGCTCCAATACGATCGAGCGCGAGGCCGAGCGTCGATGCGAGTAGACCGGTGCGCTGCCGCGCATTGCGGTCGATCACCTCATCCAGCGTATTCTCGATCGTATGATCGACTGCGCCGAAAATCGGTGCTGCATCGGGCGTCGCGGCAGACTCCATCAGGTAACTGAATGTCCTCGCCATCCCGCAATTTGCGAGAATGTCGGCCAACACAGTGAAACGGCGGTCGGCGCGCTGTGCAACCCGCGTCGATCCGATCTTCACTTCGCGGAACGGCTGGTTCGACCCTGCAGCAATCACGCCGACACCCGCGGCCTCCAGCCGATCGAGTCGTTCGGGTGTCAGCGACTCGGACACTGCTGCAGCGACGAACACATCCGATGACGTGTCCCACATCGCGTCCACGTCGGACGTGGTGCGCGCATCCGATGCCGGCAACAGCTTGTTCTGGCGACGGCGGACCAGCGATTCGACGTCGTCT
>JBBSJG010000129.1:0-9559 GCA_038257485.1 Longimicrobiales bacterium | reverse complement strand
CGTATCCGCGCCCCACTTCTCGAGGTACGCATCGGGGATGACGACGTTGCCGCGGCTCTTCGACATCTTCGCGCCTTCCTTGATCAGAAGGCCGTGCTTCCGGAACGTCGTGAACGGCTCCTCGAAATCGATATGGCCGAGATCCTTGAGCACCATGGTGATGAACCGGCTGTACAGCAGGTGCAGTACCGCGTGTTCTTCACCGCCGATGTACATGTTGACGGGGAGCCACTTTTTCGTGATCTCCGGATCGAACGGCGCGTCCGCATTGTTGGCGGACGGATAGCGCAGGAAATACCAGGCGCTGTCGAGGAACGTGTCGCTCACATCGGTTTCGCGCCTCGCTTCGCCGCCGCACTGCGGACATGTCGTGACATACCACGATGCGACGCGCGCGAGGGGGCTGATGCCGCTCTCGTCGGGCTTGTAGCTCTCGACGAAGGGCAGCTCGACGGGGAGGTCTTGCTCCGGCACCGGGATCGTACCGCATGCGTCGCAGTACAGGATCGGTATGGGTGGACCCCAGTAGCGCTGCCGTGAGATGCACCAGTCGTGCAGCCTGTAATTGACGCGCGCGTCTGCCATGCCCTGCTCGGCGAGCCACGCTGTCACGGTACGAATGCCCTCCGTGGTATTCATGCCGTCGAACTGCGCGGAGTTCACGAGGCGTCCGACGCCGGTGTAGGCTTCGTCGAGCGGTGACACGTCCACATCGGCGTCGCCTGCGACGACCCGCTTGATCTCGAGACCGTACTGCTTCGCGAAATCGAAATCGCGCTCATCGTGTCCGGGCACCGCCATGATCGCGCCGGTGCCGTATTCCATGAGCACGTAGTCGGCGATCCAGATCGGGATGTCGTCGCCCGTTGCAGGATTGTGCGCGTATGCGCCCGTGAACACGCCGGTCTTTTCCTTGTCCGCCCGCTTGCGCGAAACGAGGTCCGTGCCAGCAGCGCGCTCGCGGTAGTCGTCGACTTCCGCGCGCTGCTTCGCACCGGTAATGGCCGCAAGCGACGGATGCTCGGGCGCGACCACGAGGAACGTGGCGCCGAAGACGGTGTCTGGGCGCGTCGTGAACACGGGGATGACAATGCCTTCGTGGTCTTTCACTTCGAAGCGCAGCTCCGCGCCGTCACTGCGGCCGATCCAGTTCTCCTGCGCCTTCTTCGTGGTCTCCGACCAGTCGATCCACTCGAGATTGTCGAGCAGACGCTGCGCGTACTTCGTGATCTGGAAGAACCACTGCGAGAGCAGACGCTGTTCGACCTTGCTGCCGCAGCGCTCGCACTCGCCCGCGATGACCTGCTCATTCGACAGCACGGTCATGCAGCTCGGGCACCAGTTCACCGCGGCTTCCTTCTTCTCCGCGAGGCCGGCCTTGTACAGCTGCAGGAAGAGCCACTGCGTCCACTTGTAATACGACGGCGCCGTCGTATCGACCGTGTGTTCCCAGTCGTACATCGGACCAATGCGCTTCAGCTGGCGGGTGAAGTTCGCAATGTTGCGTGGGATCAGCTCCATCGGGTGGACGCCGACCTTCATTGCGAAGTTCTCGGAATGAATGCCGAATGCGTCGAAGCCGATCGGCTCGAACACGTCCTCGCCGAGCAGGCGCTTCCAGCGGCCATAGATGTCGGCGCCGGTGAACGCGTACATGTTGCCGACGTGGAGCCCTTCGGCGGACGGATAGGGGAACATCATGAGGTTGTAAAACGGACGCTTCGCGGCGAGAAGCGCGCTGTCGCTCAGGCGGTTGGTGCCCTCTTCATCCCAGCGGCTCTGCCACTTGGCTTCGATCGCGATCGGATCGTAGTCGTACTCGTCTTTACGGCCATTCGTCATGACGCTCATGCCCCTTACGCGGAGTTCGTGCCGGAACCCGGAAATGTAAGGGGTCTGGGAAGTGGCGTCAGGGGCGGGTGATAGTCGGCCCTGAATCGCGACGTCGTTCGGCGACGCGCCGCTCTTCAATTCGCTCGGCCACCGTCGCCTCCAGTACCTGCTGGATGGTCGGGCAGAGGATCTGGACGGCTTCGAGGTCGGCGCGGGTCAGCTCGTACAGCGTGCTGTGCGTGACAGTGGTGACCGTGGCGTTGCGCGGGTTGGCCGAAAGGACTGCCATCTCGCCGAAGAAGTCGCCGGCCATGAGGGTCGCGAGCGGGACGGGCGTGATGCCGCCGGACCCGACCGAGACGCGGACGACGCCGCGGCCGATGAGGAACATGGACTCTCCGATGTCGCCCTCGCGGACCACGGTCTCGTCGGCGAGGAAGGTGCGCGGGCGGAGGAGCTCTACAATGCGGTCGAACTCTTCGGGTGGCAGCGACCGGAAGAAGGGGACCTTCGCGAGGAGCTCGCGGGGCCGTGGCCGGAGCTCTTCCAGGGGCTTTTTCCGGAGGCGACGGAGTTTGCGCTGGACCTCCTCGAGCATGGCCTTGGCCTCGCGATCGGGCAGGACATCGAGCTGCTCGAGCTCCATGATGACTTCCTCTTCAGCCTGGAGGCAGAGGCGAGCCGCCATGAGCTGCTGGACCTTCGTCGCATACTCAGGATACTGGTCTGCGACGGCGTCCAGGCGCTGGCGAGCGTTCTGGTTCCAGACCTTGTAGAGGTCGCGCAGCTCGAAGACGAGGTCGGGCGCGTTGCTGCCCTGGTTCTCGATGTTGTCGAGCTCCTCGAGGACGCGCTGGCTCGCCATCAGGCGGCCCCAGTGCTGCTCGTAGAGGTCGGCGATGCGGTTGAGACGATAGTGCTGGACCGACGTGCCCCAGGGGAACACGGTCTCCAGGAACTTGAAGAGGGCGGCCTCGATCTTCCAGCGCACGGGCGAATGGATCGTCCACGCGGGGAAGCTGCCGCCGTAGCGGAGGTGGTCGAGCTGCAGCTCGATGGAGTGATGCAGCTCGTGCAGGACCTTCTCGGACAGCTGGCCGCGGTGGAACAGGTCCTGGTAGACGCGCTTCTCGACCAGCAGGTATTCGCGCTTGAGGAGGCGGAACTCTTCGCGTGAGCCGAGCAGCCCGCGTTGGCGCAGATCATCGAGCTTGCCCCGCAGCTCTTCCTGTTCGGCGCCATAGCGGGTTTCGAGCTCGGACGTCACACTCTCGCTGAACATGCCGGCCTTGCGCAGCTCCGTGATGCGCTGGCGCGCGCGGCCCTTGGCCTCGAGGAGGGTCTCGTCGCGCAGGAACTGGTCGGGCACGCCGACGCGGTGGAGGCCGAGCCGCTTGACGAGCGGCTCGAGTGTGAGGCCCTGCACCATGAGGCTGAACACGACGACACCGAACGACATCGCAATGAGGATGTCGCGGTACTGATAATCCGCGGGCAGGCTGAGTGCGAGTACGAGGGTCATGGCGCCGCGCAGGCCGCCCCACACCATGACAGTCTGGTAGCGCGCGTCCACGCGCTCGATGTTCGGCAGCCGGTTCACGAGCGGGAACAGGCCGTAGATGCTGATGGCGCGGGCGGCGACGGCGATCACGATCGCGATTGCGATCGGACCCAAATACTCCATCAGGTTGTGCTGGCCGACGATCTCGAAGCCGATGAGCAGGAAGATCAGCGACGACGCAATGAACGCGAGGTACTCCCAGAAGCGCGACAGGTATTCGATCGTGGATGGCGTGTACTTGGTGATGCCGGCACTGCCGAGGACGAGGCCGATGCCGACGACGGCCATGATGCCGCTGACGTGCAGCAGCTCCTGACTGACGAAGAACGTGAGGTATGCAGCGGTCGTGGTGAGCAGGATCTCGACCAGGTCGTCATCACGGATGATCTCGATGACCTTGCCGATCAGGTGACCCATCACCCAGCCGGCCGCGAGGCCGCCAAAGAAGTTGACGGAGAAGACGCCCGCCGCCTGGCCGAGCGAGCTGACCTCGAGGCCTTCCATACCGGTCTGGATCGCTGCGACGCCGATCACCATCTGGAAGATCACGATCGAGATGGCGTCATTGAACAGGTTCTCGCCGTCGGACAGGATGGCGAGGCGCTTGGGCGCGCCGATCTCCTGGAAGATCGAGGACATCGCGGTGCTATCGGTGGTACTGATGAACACACCGAAGAGGAGCGCGGCCGTGAGCGAGAGGGTTGCGGCATTGCCGATGGCCCAGAAGGAGCCGTAGCCGGCGACGGCGAACGAGACCAGCACGGCAGGTACGGCCAGCACCATGACGGGCAGGAAGTTCTGGCCGAGCATGCGGGAGTCGATGGCGAAGGCGGCCTGGAAGATGAGCGTCGGCAGCAGGATGTACGTGAGCAGGTCCTGCGAGAGCTTCGGCACGCTGCCGACGCCGCGCAACGGCGCCAAATACTCGAGGCCAAGGCCGATCGCGCACCCGACGACGACGAGGGTGAGTGCGAACGGCAGCTTCAGCTTCGACGTCACGACCGAAAGGATCGTGGCGACAAACAGGAGCGCCATGATGGCAAAGACGGATTGCATGCGCGGTCAGACCCCGACCAGAGACTCCGGACAACTGCTGAAGAGAGGACCCAACTTACTGTGCCGGGTTGGACTTCACCAGTCTTTCCACGGCTGCGTACGGATCGGATGGCGACGCCTTGGCCGCCGCCATGATAGCCGCCGTGGCCCGGGCCAGGTTGCCGCCGAACTGCTGGTAGACTTGCTCGAACAGGTCGAGCCGCTCGTAATAGAGCCTCACCCCGATCAGCGTGGCATTATTGACGTCCTGCTCGCCGAAGCCGCGGTACCCCGTCGTCTGCAGCGAGGGCAGGACCGTTTCGCGGAACCGCGACTTGCCGTCGCCTATCAATACCTGCTTCCTCGCCAGCTTGTCGGCCTTCGTCAATGTCGTGTCGTCATACACGGCCTCGAGGCGGTGCACGAGGTCGGATAGGAACGCGCCATACACGAGCGTGTCGTGCCAGCTGCGCTTCGCGAGGTCACACGTCGCGGCGGTGTCGCCGTCGCGCGCGCAGAAGAAGTCGATGGCGCCGCGGTCGCCCACGAAGCTCGCGAAGCTCTCATTGAATGCGACCTGGCTCGGGATGTACACCGTGTTATGGAGGATCTCGTGGATCACGGTGCTGCCGAGCGAGACGTCGCCATAGCGCAGGAGTGTACTGAGCAGCGGATCATTGAAGAAGCCGAGTGTGCTGAATGCGCCGCTCGGCCGGACGTACGTGTCATAACCGCGGTCGCGCAGTTTCTCGGCGTCGTCCCACGCGCGGTCGAACTCGAAATAGCCTTTATAGGGCACGCGTCCGACGATCGGAAACCACCATGTGTAGGCCTGGAACCGATCGGGCTGCGCAGCCGTGATCACCATGAGGAGGGTGTCGCTCTCGACCCACGAATAGGTCGTGTAGCTGTCGCCGGCAGCCAGATCGAGACTGTGCTCGGCGTACGCTCTCGCCTGCAGCACGAGTGCGAGCTTGCGACGGGTCTCGGGCGATGTGGAGGGATCCTCGATGACGCGCGAGATCGGGCGGCGCCGGCTCAGGATCTTCGCTTCGTGGAACCCGGCGCGGATCACATAGAGCGGCGAACATGCTGCGGCGGTCGCAGTGACCATCAGCATCGTCAGCATCAGTGCGGTGCGGAAGCGGCGGGTACGCGGCGTCGAAACAGGTGTCATGGGTAATAGATGCGGCGTCCGGGTCGATCTCGCCAGCCGGACCCGCCAGCCGGACCGATCCTGCCATTCCGAAGGGTGGTCCGGTAGGGCGCCTTCGCTTAGCTTCGCCCCATGGCAAAACCATGGTTCATTACAGGCTGTATCTTCGCGATGCTCGCGGTTGCGGCGGGCGCATTCGGCGCGCATGCGCTCGGCCCTCGCCTGACGTCTGCGCAGCTCGCGACATACGAAACCGCGGCGAGGTATCAGATGTACCACGCGCTCGCGCTGTTCGTTGTCGCGTGGGCGGTCACGCAGTGGCCGGCGGCGCCGCTGCTCACCTGGTCCGGCCGATTCTTCGTCGCCGGAATCCTCATCTTCTGTTCGACGCTCTACACGATCGCGCTCGGCGGCCCTCGCTGGCTCGGTGCGATCACGCCGCTGGGCGGGCTGTGCTTCCTGCTGGGCTGGGCGACCGCAGCGGTCGCAGTGTTCAGGGCGCAGTCGCAGCGTTAGCGGACGGGCCTTGCTCCATCAGTTCTGAGATCGCATCAAATTCATTGACGAGTGACGCCCGGTCGCCGGCGAGCAATGCGCGCTCGCGGGATCGCGTGAGTACGCGCACGAACAGCGATGCATCCGACCGCACGCGCTCCCATCGTTCGCGCCACGCGATCGTAATGAAGCCGAGGATGACGGCGCCGATGACTGCGGCTGTGGCCGCGATCGGACCGGCAAGGATGCCTGCTACAACACCGACAGCGACCAATGTCAGTGGCACCATCAGGAATCCCGTCGCCAGCTTGTACGTTGAGATCGCGTCGTGTGTAGGTTTCACGATGCGCAGTGTGATGTTGGGCGCGAAGTACGTTGGATACCAGATCACGGTGCCCAGAACGGCAAGCGGTAGTCCCAGCGCGAGCAGGAACGTTTCCGCGACGACATAGCGCAACGTTGGCATGAATTGGTAGGACGGTGGCACGTCGCCGTCGGTGGCGCCGAACAGGCGAGTGTATCGATGATAGCGTCGGACCGCGCGAGCCAGTCGGGTGTGGCGCTCGGGGTCGTGTGCGCGCAGCCATGCGAGTCCCTGTGCGAAGCGCTGGAGTCGGGGCAGTCGTTCCGACATCGGGTCCCGCTCGCGCCACCCGCTCAGCCCTTTCTCTCTCACATACAGTCGTTCGGCGACATCGATGAGGTCGCCGTCCTCCGACTGGACCAGATTGAGGGTCAGGGCTTCGAGTGCAGCAGTCATGTCGGCGGTGAGTGTGCGGACGGCGGCCTGTTCGTCAGCGTCGTATTCGGCGCGATAGCCCGTGATGCCGAACGGCTCACCGATGCGGGCGACGACGCGACCGCGGAACCGCGACTTGCCTGTGTATGTGAGGCCGATGGGCACAATGACCAGGCCAAGCGTCCAGTCGTGCTCGGCCTCGGCACGCAGGGCGATGCGGGCGGCACCCGTGCGCAATGGTGTCATCGATGGATTGGAGTGGCTCTGCCCTTCCGGATAAATCTGTACGGCGTCGCCTGCATGCAACGCGGCGATGGCGGCTGCGAACGTTTCGTCGTTCCGGTGCATCTGCGAGGGATCGTCCTTCGGCCGGAACACGGGGAGTCCGCCCATTCCGCGCAGCAGGGTGCCGACGAATGCCTGCTGGAAGAGGGGCGCCTTCGCGAGCGGGCGAGTCGGCCGTCCGGCGACGCGGAAAACGATCAGCGGATCCAGCAGCGCATTGGGGTGGTTGGCAACGACGAGCACGGGCCCGCGGGGGATCTCGGGACCCACGCGTTCCACAGGCTGAAATACGCTGGCGGCCCAGCCGACCGTTCCGGTGATGATCCGTTCGATTGTCATTGAGTGGAGCAAGATGCCGCTCCTGGTGGGCCTGCCACAAGCGGGCTACCCGCCCCGCCGCCGCGTGGGTAACTTCGCGCGTGCGCAACCGCGAACATCTCTATGACGCCGGCCTCAGGGCCGTGCAGCCGCTCGCCGGGCTCCTGGCCGGCCTGCACCCCAAAGGACGCACGGCGATGCGTGGGCGCGCCGCGTCCGCCGACGCGTTCGACGCGTGGGGCCGTCAGCATCGGCACGCGCACCGGCTGCTCGTCCTGCTGCACGCGCCGTCGGTGGGCGAGGCGCTGATGGCGCAGGCGATCACGACACGGCTGCGTGTCCTCCTGCCCGACGCGCAGATCGCGTTCTCGTTCTTTTCACCGTCCGCCGAGCGCATCGCAGCGCGCGTCGGTGCGGACATCTCGGGCTACCTGCCGTTCGACACGCGACCCGCGATGCAACGACTCGTGCATGCACTCCGCCCGGATGCCGTCGCATTCGTCAGGACGGAAATCTGGCCGATCCTCGGGATCGAGGCCGCCGCTCGGGGCGCGAAGGTGGCGCTCGTCAACGCGGTGCTGGGCGAAGGCTCGAGCAGGCTGCGCGGACCCGCCCGCTTTCTGCTCGGCCCCGCGTACCGTCGCCTGGACGCCATCGGTGCGGTCGCGCAGGAGGATGCGCACAGGTTCAACGCATTCGACGTCGATCCCTCGCGCGTGGTGGTCACCGGGGACGCGAGGTTCGACCAGGTGTGGCAGCGCATTGCCATGATCGACAGGGAATCGCCACTGCTGAAGTGTGTGCGCGACGCCCGTCCGCTGCTTGTCGCAGGCAGTACCTGGCCGGCGGATGACACGGTGCTGCTCGACGCGCTTTCGTCGCTCCCGGCAGAGCGGAGGCCGCGCGTGGTGATCGCGCCGCACGAACCGTCGGACGCACATCTTGCCGCGCTCGATGCGCAGCTCGACGCGCGCGCATTCCGTCATGCACGGCTGCGCGAGGTCGAGGCGAGTGGAGCGCCGGATGACGATGTCATCGTGGTGGACCGGGTCGGTGTGCTCGCAGACCTCTATGCCGCGGCGACGCTGGCGTATGTGGGCGGCGGGTTCGGGCGGGACGGTCTGCATTCGGTCGTTGAGCCCGCTGCCCTCGGCGTCCCCGTGGTCTATGGACCCGCGCACGGCAACGCCGGCGAAGCTAGCGACCTGGCCGCTGCAGGCGGCGGGTTCGTCATCCGCGAGGCCGCGGGCCTCGCCCATCGCATCGACACGCTCGTCACCGACGCAACCGCACGCCGACTCGCGGGTACCGCTGCCATGACATTCGTGCAGTCCCGACTGGGCGGCGCGGAGCGGAATGCGGCGCTCATCGCGCGTTTGATCGTTCGCGCGTCCTGATTCCGGTATATTCAAACGTATGGCAATGACGAATCAGGCATTTCCGATTCTTTCTGCGGACCGCGCGCCCGGGCCAGGGCGCGTGACGATCAGCCTCCCGCTCGCGCTGCGCGATCATACCGACGGTGCCGACACGGTGGATGCGGCAGGTGCCACGGTCGCCGATGCACTGGCAGACCTCGTCCGTCGTTACCCCGCGCTCCAGCGTCACCTCTACACGGATGCCGGCGCGCTGCGCGGGTACGTCAATGTGTACCTCAACGACAATGAAGTGCGCGGGTTGCCGCTCGGTATGGCGTCCAGCATCGAGAGGGACGACACCTTGATGATCATTCCGAGCATCGCCGGTGGCTGAGCTCAGCGGCGCCGAGATCGAGCGGTACAGCCGTCACCTGGTCCTGCAGGACGTAGGACCGGCCGGGCAGCTTGCGTTGAAGAACGGTCGGGTCGCGATCGTCGGCGGTGGCGGGCTGGGCTCGCCGCTCGGAATGTATCTTGCCGCGGCCGGTGTCGGCACGATCGGCATGATCGATTTCGATGTGGTGGACGTGAGCAACCTGCAGCGCCAGGTGATGTATTCCACAACGGATGTCGGGCGACGGAAGGTCACGGCCGCAGCGGAGCGACTGCGCGGCATCAATCCGCACATCGACATCATCGAACACGACGAGCGGCTCACGTCCGACAATGCGCTGACTGTATTGCAGGACTACGACGTCGTTGTGGATGGTACCGACAAT
>JBBSJG010000128.1:0-9602 GCA_038257485.1 Longimicrobiales bacterium | reverse complement strand
GCGTTGCGAGGCACGCGCATTGCCCGTAGCCTCAGGAACGAACCCGAACGGAAGCATCATGACGGATCAATCCTATCTGACTCGCCTGCCCACGACTCGACGCGTTCTCGCGAACGGCCTGACGGTCGTGGTGCGCGAAGACCGCAGCGCGCCCGTCGTCGCCGTCGTCACATACGTGAAGGCCGGCTACTTCGACGAGACCGATGACATCATCGGCATCAGCCATGTCCTCGAGCACATGTACTTCAAGGGCACGGCCCGTCGCGGTGCGGGCGAGATCGCGCGCGAGACGAAGTCGGCCGGCGGCTACCTCAATGCCGGTACCATCTACGACCACACATCATACTACACCGTGCTGCCTTCCGCATCGCTGGAACAGGCGCTCGATATCCAGTCGGATGCGTTGCTGAACAGCGCCGTCGAGGAGTCCGAACTGGCAACCGAGCTGCAGGTCATCATCCAGGAGGCCCGCCGCAAGCTCGACAATCCGTCCGCGGTCGCGGAGGAGTCGCTGTTCGAGCTGTTGTTCGACCAGCATCGCATCCGCCGCTGGCGCATCGGCCACGCCGACGCGCTCGCGCGAATGACACGCGAGCAGATCTGGAAGTATTACCGCGAGATGTATACAACTGCCAATACCGTGGTCGTGGTGGCGGGCGATGTCGACACGGAAGCGACATTCGATCTCGTCGAAAAATACTATGGCGGCATGCAGGCCGGCCCGGACGTGCGCGACATCGGCCCGGTCGAGCCGGAGCGCGCGGGGTTCCGCCTGCGCGAGATGTCGGGCGACGTCGTGCAGAGCACGATCCAGTGGGGCTGGCGCACGCCGGGCTCACTCCATCCGGACTCGGCAGCACTCGACGTCCTCGCGCTCGTGCTGGGGCAGGGCCGTGCGTCCCGCCTGTACCGCGGGGTGCGCGAAGCCGGCCTGGTCACGGGCATCAGTGCGCACAACTACACACCGAGGCACATCGGCGTCTTCGGCATCAGTGCCGAGTGCGAACCCGCGCGCACGGTCGAAGCGCTGCACGCGATTGCCGCGGTTGTGCGCGATGTTCGAGACAACGGGATCACACAGCAGGAAGTGGAGCGTGCACGCAGCATTCTCGAAGCACGATTGGTCCGCCGCCTCGAAACCGCGGAAGGTCAGGCCAACCTGCTCGCGCAATGGGAGTCACTCGGCGGATGGGAGCTTGCCGATGACTACATCACCGCAGTCATGTCCGTGACGGCCGAAGATCTCGTGCGCGTGGCACGCGCGTATCTCAAGGACGAACGCGGCGCATTGCTCACGTATCGCCCAACGGGCAGCACGTCACTCGGCATGGACGCGGATGCGCTCGCGCGGTCGCTCTTTGAAGTGGCGCCGACCATCGAGCGTGCCGCCTCGCCCGCCCCAATGCCGTCGCATGAACCTGTCACGGCGGCCGCGCGCAGGCTCGCGCCGGAGCGCATCGATCGTGACGTCCGATTCTATGCGACGGGGGATGCGCACATCGTCATCCTGCCCCGCCACAGCGCACCACTGGTGTCGATGGCGCTGGTACTGCGCGGCGGTGCATTGCAGGAGAGCGCGGGCGAGGCCGGAATTACAGGGCTGATGGCGAGGTCATCCGTGAAGGGAACGGCCCGGCGGACTGCTGCGCAGCTCGCGGATGAGTCGGAAGCACTCGGCACAAGCATCGGTTTCGGTGTCGGCGCAGACTCGCTGGACTGGGGCATGACGGTGCCATCGCGGCATTTCGATGCGGGTCTCGATCTGTTGCTCGATGCAGCGCTCGCGCCGACGTTCCCGGCCGCGGAAGTTGCGAAAGAGCGCGACATGCTGTTGAGCGATCTGCAGCAGATGCGTGACGACATGTACCAGTACCCGCTGCGCCTCGCGCTCGAGGCCGCGTTCGGCGCACACCCGTACGGCTTCGGCCCGCGCATGGTGGAGCAGGCAGTGATCGACATCGACGCATCGATGCTCCAGGCGTGGCACCGCGCGCGCGTGCTGAATGGCGAGCCGTGGTTCTTCGTTGTAGGTGATGTCGCAGATCCGGATGCAGCGGCTGCGCAGATTGCGGCAAGGCTGGATGTCGTGGAGTATAGTGGCGCGCCGATCCCGGATCGCAGGCCGGTCTGGCCGACTGTGCCGCAGGTGCGCGTGGAGCAGCGGGCGAAGCAGCAGACCGCGCTCGCGCTCGCGTTCCCCGGCCCCGACCGCAACGATCGCGATCTGGATGCACTGCGTCTGCTGGCCGGCTCGGTAAGTGGTCTCGGTGGGCGGCTGTTCGAGGAGCTGCGTAGCAAGCGATCGCTGGCGTATGCAATCAGTGCGTTCCCGCTGGCGAGGTGGAGGGCGGGTGCATTCATCGCATACATCGGCACGAGTCCGGAGCGCGAGGAAGAAGCACGTGACGGTCTGATCGAGCAGCTCGGTCTGCTGACCACGGAGGTGTTGAGCGAGGACGAGGTCGAACGGGCGAAGCGCTACACGATCGGGTCGTGGCAGATCGCCAGCCAGACGAATGCAGCGCAGCTCGGCCACCTCGTGAATGCGATCCTGCTGGGCACGGGCCTGGACGAGATCCATCAGTTCGAGGCGAGGACGCGGGCGGTGACAGGCGAGTCGATGCGTGCTGCTGCGGCGAAGTACATCGATCCCACGCGGGTCGTCGAGGGCGTGGTCCGCGGTGCGGCAGCACTGGAAGCGGACCCCGCGAAAGCGTAGCTTGAGCGGCTCACAATCTGACAATCAGCATGGACCGGACAATGAAATTTCTGACACTCGAAATTGCGGACGGCATCGCGACCCTGGCGGTGAATCGGCCGGACAAGCTCAACGCGCTGAATGGCGACACCATCCGTGAGCTCGCATCGGCGTTCCATGCGTTGCGCGATGATGACGCCGTGCGGGGCATCCTGCTGACGGGTGCGGGGGAGAAGGCGTTCGTCGCGGGCGCAGACATCGCGGAGCTCGCGCAGATGGGCCCGATCGACGGTGTCCGCGTGTCACGCGAGGGACAGGAAGCGTTCCGCTTCCTGGAGCGCATCGGCAAGCCCGTGATCGCCGTCGTGAACGGGTTCGCGCTGGGTGGCGGCCTCGAGCTCGCGCTCGCGTGCCATCTGCGGGTAGCATCGGCGAAGGCGAAGTTCGGACTGCCGGAAGTGAAGCTCGGCATCATCCCGGGCTATGGCGGCACGATCCGCCTGCAGCGCCTGGTCGGTCGCGGCCGCGCGCTCGAGCTGATTCTCACGGGTGAGATGATCGATGCCGCGGAAGCACATCGCATCGGCCTGGTCAACCGTGTCTTCGAGCCCGGCGACCTCGCCGCCGGCGCGCGCGACATGATGACGAAGATGATCGCGAACGGCCCGATCGCGCTCGCACTCGCGCTCGAGTCCGTCGAGAATGCTTCGAATGTCAGCACGGACGACGCACTGACGCTCGAGTCCAACCTCTTCGGCCTGCTCGCCTCGACCGCGGATATGAAGGAGGGCATGACGGCCTTCCTCGAGAAGCGCAAAGCCGACTTCAAGGGCCGCTGAGACCGCGCGCCGCGCGAAGGGGAATCCGCTCGGCGATCCCCTCGCGCGCACGCACGCGTATAGTGTATATTCATCTCGCCTCATGACCCTCGCTGACACCGTCCCCGTCCTGCGGGAGCTGCGATTACGCAACTTCCGGAATTTCGAGGATGTCCACCTCGTTTTTCCAGCCGCAGGTGCCGCAATCATCGGGGACAACGGGTCCGGCAAGACGAACCTGCTGGAGGCGGTCTATTACCTCGAGATCTTCCGGTCATTCCGTGGTGCGGCGGATGACCAGCTGGTGCGGTTCGGTGCCGAGGCGTTCCACATCCGCGGGCTTTTTCATGACCCGGCCGCGGACCGCGAGCTCGAGATCACTGCAGCCTACGAGTTGAAGACGCGGACCAAGCGGGTCCGCATCGACGGCGTGGAGCAGGACCGTCTCGGTGACGCGATCGGCCGCGTGGCAGCCGTCGTGTTCTCGCCGTCGGATGTCGAGCTGGTGTCGGGCAGTCCCGGTGAGCGACGGCGGTATCTCGACATCGTGCTGTCACTGTCGACGCCGGGGTATCTGGAGGCGCTGCAGCGTTACCGCCACGCGCTCCGCCAGCGCAATGCAGTCCTGCGCGGCTTCGCGGATGAACGCGTGACGAGTGCATTCGAGCCCGCACTCATTGCGGCCGGCGCGATCCTGATGACGGCGAGGGCGCAGTGGGTGAACGAGCATGCCGACCGGTTTGCGTCGTTCTATGCGGAGATCGGTGGTGGCGCTGCGGCGGAGATGCGATACCGCAGCGATGTCCGGGTGGATGCGGAGATCGATCATGCGACGGCGAGCGAGGCGTTCCAGGTGGCGCTGACGCGCGTCGCGCGACGGGAACGGGAGCGCAGGGTGACACTGGCCGGACCCCACAGGGATGACCTGTCGTTCCTGATGGGCACGCCCGATGGCGACGTGGACCTGCGCGAGTTCGGCTCGGGCGGCCAGCTGCGCACGGGTGCCGTCGCATTGCGACTGGTGGAGGCCGTCACCATCCGCGGGGCGAGGGCCCGTCAACCCGTGATGCTGCTGGACGACGTGTTCGCAGAGCTCGACCCGGGAAGATCACGTCGCATTGTGCAGTTGTTCCGTGAGGGTCGGCGTGGCCAGGTCATCATGACCGCGCCGAAGGAGACGGATGTCGAGCTCGCGCCATTCGATGACGCGGTCAGTGCGCCGGCCCGGTGGGGCATCGCGGCGGGCCGGGTCCTGGCATGAGCGGGAAGAAGAAGCCGGGCCCCACACCGCTCGGAGACGAGGTCGCGAAGTACCTGCGCGCGTCGGGGTTGGACGAGAAGATCGAAGAGGCCAGTGTCATCCCGCTGTGGGCGGACAAGGTCGGCGAGAAGATCGCCTCGGTGACCACGCCATTGCACACGGGGGAGGGCACGCTCGTGGTGGCCGTCCAGTCGAGTGCGTGGCTGATGGAGCTGCGGCTGATGGAGCGGGAGATCGTTCGCCGGATCAATGAAGGAAAGCGGACGGGGCGGATCGAACGGATCCGTTTTGTCATGGGTGAAGGGCAGTAACCGGAACGCAATTCCGGGGTATCAAATGGTCTGCCGTGCTGACGCGCGGCCGCTCGATGTCGCCAACCGAAAAAGCTGAAAAAATGGCCAACAACGATTCGACGCAGAACGACTATCAGTCTGAACAGATCCAGGTCCTGAAGGGTCTGGAAGCAGTGCGGAAGCGCCCGGGCATGTACATCGGCTCGACGTCCGCGCGCGGTCTTCACCACCTCGTCTACGAGGTCGTGGACAACTCGGTGGACGAAGCGCTCGCGGGATACTGCACGCATATCGAAGTGTCGATCCATCCGGACGAGTCGATCACCGTCGTCGACAACGGACGCGGTATTCCGACGAACATGCATCCGACGGAGCACATGTCGGGCGTCGAGGTCGCGCTCACGATGCTGCACGCGGGCGGGAAGTTCGACAAGGACTCGTACAAGGTGTCGGGCGGTCTGCACGGCGTCGGCATCAGCGTCGTCAATGCACTGTCGGAGAAGCTCGAGATCGAGGTTCGCCGCGAGGGCAAGATCCACAAGCAGACGTACTCGCGCGGCGTGAAGGTCACCGAGCTCGAGGTTGTCGGCAAGACGAAGAGCACCGGCACAACGGTCACGTTCAAGCCAGACCACGAGATCTTTACCGAGCTCAATTACGCATTCGACACGCTGTCCAATCGCCTGCGCGAGCTCGCATTCCTGAACCGCGGCCTGCACATCACCATCGTCGATGAGCGGGACAGCGAACGGGGCGTGCGCCGCGAGGAGTATCACTACAAGGGCGGCATCGTCGAGTTCGTCGAGTTCCTGCGCGGCAACCGCAAGCCGGTGCATCCGAAGCCCGTGTTCATCGAAGCCATCCGCGAAGAGGCCGAGATCGATCTCGCGTTCCAGTACGACGACGGCTACAACGAGAATACGTTCACGTTCGTCAACAACATCAATACGCATGAGGGCGGCTCGCACCTGACCGGCTTCAAGGCGGCACTGACGCGTACACTCAACGATTATGCGCGCAAGAACAACTTCCTGAAGACCAAGGAGCTTGACGCCCTGTCCGGTGAGGACCTGCGTGAAGGCCTGACGTGTGTGTTGTCGATTCGCGTGAAGGAGCCGCAGTTCGAGGGTCAGACGAAGACCAAGCTCGGCAATTCCGAAGTTCGCGGCGCGGTCGAGCAGGTCGTGAATGACAAACTGTCGAGCTTCCTCGAGGAGAATCCCGCGGTTGCGCGTGCGATCATCGACAAGTCCATCCAGGCTGCGCGCGCCCGGCTCGCGGCGCGCAAGGCGAGGGAGTTGGTGCGTCGCAAGAGCGCGATCGAAGGCATGGTACTGCCCGGCAAGCTCGCGGACTGCTCGATCACCGATCCCGCGTTGTGCGAGATCTACCTGGTCGAGGGTGACTCCGCAGGCGGATCCGCGAAGCAGGGTCGCGACCGCAACTACCAGGCGATCCTGCCGCTGCGTGGAAAGATTTTGAATGTCGAGCGTGCGCGTCTCGACAAGATCCTGTCGAACGAGGAAATCCGCACGATCATCGCCGCGATCGGAACGGGGATTGGCGAGGATGATTTCAGTGTGAAGGGTGCGCGGTACCACAAGATCATCATCATGACCGACGCCGACGTGGATGGCGCGCACATTCGCACACTGCTGCTCACGTTCTTCTATCGTCACATGCGCCAGCTCATCGAAGAGGGCATGATCTACATCGCGCAGCCGCCGCTCTACCGCGTCGCGCGCGGCAAGGAAGAGCACTACGCATTCTCGGAAGAGGAGCGGGATGTGTTGTCTGTGCGGATGAAGGGTCCCGACGGCACGAAGAACATCAACATCCAGCGCTACAAGGGTCTCGGCGAAATGAACCCGGAGCAGCTGTGGAAGACCACGATGGACCCGGACACGCGCACGATCCTGCAGGTAACGCTGGAAGACGCGGTCGAGGCCGACTCCGTGTTCTCCACGCTGATGGGCGATGAAGTCGAGCCACGCCGGAAGTTCATTGAAGAGAATGCGAAGTACGTGAAGAATCTGGATTTCTAGGGCTTGAGTGCGTATCGATATCGTTGACGCGACTGTTCTGCTGGGGCTGAAAAGTCCGTCGGGGCATCAGGCCGTTCGCGCAGCGCTCGGAATGCTTGGGATGTTGGGTGCGGTACGGCGGGATCCTGATACGGGCGAACGTCGGTGGTTCCACCCCGTCCGGTTTTCCGTCTCACGGTTAGCGCCCGAACAAGTGTCGCGGCTTTCGCCGGCGGTCGCAGCCGTGCACGACGCGTTGACCGTCCACGCAGCGGGACCCCTGCATCACCCCCACCAGATCATCGCGCATCTCCAGAAGCAATTCGGCCTTTCCTACCACCGCCTGCTGGACCAGCACATCCTGCCGCAACTCATCAATGCAGGGCTGATCGAGAAAAGGACGCATACGGTGCTAAGTTTTTCAAGTCAACCCGTTACGAGCCAACGGCGACCGGGCGCGTCCTCCTCACACAACTTCGGGAGCTGAAGGAAGAGGCGCGGTCCATCCCTCGGCTGCTCAAGAAGGATCCACACGCGGCTGCCGTAAAATGTGTGCACCTGGGGCCGGCACTTCTCCTGGATGGGAATCTGCGTGCCCATTCCGCAAAAATTTCTGAAGTTGCGCGTCGAGAGCTCGCGGGCGCCGACATCGCACGAATGATCGACCAGCGGAGCATAGACCGCAGTGGATGGCAGGACCTGGACATGTTCACTTCCATGGATCTATCGGGCGTGTTCGACGCGCTTGATGGCGCGTTCGACGCGTCTGACGCGGGTTCGGATGGCGGTGGTGGCGATGGCGGCGGGGATGGTGGCGGCGACTAGCCGGCTGGGCCGTTCCACACCACGAGCGCTGCTGGCCCGATTGTTGTGTTCATGGCCGGACGTGCGGTACTGAATCCACCCCGGCAGCAGGCGAGATGCAACTCACAGATCTGATCCCAATCCTGCAGGTGGCGGTCGGACCAGTCATCCTGATTTCCGGCGTCGGGCTGCTGCTCCTGACCATGACGAATCAGCTCGGACGAGTCATCAACCGCACGCGCGAGTTTTCGCGCGCCTTGCGCACGCTCCCCGCGGAGGACGCCGATGGCGTGCGGGCACAGCTGGCGATTCTGCTCGTACGGGCGCGCGTCGTCCGCGCATCGATAGCGCTGGCGTCGGTGAGTGCGCTGCTCGCCGCCTGTCTCATCATTGCGCTGTTCCTCAGTGCGATTCTTGATGTGACGTCTGCGGTTCCCGTGGCGATCCTGTTTCTTGCCTGTCTCGGCGCATTGATCGTGTCACTGCTGCTGTTCATCTATGACGTCAACCTGTCGCTGCGGGCGCTGCGACTCGATGTCGAGGAATAGATGCATGTAACGCTGGCACTCGTCAGCTATATCGCCCAATGGGTCATCATGCTGGGCGCGCTGTTCGTGGTGCCGCGCAACCGGAAGCCGGGTTCGGCAACGGCGTGGCTGCTGCTCATCGTGTTCCAGCCATTCGTTGGCGCGCTGCTGTACCTGATGATCGGAAACCCGAAGCTGTCGCGCCGGCGCCGTGCAATGCAGCGGCGCGCCGACGAGCTGATCGCGGAACGCGTCGCCGAGGCAAAGGAGGATCCGGCGACGGACGAATTCTTCGACCCACCTGTTCCGGCACACTGCGAGCACATCATCCGCCTCAACGAGAGTCTCGGTGGCATGCCGGTATGCAGCGGGAATCATGTCGAACTGATCGCCGAGTACGACATGGCCCTCGGCAGGATGGCAGCCGCGATCGATACCGCGACAACGTTCGTACACGCCGAGTTCTATATCATCGCTATGGACGACCACACGGAAGTGTTCCTCCGCGCCCTCGAGAACGCGGTGCGGCGGGGCGTCCATGTCCGTATACTCGTCGATCACATGGCTTCCCAGGGGTTTCCACGGCGGGCGGACATGGAGGTGCGCCTGACGAACGCGGGGATCGACTGGCATTGGTCGCTGCCGATCCGGCCACTCACGAACAACTGGAACCGGCCGGATCTGCGAAACCATCGCAAGATCCTGGTGGTGGACGAGAAGGTCGCATTCACGGGGTCGATGAACATCATCGCGAGCAGCTATCTCAGGAAAAAGAACGTGCGACGCGGCATGCACTACGTGGAGGTCATTGCCCGAGTGACCGGCCCCGTCGTGCTCGAGCTGAATGCGGTGTTCCTGAACGACTGGTTCGCGGAGGGCGGTGAGCCGTTCGAAACGAATCGACCCGGCGCGCGTGACCTGCTCGCCGACTGGGATGGGCCCGCACTGTGCCAGGCGCTGCCGAGCGGACCGGGGTACGACACCGACAACAACCTGAAGCTCTTCACAGCGCTCATCCACGCAGCGCGACGGCGGCTCGTCATCACGACGCCATACTTCGTGCCGGATGATTCACTCATGACGGCGATCACAAGCGCCGCGCAGAGAGGCGTCGACGTCGTCCTGCTCACGGCGGGCGTGAGCAACCAGGTTCTCGTATACCATGCCCAGCGTTCAT
>JBBSJG010000127.1:0-9608 GCA_038257485.1 Longimicrobiales bacterium | reverse complement strand
CCAGCGCGAGCGCCGACTTGCCGCTGGCGGTCGGGCCGGTGATGACAAGAACGGGTTCAGCCATGGCGGCCGAAACGGCGGGCCAGCTCTTCGAGCGAGAGACGAATGACGGTCGGCCTGCCATGGACGTCATGGTACGGCAGGTCGGTGGAGAACAGGCGCTCGAACAACTCCTCCATCTCAACCGCCGTAAGGCGCTGCCCTGCCTTGATTGCCGCCTTGCATGCGAATGTCATCGCGAGTCGCTCGTACTGCGTTCTCGCCGACCTCGTGAGTTCACTTCCGGTGGAGAGTTCGGCAATCATCTCGCGCAGACAGCGCTCTGCATTGAAATACGGATGCGGCGCTGGCGCTGCGTGCACGATGACGGTCCGCCCGCCGAACGGCTCGATCTCATAGCCCGCACGCTCGAACAATTCCTTCTGGTCCGCCATGACGGAATACTCGGCGGGCGAGAGCCTGAGGGTGAGCGGGAACAACAGGCGTTGACTGTGGGCGCGCCCGGACTCGAACTGCTGCATGATCTCCTGGAACAGAACGCGCTCGTGCGCGGAGTGTTGATCGATGATGAGCAGGCCGCTGCGTGTCTCGGCAATGATGTAGGAGTCGTGCACCTGCCAGAGCGTGGGCGATGTTGCCTGCTCCTGTGCGGTTCCGCCGTCGCCATCGGATGCGACGGCATCGTCTCGCTTCCCTGCAGGCCCGTCCGTCAGCGGCTCGCCGGCAATGCCGCGCTCGGGTGCTGCGACAAAGAACGCGAGCTGATCGACGGCCGCGGGTTCAGGCGAAGCAATCGTCACGGGCGCGATCGGACTGAGCTGCGGCAGTGTCGGCGTGCGGTCGAGGGTTGCGGCACTCATCAGCGTACCCAGACCGCTGCGCACTGCATCCTCGACGCTCGCCTGGATCGCGAACTTGTCGCGAAACCGCACTTCCGCCTTGGACGGATGCACGTTCACGTCGACACTGCCGTTTCCGACATTGAGGTAGAGAACCAGAGACGGTCGCGCGCCGTGTGGTACGGTGGTTCGGTACGCGCGTTCAGCCGCGATCACGAGTTCGCGATCCTTGAACGGGCGTCCGTCCACGAACAGGTGAACGCGACGAGGCCCCGACAGCGAGGAATCCGGCCGCTCGACGAGCCCGGCAATCGTCACATCGTCGCGCGCACTGCTGATCGGAACGAAGCGCGACGCCGCCTCTTCACCCCACAATGACGCGACGCGTGTGACGACGTCATTGGCTGCGGGCAAATCCAGCAGGACGCGACCGTTCGACTCCAGTGTGAACGCAGTGCTGATGTTCGCGAGTGACAGCGACACGATCACATCCACCACGGCCCGCGTCTCGACAGCAGCGCTACGCAGAAACTTCGCGCGCGCTGGTACGTTGCTGAACAGGTTGCGCACGGTGATCGTCGAACCCGCCTGGCGCGCGATCTCCTCTACACCCTGGATCTTGCCGGCCGCGATGCGCACGCGCGTACCGACGCCCCCGGCCTCCGCCGTCTCCAGCGTCAGCCGCGATACGGATGCGATCGACGGCAGTGCCTCGCCGCGGAACCCGAACGAGCGGATCGCCGCAAGATCCTCTTCGCGCATCAGTTTGCTGGTCGCATGGCGGTCCAGCGACAGGAGCGCGTCCTCGCGCCCCATGCCGCACCCGTTGTCCGCTACGCGGATCTCCGTCCGCCCTCCATTGCGAAGCTCGATGTCGACGAGTGTGGCGGCCGCGTCGAGCGCGTTCTCGACGAGTTCCTTCACGACGGACGCGGGCCGCTCGACGACCTCGCCCGCCGCGATCTGGTTCGCGAGCGTATCCGGAAGAACGTGGATCCTGCGCGCCATGCCTACCGACTCACCCGATAGAACCGTCGCGCATTCAGGTCCGTGGTACAACCGAGGTCCGCGGCCGGCACATCGCGGATTGCAGCAGCCGCCGCGCAGGTATGAGCGA
Source organism: Longimicrobiales bacterium (assembly GCA_038257485.1). Classification (GTDB taxonomy): domain Bacteria; phylum Gemmatimonadota; class Gemmatimonadetes; order Longimicrobiales; family RSA9; genus DASUXU01. The sequence continues at coordinate 7,652 of JBBSJG010000127.1, read as the reverse complement.
CATATGCCGGCTCGTTGCACCGCCCTCGCATGGGCACGGGCGCGAGGTAGGGGCTGTCGGTCTCCAGCAGCAGACGGTCGACGGGTGCTGCCTTCAGGAAGTCATGCCCTGTGAAGTTGCGGAATGTCACCATCCCGCCGAAGGAAATGTACCAGCCAAGCTCCATGGCCGTGTCAAAGAGCAGGGTTCCTGCTGCGAAGCAGTGGAGCACACCGGTCGCCCGCGGGTCGGCTTCCCGGATCACAGCCGCCGTGTCCTCCTCGGCGTCACGCGAGTGAACGACGACGGGCAAGCCCGAGCGCGCAGAATGCTCGAGATGCCAGGCGAACAGATCGCATTGTACCGCACGGGGCGATGTATCGTAGAAGTAATCCAGTCCGGTCTCGCCGAGTGCGACGACTCTCGGCCGCGTGATCAGTTCCTCGACCAGCGCTCGATCGTCAGCGGTCGCGGCGAGGGCGGCGTGAGGATGGATCCCCGCGGTACTCCAGACGTCGTCCCATGCCAGTGCGATCGCGTGGGCGGCCTCGCCGTCCTCTGCGTCGGATGCAATGGATACAACGCCGGTCACGCCCGCGGCGCGGGACCTGTCGAGGACAGCGCCAACGTCGTCCTTCAGGCGGTCGTCTGTCAGGTGGCAGTGCGAATCGAACATGGACCTCGATATGAGAATGGGGCAGCCACCGTTCCCGGTGACCGCCCCATCGTCTTCAGTTGTCCGCCGTGTGCATCAGGCGCGGACTGCGCCCGGCGCCCGTGTCTTGCGAACCGTTGTCTGGGTCGGGCGCGGCCAGCGACTATCGATCGCTCGCAACGCAGGCGATGCCACGAAAATCGACGAGTACGCGCCCACCAGGATGCCGACAATCAGGATCGTCGCGAAGACGCGGATGATCTCGCCACCGAGCAGGAACAGCGAGAACAGCGTCGCGAGTGTCGTCGTGATGGTGAGGATCGTGCGCGGCAGTGTCTCATTGATCGAGCGGTTGAGGACCTCGCGCAGGTCAACCACGCGCTTGCCCTTCAGGTTCTCGCGGATACGGTCGAAGATGATGACCGTGTCATTCAGCGAGTAACCCACGACGGTCAGCATCGCCGCAACTGCTTCGAGCGAAACGTCAAGGCGGAAGATGACGATAACGGCGAGCGTGAGCAGGACGTCGTGCAGCGTCGCGATGATTGCCGCAAGGCCGAAGCGCCACTCGAAGCGGAACGCGAGGTAGATCAGTGTGGCCGCGAAGGACACGATGATCGCGAGGATCGCCTTCTGCTGGAGCTCACCACCGACCTTTGCACCGACGTTACCCGTACTGTGCACCGTATAGGTGTCCTCGCCGCCGAACTTCTGGGATAGCGCCGCGCGCACCTTGTCTCCATTGGACGTCGCGTCTTCGGAGGTGGACGGCGTACGGAGGAGGTAGCGGTCGCCGCTGCGGACGACCTCCGTACCCTGGTCGAACAGTCCGCCTACCAGCTCGCGAAGCTCGGTTTCCGACGTCGGCTTGTGCACCTCGACCTGCATGAGTGTGCCGCCCGTGAAGTCGACCCCGTATTTGAGCCAGGCACCCGCGGTTGCCTGCCAGTATACGGCGAAGATGAGACCCAGCAGCAGGACGGTCGCGCTGCCCATGTAGGCGCGGCGACGCATGCCGAAGAAGTCGAAGTTGGCGTCCGAATATAACCTGCGCATCGTATCGTTCGTGTTGAGGTTCAGATACTGATGGATTCGGCGCCGCGGCGACGTTCCATATACATCAGGAAGAATGTCCGCGTCACGTATACGGCCGAGAAGAACGACGCGATCAGACCGACACCGAGTGTCAGCGCGAAGCCCTGCACGGGACCGGTTCCGACCTTGTACAGAATGAACGCCGTGATGAGCGTCGTGATGTGCGTATCGATGATCGCGGACATCGCGTGCTTGAAGCCTTCATCCGATGCAAGTCGGATGGAGCGTCCGGCAAGAAGTTCTTCGCGGATGCGTTCGAAGATCAGGACGTTCGAGTCGACAGCCATACCGATGGACAGGATGAGACCCGCGATGCCCGGCGCCGTAAGCGCGGCCTGGAACGCGGACAGACCCGCCAGCACGACCACGACATAGACGCCCAGCGCGATAACGGCGAGCACACCGGCGAACCGGTAGAAGTAGATCATGATGCCGACGACCATGAGCAGGCCCAGGATGCCAGCGACCATGCCCTGCCGGATCGACGCCTCACCCAGTGACGGGCTCACACTGCGCTCCTCGACGAACTTGAGTGGCGCCGAGAACGCACCGGCATTGAGGACGAGCGCGAGATCGCGCGCCTCTTCGAGCGGCGACTGACCCATGTCGATCTGGCCACTCGTGCTGATACGGCCATTCACGACCGGCGCACTGAAGACCTGATTGTCGAGCACGATGGCGATGCGCTTGCCGATGCTCTCACCCGTCACGCGGTCGAAGATGTTGCCACCGCGGCGGGTCAGGTTGAATGACACGATCGTCTTGTTGTACTGCGGATCACGACCTGCCGTCGAATTGGTCAGGTCCTGTCCCGTGATGAACGCCTTTTCATCGAGATAGTAGAGGCGGCGGTAGAGATCCGCACCCTGCGCGACGGTGTCATTGCCGAAGAGGAGGCGGCTGCCGCGGGGCAGCACCGAAGCCATGACGGGCGACGAATCGGGCAGGAGACGCGCGACCTTCGGCACGTCCTGCATGCGGACGAGGAACTCGCCCTCACCGCTGCCCGAGAGATACTGGCTGAATGCACGATCCCCCGCGGGCACTGCAGCACTGTCGCCTGCAGCGCTGTCCCCCGCGACCGATGCGCTGTCCTTGTTGCCGAACAGGAGGTCCTGCACCGACTGCTGCGCGACTGCGCCCGAATCGGCCGCTGCGTCGACCGCGGTGTCGGCTGCCGACGGTTCAACTGCGACACTGATCCTGCCGGTCTTCAGTGCCTCGCTGATTGCGCGATCGATACGCGGCATGGCGCTGATGAGCTCGGCCGACTCGCGGACCTTGGTCCACTCGAGAACGGCAGGCTTCTGGATGACGGCCTTCGCGCGCTCCGGATCGTCGATCCCGGGCAGCGAGATGATGATGCGGTCATCGCCGTACTTCTGGATCGGTGTTTCCGCGATGCCGAACTTGTCGACGCGATTGCGCAGAATTTGAATGTTCTGGTCGATGGCGGCGCTTTTGGCCTCCTTCGTCATCGTACCCTTGGGATCATCGACTTCGAGGGACAGCGAGGAACCGCCATCCAGATCGAGTCCCAGCTTGATGCCCTGCGTGAACAGTATCCCGAGTCCTGCGAGGGTCACTGCCAGAACGATCAAAAATCGGCCTTTGGTGGTGCCGAACATCAACACACTCTACGGTTTTTCAGGGGGGCAATTCGGGGTCGATCCCCGTATCAGGCACAAGCCGGTAAGCTGGCACGTCTGAGGGTCGTTGTCAATGCGCAGGTGTTCGTATTTCAGGCGGCGCACGGTCGCCGCGACGCTATCCCGCGTGGCTGTGCGAGTCGAGGATATCCCGCACCTTCTGACGCAGTTCGTCTGGCGAGAACGGCTTCGGGAGGAACTCGCTTCCGGGCAGCAGCACGCCGTGCTGATGAATGGCTTCCTCGTTGTACCCTGAAATGAACAGGATCCGGATATCCGGCTGTTCGCCGGCCAGGGCCGTGGCGAGCTCGAGGCCGCCGAGAATCGGCATGACGACGTCTGTGACCAGAAGATCGATCGGCCGCCCCGCATCGCGGGCCATCACGAGGGCGTCCGCGCCGTTCTCGGCTTCCATGACATCGAACCCGCTCCGTTCGAGAACGCGCCGGATAAGGTTGCGGACGGCGGGCTCATCCTCCACGAGGAGCACGGTGCGCCCTGACGTCTGGCTGCGACGGGCGACCTGTGCGCGCTTCGCGACATCTGCCGGATCCGCGACGGGCAGGAGTACGGTCACCGTGGTGCCCCGCCATGCCTCCGTCGCAAGCGACAGCGTCCCTCCGCTCTGCTGCACGATGCCGTATGCCGTGGACAGTCCGAGCCCGCTTCCGAGGCCCTGTGGTTTCGTTGTGAAGAACGGCTCAAGCGCGCGTGCAGCTGTGGCCGCCGACATTCCCTGTCCGTCGTCAATCACCGTGAGCCGGACGTACGCGCCCGGACTCTGAAGCCCGACGCGTGCGGCGTCAGCGGCGTCGACCACGACGACCGTGGAGCCAATTTCGATACGACCGCCCGTCGGCATCGCCTCGGCCGCATTGGTCACGATGTTGATGATCACCTGCCGGATCTGCTGCGGGTCCGCCAGGACGGGTGGAAGTGATGCCGCGAGCGCGAAGTCGATCGGGATGGAATCGCCCGCACTCGCACGCATCAGCGGGTCGAGTGCCGTGACGACGTCGTTCACGTCCAGCTGCTGCGGCTGCAGGATCTGGCGCCTGCCGTATGCGAGCAACTGACGCGTGAGGACGGCTGCTCGCTCGGCGGTGCCCCGGATGTCCTCAATCTGACCGCGGCTCTCTGCGTCGATCTTCGCACCACGGAGGATCTCGTCGGCATTGCCGAGAATGGCAGTCAGCATGTTGTTGAAGTCATGTGCAACGCCCCCCGCGAGGCGCCCGACGGCCTCGAGCCGCTGCCCCTCGCGGAGGCGGTTCTCTGCATCGCGCACTGCGCGCTCTGCCGCCCTCTGTTCGGTGACATCGAGGACGAGCACGAGGCGCGCTCGACGGTCGGCGAATTCGATGTTATGAACCGTGAGGTCGGTCTCGAGCATGCGACCGTCGCGGGTGCGCTGCCGCCAGATGCCGATGTTGGTGAGTCCGGAATGTTGCGTTGCCACCGACTCCGCGACGAGCGCCGCATCCTCGGGCGCCTGCACATCGCGCACGCCGAGCTTGAGGAGTTCCTCCTCTGTGTAGCCATACATCACGCATGCTGCATGATTGACGGCGAGGAACTGCATGGTGTCCAGGTCGTACACGACGAGCGGATGCGGATTGGCGTCGAACAGGCTGCGATACCGGATCTCTGCACTCTGCGCGGTGCGATAGAGCGTGATGAGCGCTGCTTCCGCGTTGCGCACCCGCAGTCGCGAACCGATGCGAGCAAGCAGTTCCTGCGCCTGGAACGGCTTGGGAATGTAGTCATCCGCGCCGCTGTCGAATGTGCGCACGATGTCATCCGGCGATGTGCGGCCGGTGACCATGATGACGGGTAGTAGTGGATCAACGTTGGTCTTGATGTGCCGGCAGAACTGCCATCCGTCCGTCTCGCCGAGCATGACGTCGAGCAGGACGAGGTCTGCATCAGGAAGGACGGACGCGGCCTCGGTTGCATCGTGAGCACCGAGGAACCGATGGCCCGCGGATTCGATCACGGCGCGCAACAAGGCGAATGTGACGGGGTCGTCCTCGACGACGAGGATCGTGGACGGCGTCGTATCGTGCAGCGGTGTCAACATGGAATCATGGATCGGGCCGGCGCGTCCGCTTTGCGGGTCGGTCATGTCGCGTTCACCACGGCTTTCGTTCTCAATGGGCCCGCCAGGACTTGAACCTGGGACCAAACGATTATGAGTCGTCCGCTCTAACCACCTGAGCTACGGGCCCTTGTACACAGTCGAATCTAGGGGCTCAGCGCGTACCGAACAACCGGTCACCCGCGTCCCCGAGCCCTGGCATGATGTAGCCGTTCTCATTCAGCTCGCGATCGAGCGCGGCAGTGAACACCTGGACATCCGGGTGCTCGTCGAGCATCCGCTGCACACCGGCCGGTGCTGCAACAATGCAGACGAGACGAACACGGGTCGCGCCGCGCCGCTTGAGTGAGCTGACGGCCGCAGAAGCGGACCCACCCGTCGCAAGCATCGGATCGAGAACAATGAAGTCGCGTGCTTCGACATCTGACGGGATCTTGAAGTAGTAGTCGACGGGCTGCAGCGTATCGTGTTCGCGATAAAGTCCGATGTGTCCCACTCGCGCGGAGGGCATCAGTCTGAGCATGCCTTCGACCATTCCGAGTCCCGCGCGCAGGATCGGCACGAGCGACAGCTTCTTACCGCTCACAATGCGGCAGGTCGTGCGCTCCATCGGCGTTTCGACTTCGACGTCTTCGAGTCGGAGGTCACGTGTGACTTCATAGCCCATAAGCATCGAGATTTCGTCCACGAGTTCGCGAAACGTCTTCTTCGATGTGTCCTTCTTGCGCAGTACCGCGAGTTTGTGCTGGATCAGCGGATGATCGATGACTGTCAGGTTCGGATAGGCTGCCATGGTCTCCTGGCTCTTCAGAAAGTTGAGGAAGTATCAGCGCCCACGGTGACGCAGGCAAGTTCAGAGCGCGCCGACATCCGCGGTCCGCACCCAGGCCTCGGCGTGGTCGGACAGGCGCAGCAGCAGCCACTCCCCTTCCCGTTTCAGGATCACACCCGCATCCCCCACTTCGAGGCGCCCACGCGGCTGCATGCGCGAGGTGGGCGCGGCGTACAGGTCGGCGCCGGTGCCGAACGGCACCACAGCACCGGGGCCGGCCCGCCGAGCGGCCACCATGAGCAGTGCGGTCACGCATGCGGTTCCAATGAGGATTCCCGCGACACGGGCGCCGGGCTGCCTACGGATGACGAACAGTGCGGCGCACAGCAGCGCGAGCCACCAGCAGAGGGCAGCCAGAAGTGCGAGCTCCGCTGCGGACACCGGGAACCACGTCTGCACTGCTGCGGCCGCGCGTCCTGCATTCACGAGATGGAGGTTGTGTGCGACGTCATTGCTCCTGGGTTCCAGTTCGAGCGCGCGCAGCCACCCCCACACCGCACGGCCGGGGTCACCCATTCGGTAGTAGCTGTTCCCCAGGTTGTACCACGCGGCCGCATCGCCGGGCGCGTCCATGACACGGTCATTCAGCGCCGCCGCCGCCACCGCAAAGTTGCCGCGCAAATAGTCCGCCGCAGGATCCGCGGCGGCTGAAGTCTGCCACGACAGGATTCCCGCTGCTGCGAGTGCAATCGTGAGCATGGTTGAGCGGCGCCCGCGCGGTTTGCTGTACTCGCCGCGGACCGCACATGCATCGTGCACCACTGCGCGGACCTCGTCGCAGTCCCTGGTGCGAGCCGCCTGGTCGGGCATGACGGGCGCGTACATGGTTGCGCGCAGGCGAATTGCGAGCGCATCGCACCGCGCCTGAACTGCGGCGTCGCTCGTCGATGTGTGCGCATCCTCGAGCAGCGAAACCGCTGTCGAATAGAATGTTCGTGCATCGCCGTGTGCGGCAGCCTCGAGGTGCGCGAGCCGCTCCAGTAACGCTGCCCGCCCCTGTCGCCCGGATCCGGCGGAACCACGGTGTCGCCGCCGCGCGAGCATGAGCACAACCAGAAGGATCAATGGCAGCGCCTGGACGGCGATGAACCAAGGGCTGTGTGTCATTTGCGCCAGAATTCCGGGACGTCCCGTGCGAATCGGTGCGAGGGCGGTGTCACCGCCTGCGGTTGCGATCTGTGCAGCGGGCGTAACCGTGAGCCGGACAGGCGCCGTCGCAGCGGACCGATACTGCTCGTCTGCCGGGTCGAACCACGCGTACTCCAGTGCCGGAATCTCGATGGCACCGGCGCGGCGTGGAACCAGCACCCATGAAAATGTACGCACGCCGCCGATGACACCATT
>JBBSJG010000126.1:0-9648 GCA_038257485.1 Longimicrobiales bacterium | reverse complement strand
TCGAGGTCGGCCTCGGCCCAGGTGTGCATGACGTTCCGCAGTACGGGGTGCCAGGCCATGCGGCGGACCACCATGGCCATTGAGGCGACGTCGTCTGGGTGTGCGCCTGCGCCGACGAGGTATGAATACGCGCTGTCCATGTCCGGGTCGCGCTCCGCCAACTCCAGGCGGGCGAGGCGGGCCGAGTGCATGATGCGGGATTGTCGCGTGTAGCACGCCATCTCCGACTCTTCGCCGGACACCGCAAACCGCTCGAGGCAGCCTGCCGCCTGCTTTTGTGCTTTCGACCACGAGCTTTCCTTACCGACCAAGCCGCGCACGCCACCCAGCGTCATCACCCCGAGATAGAACATCAGCACGAGGAACGCGAAGATGAACGAGTATGCCAGTGCAAACGGCCTGAGACGGGCCGGGGATTGCACGTCTGACCCCATGTTCATCGGCTAATCCGTTGGCAGAAGCAGGATTCGGATATCCTGAATGTAACCCGGACACCGGCCGGGTGGCGACCGACCGCTCTACTGCGCATACTGAACATGCGGCTGAATACCAGTCCGAAGAAACCGAGGAGCCGGGATGTCACTGTCCGCGACGCTGCGCAGCTATCTGAACGACACTGCCCGCGCTTTTGACCGCGCACCCGTCGAGGGCTGCATGGCCGTTTTCGCTGCCGTCTGCCTGTCCTATTCGATTGAAGTGGATCACTCCCCAGATGAGGCAGTCCGCGCAGTCGTTGCTGCCGTCCTGATCGCATTCTCTGCATGGTCCGCCACGCTCCTGCATGCCATGGGCTCGATCCGTTCGCGCACGCGATGGATCGTCAATGGCGCCGCGGGCGCCGCGGGTGCCGCGTATATGCTCTTCACCGGCGATTTCGGCCATGAAACCGAAGGCTGGCGCGCGTTCATGTTGATGGGTGCGGCCATCCTGATTGCATTCAGCGTGCCGGGCTGGGCGAGGGCAGCAGGGGACCCGGTACTCCGTCTGCGCCGCATCAATGCGCGGATCACCCTCCGCATGGCCGGGATCATTCTCTACGGTCTTGCCCTGTTCGCGGGCCTTGCCGTTGCCCTTGCCGCGATTGACAACCTGTTCGAACTGCATCTGGATGGCGACATCTACGGCCATGCGTTCGTCTGGATCATGGCCGTCCTCGTTCCGCTCGTGATCGTCGGCGGCCTGGACGACTACGTCTCGCCAATCGATGTCGAGAGCGACGTTGCCCGCGTGGTACACCGACTTGCCGGATTCCTGTTGCCGCCGCTCGTCGCCATCTATTTCCTCATCCTGTGCGTCTATGTCGTCCGCATCCTCTTGACTCGGGAACTGCCGCAGAACCTCGTTTCACCCATGGTCATCGCGGCCGGTATCCTCGGCTGCCTCTCCCTCATGGTGTTCGACCCGCCAGCGGACAGCGGTGTCGGCCGGCGCTGGCTGCGCTTCACGCCGATCGCGTTCCTGGCTCTCACACCCCTCGGCATGTGGGCTCTGCTCGCCCGTATCGACGACTACGGCTGGACGGAGTTCCGGCTGCTCCGCATGATCGCCCTCGCCGTCCTCGCCGCGCTCGCACTGCCCGCCGCTGTTCTTGTACTGCGCAGACGGACCCTCGACCTGCGTGTCATTCCCGTCGCCTTCGCGGTCGCCCTCCTCCTTGGTGCAGTCGGTCCGTGGAGCGTGAGCGCAGTGTCCCGCCGCGATCAGCAGCAGCGGCTCGCGTCCGCGCTCAGCTCGGCCGACATCGACCCGGCGACCCTCTCGATGCCGCGCGATACGGTACTCCGCGTTGTGCCCGGACCCGCATACGACCGCATTGTGGGTGCGTCATCCTATCTGCGATCGCATCACGGGCCGTCCGCACTGACCGCTGTCGTGCCCGCGTACCCGGATGAATCGGCATATACCGACTACACCGACTTCGCCGCCAGATTCCACATCGCCCCATCACCCGGTGACTCGACTGCATCGCCCTCGCGCGGACTGTATGCCCGGCTCGGGACCGGCGCGCGCATCCCGACGGAGGACGGTGCGATGTATCGGATCATGACGGCCGGCCGGCAGGACGTGCCCGCCATCACGCGGATCGCGGGAGATACACTACTGATCGGCGTCGAAGGCGATACGATTGTCGTGGATCTCGAACCCGCGATCCGCGGTGCCATTGCCCAGGACGGCGCGCAGTCCGCGATCGCACCGGCAACGGCGAGGCTGCCGGCGATGAGTCGCACGGGCGTGCAGCGTGGATACTTCGTGATCCTCGACCTCAATGGCGGTCATGAGAACGGACGTCGGACAGTCACGTTCGTGGACGGGCTGCTCACACTTCAGACGCGCGCACAGCCGGGGATGAATCCGTAGTGGCATTGACTGCAACGATGTACAATTTCGCGATCGAGCTGGCGGACATGGATCGCGGCGTCTATGAAACACTGTCGTTCAAGGCTGCATGCCAGCCGTCGGAGACAGAGGAGTATCTCATGACGCGCGTGCTCGCATACTGTCTCGAGTACGCGGAAGGCATCAGCTTTTCGCGCGGGATCGCAGACCCTGATGAACCGACGATCGCAGTGCGCGACCTGACGGGCTCCATTCGCACCTGGATCGAGGTCGGCGCACCCGACGCGGCCAGGTTGCACAAGGCCAGCAAGGCCTCGCCTCGCGTCGTCGTCTACACCCACCGCGCACGAACGCTGCTCACCATTCTCGACGGTGGCAAGATCCATCGCGCGGACGAACTCGAGTTGTATTCCATCGATGCCGAGCTGCTGGAGAGTCTCGTGGAGAGACTCGACCGCCGCAATTCTTTTTCACTCTCCGTCACCGATCGCCAGTTGTATATCGATTTCGGCGGCACCAGCCTGACCGGTGTCGTGGAAAAACTCTCGCTGACGTCATGACAACACGATTCGAGGTAGGTATGTCGTACATCAGGAAGTCCGCCCTGTTGGGAATTGCATCGCTTGCGACGGCATGTTCGCAAATGCCCGCCAAGTCACCCACTGCGAGCACGCCCGCGCGCATCGAGCAGTCCAGTGGCACGCGGGCACTGCTGATCGCCGTGAGCCCGGTCAATGATAATGTCGCGTGGTTGAGTGGTGCATCCGGGACATGGGTGCGGACCGTGGACGGCGGCACTACATGGCAGACCGGCCGCGTTCCGGGCGCGGACTCGCTGCAGTTCCGCGATGTGCATGCAGTCGACGCAAATACCGCGTACCTGCTCAGCATCGGAAATGGTGACCAGTCCCGCATCTACCGTACGACAGACGCCGGTGCAAACTGGGCATTGCAGTTCAGGAACCAGGACCCGAAGGCGTTCTACGATTGCATGGATTTCTGGGATGCGAAGCGCGGCATTGTGATCGGTGACGCGATCGACAACGACATCGTCATCCTCACGACGGCGGATGGCGGCGACAGTTGGAACCGCATCCCGTCACAGGCGCTGCCGCGTGCACTGCCCGGTGAGGGCAGCTTCGCTGCGAGCGGAACGTGCCTGATCACGAGGCCGGGCGGCCATGCGTGGATCGTGTCGAACAATGCCGAGCGCGCTCGCCTGCTCCATTCTCCGGACTACGGCCGCACCTGGTCCGTCGACACACTGCCACTCACGACGCGCGACGGGACGGGCGGCGCTTCCGTCACGTTCAGCGATGAAAAGCACGGCCTCGCACTTGGCGGCGGTAACACCGCGAAAGCGGGCGACGCATTCACCGCATATACCGGCGACGGCGGCAGGTCATGGACGTCCCGGACCACCGTGCCACTGCGCCGTGGCGTGTGGGGTGGCGTGTACATTCCCGGATCCAGACCGGCCACTGCGGTCGCGGTCGGTCCGGAAGGCGCAGTGTATTCGCGCGACCACGGCACTACGTGGATGCCGATCGACTCGATGAACTACTGGTCGGTCGGGTTCGCGTCGCCACGCGCGGGCTGGGCCGTCGGCGTCGGCGGCCGTGTCACCAAACTCACGAACTTCTGAGACCGGCGGGGCGACGTCCGATGGATGAACTTACACGCAGACATTTTCTCGCGGTGGCGGGCGTCGCGGGTACGGCCGCGGCTGCTGCCGCTGGCGCAGCCGCGGCGGGCGCAGAGATGACGCCGTTCGCACTGGGCGAGTCTGATCCCGTTGCCGAGGGACCGGCCGTGCCGGAGCCGCGCAACAACGCGATCATTCTGTTCCAGGGCGACTCCATTACCGACAACAATCGCGATCGGAAATCATCAGATGTGAACCATCCGGCGGCGCTCGGCTCCGGCTATCCGCTGCTCGCGGCGTCGGCCGCACTCGCACAGCACCCGACGCGTAAATTCCGCTTCTACAATCGCGGCATCAGCGGCAATCGCGTTCCCGACCTCGACGCCCGCTGGCAGCGCGATACGCTCGATATCAAGCCGGACATCATCAGCATCCTGATCGGTGTGAACGATTTCTGGCACACGCTGTCGAAGGGTGCGACAGGTACGACCGCAAGTTACGAAGCGTCCTATCTCAGCCTGCTCGAGCGCACCCGCCGGCTGTTGCCGGACGCGGACATCGTGGTCGTCGAGCCGTTCATCCTGCGGACGGGCTTCGTCGATGCGAAGTGGTACCCCGCCTTCGCGGAGCGCCAGGCCGCGACGGCGGGCGTGGCGAAGCGCATGAAGGCGAGGTTCGTCAGGACGCAGTCCATGTTCGACAAGCTGGCTGCGCGCACCGGGCCCGAGTACTGGGCCGCAGACGGCATACATCCCACGCTCGCTGGCCATCAGGTCATCGCTGAACGCTGGCGCATCGGCGCCGGCATATGAGGAGTTTCATGACTGCCAAACGCACAGCCGCATCCGTTTTTCTGATCGCTCTCACATCGGCCACTGTACTCACTGGAGCAGCCGCCCGGGGTGCAGCCGCGCAGGCTCCGACCCAGACCGCCGTCATCGATACCGCAATGTTCGCGGGCATGTCGTTTCGCAATGTCGGCCCCGTCCGTGGCGGCCGCTCGCAGGCCATAGCCGGCAGTGCATCACGGCCCAATGAGTACTACTTCGGCGCAACGGGCGGCGGCTTGTGGAAGACGACGGACGGTGGCCAGACGTGGAATCCGGTGACCGATCGCTTCCTCCGGAGCTCATCAGTAGGCGCGGTCGCGGTCTGTGAAAAGAATCCTGACGTTGTGTATCTCGGCATGGGCGAAACTGCGCTGCGTGGCAACATCATGCAGGGCGACGGGATATACCGCAGCATCGATGCGGGGATAACCTGGAAACATATCGGACTGAAAGAAACGCAGACCATCTCGCGCGTGCGCATCGATCCGAAGAATTGTGACGAGGTGGTCGTCGCGGCGCTCGGTCGTCCGTATGGGGAAAATGCGGAACGCGGCGTGTTCCGGACAACGGACGGCGGTACGACCTGGGAGAAGACGCTGTTCCGGTCCGAGCGCACGGGTGCATCCGATCTCGCCGTCGATCCTGGCAAGCCGAAGACGATGTATGCAGGCATGTGGCAGGTGCAGCGCACGGCCTGGTCACTGGAGAGCGGCGGTTCCGAGGGCGGTATCTTCAAGTCCACCGATGCAGGCCGCTCCTGGACCGAACTGACGATGGCGCCCGGCCTCCCGAAGGGGTTGTGGGGCAAGGTCGGACTGTCCGTCTCCGGCGCCAACGGCAAACGTGTCTATGCCATGATCGAAGCGGACAGCGGCGGATTGTTTCGCAGCGATGACGCAGGAAAGTCGTGGGTGCGTGTAAATGACGACCGGAAGATCCGGCAGCGGGCATTCTACTATTCGCGCGTATACGCCGACCCCGTGGACGAGAACGTCGTCTATGTGTTGAATGTCGCCATGTGGAAGTCGACGGACGGCGGCAAAACCTTTCCAGCATCGATCCGCGTACCACACAGCGACAACCACGACCTGTGGATCTCGCCCGACAACAATCGCAGGATGGCGAATGCGAATGACGGCGGTGGCAACATCAGTGTGAATGCAGGCGAGACGTGGACGGACCAGGACTTCGCGACGGCTCAGCTGTACCATATCATGGCAACGAATCACGAGCCGTACTGGGTGTGTGGTGCGCAGCAGGACAACAGCACAGCGTGCATGCAGAGCCGGAACACAGGCCAGTTCGCGGACATCATCGAGGTCGGTGGCGGCGAGAGCGGATACATCGCGTCGGATCCTGATCAACCGAACATCATTTTCGCCGGCAGCTACGGCGGCAACCTGTCGCGATTCGATGCGGGCACCGGCGACTACCGGCAGATCAATGTGTGGCCGGACAACCCGATGGGCTATTCGTCGATCGACATCCGCGAGCGTTTCCAGTGGACGTATCCGATCGTCTTCTCGCGCACGGGTCCGAAGAAGTTGTATGTCGGATCACAGCATGTGTGGGTGACGACCGATGAAGGCATGAGCTTCAGCCGGATCAGTCCCGACCTCACGCGGCATGACCCCAGGACGTTGCAGGCGTCCGGCGGTCCGATCACGAAGGACCAGACTGGCGTCGAGACGTATGCGACGATTTTCACGATTGCACCGTCGCCACACGACGCCGGTACGATCTGGACGGGCAGCGATGATGGTGTCGTGCATATCACGCGGGACGGCGGCACGACCTGGAAGAATGTCACGCCCCGCGAGATCCCCGAGTTCAGCCGCATCAGCATGATCGAGGTATCGCCGCACGCGCCGGGCACCGCGTACCTGGCGGCAAAGAGGTATCAGCTCGATGACCGCGCGCCATACATCTACCGCACGAACGATTACGGCGAAAGCTGGCTGAAGATCACGACCGGTATTGCGGGCGACGACTATGTCCATGTCGTGCGCGAGGACACCCGCCGCGCCGGTCTGCTGTTCGCCGGGACGGAGCACGGCCTGTACGTCTCGCTCGACAACGGCGGGCAATGGCTGCCGTTCAACAGGAACCTCCCCGACGTTCAGGTCTCGGACCTCGTGGTCAAGAACGACGACCTCGTGATCGGCACGCATGGGCGATCCGCGTGGATCATGAACAACATTGGTCCGCTGAGGCAGCTCGATGCCGCCGTCGCATTGAAGCCGTTTCATCTCTTCACACCGACCGACCCTGTGCGCGGTCGCGACGGTGCACTCACACTCACGTATTATCTCAAGAGTGCCGCGAAATCCGTGAAGGTCGACATTCTGGACGCGCGAGGCGCCGTCATTCGCAGCTATGCGGCAGGCGCCGACACGGTCCGCGCTGCGGGCGAGGCGGGGACACCGGCCGGCGGGGCGAGGCCGACACGGCGCGCGGGTACCAACCGATTTTCCTGGGACCTGCGTTACCCCGGGCCGACAACCTTCCCGGACATGATCCTGTGGGCGGCGGGCAGCAACGGGCCGCGCGCAATTCCGGGCAGCTACCAGGTACGGTTTACGGTGGACAGCATGCCGCCGCAGACGATGCAGTTCGAGATCCGGAAGGATCCCGCGTACCCCGGCATTGCAGACGCCGACCTCGCGGCGCAGCTCGAACTCGCAATGAAGGTGCGTGACGCGACGACTGCAGCGAATGATGGCGTCGTCACGATCCGCGACATCAACACGCAGGTGAAGGATCGCGCCGCGAAGAACGCATCGGTGAAGGATGCAGGTGATCAGCTCATGAACAAGCTCGGCACGGTCGAGCAGGAGCTGTATCAGGTTCGCAACCGCAGCAACCAGGACCCGCTGAACTACCCGATCAAGCTGAACAACCGGATCGCAGCACTGCTGAATATCGTGGAGGGTGTGCCGGGCAGGCCGACGAAGCAGTCGTACGTCGTCTTCGACCTGCTGCGCGGCGAACTGGACAAGCAGCTCGCCGACCTGAAGACCGTCATCGATATCGACTTGGCAGCCTTCAACAGATTGCTCGAGGCGGCCGGCCTTCAGCCCGTTGTCGTGAAGCGCAACGTCATCATGTAGTGAAGGACGTCGCGCTCGTTCACGACCACCAGTGTTTCCTGCGGCGTCGCATGACGAGCATGCTCGCGAATGCTCCCAGTGCGGCGCCCAGGATAATGGTCGGGTAGGGGTCGTGGACCGCTGCCGGAACGGAGACGACACCCGTCTCGTCCGTGATCGCCGGCTGGAGCCGGTAGCGTCCACGCGTCGGCACCGGGAAGTCGGTTGCGAGTGCGCGCAGTGCCGGCTCGATGCCTGCGCCGAATACCGGAACGCCATGGCCCGCGGCGAGAACTGCAGGACGCAGCGCCAGCAATGTGTTCACACTCTCGTGCGCCGCAGTCCAGTCCGTGGTGAATGGTGCGGCCGGTCTCGCGATGTCCGCCGTCTCCGCGACAACGGCATTCCACGAATCCATGTTCACGGTGGCGACTGCGTCACCGGCGATCACCACGCGGTCCTCGTCGCGAATGAGCGAAATGTGGCCGGCCGTGTGACCCGGTGTGTGGACCCAGCGCCAACCGTCGAGTGCCGGTATGGTGCCGTCTGCCGGCAGGACGCGCATGCGCCTGCCGAGATTGCGTCCGGTAGTCGGCAGTGCGCGCGCGATGTGCGCGATTGCACCGCCCATGCTCGAATCCGACGGCGGGTAGTCCGAACGTCCCTTCAGATACGGCATTTCCAGACTGTGCGCGTAAATCGGAACCTTCCAGGTGCGTGACAGCTCGTCGGCGGCACCGGCGTGATCGACGTGGCCGTGCGTCAGGATGATGGCGGTTGGAGCTGTACCAAACACCTCCGCCGCCGCCCGCAGTGTCCACGCCGCAGTACCGGGCAATCCGGTGTCCACGAGGAACCAGGAGCCGCCCGGTGGGCCGATGAAGTAGACATTGACCATGCCGATCGTGAGGTATGCCACGTCATCCGCGACGTACTCGGTCCGCCGGTGGTTTCGACTCGAGTAGACCTTTTCCAGGTGTGACATACGCCTCCAGTGGGTGCCTGTATTCGAGGGGCCGATCCTACTGCATGGTTCGGTCCGCCTGATCCTTGCTCCCGTCCGACACCCATCCCTACCTTCGTCGCACCACGAACCCCACTGGAACCACGGACGATCATGCAGCTCGTACTGCTCGACTGGGTCATTGTCGTCGCATCCATCGTCGTGTCGTTCCTGCCCGCCATCTGGCTGGCCCGGAGAGCGGGGTCCAGTACTGCCGAGTTCTTCACATCCGGCCGCGCCGCCCCGTGGTGGCTCGTCGGCGTGTCGATGGTCGCGACGACATTCAGCACCGATACACCCAACCTGGTCACCAACCTCGTGCGCGAGAACGGCGTCTCCAGCAACTGGGTCTGGTGGGCGTTTCTGCTCACTGGCATGGCCACCGTCTTCTTCTACGCCCGCCTCTGGCGTAGGTCGGGCGCGCTGACGGACCTCGAGTTCTACGAAATTCGATATTCCGGCACGCCCGCCACATTCGTGCGTGGGTTCCGCTCCATCTACCTCGGTCTGTTCTTCAACTGCGTCATCATGGCTTCCGTGAACCTGGCTGCCGTGAAGATCGCGAACGTCATGCTTGGCTGGCCGATGTGGCAGACCCTGCTGATCTGTTCGATGCTCAACGTGGCGTTCGCGGCCACGTCCGGTCTCTGGGGCGTCATGGTCACAGACATGATCCAGTTCGGGATCGCCATGGCGGGCTCGATCGCCGCCGCCTACTTCGCGGTGAAGCAGCCCGAGGTCGGC
>JBBSJG010000125.1:0-9670 GCA_038257485.1 Longimicrobiales bacterium | reverse complement strand
GAGAGCCACCGCCGCAAGGCGGTGGCTCTTTGCTTGCCGCATTCCCCACGATCCTGTACCGTGGTCGTCACGAATCATTTTTTTACTTGCCTGCGCGTCGTTTCCGACGCAGATTCTAACTCGCAAATGATCGCGTTTCGCTGTGCGGCAGTCCGCGCGGCACCCTTGCCCGCCCACCCCAAAAACTGGAGATCGCCCCATGCACCTTCGTCCTGCGATGAGTAGGGTCGGAATACGACTGTTCGCATCCATTTTCGTCCTGGCAGCGGGGGCCTCACAGCTTTCCGCCCAGGGTGTCACCACGTCCGCGGTCGGCGGCACGGTGACGGGTTCGGATGCCCAGGGCATTGTGAGTGCGAGGGTGATGGTCACGCACGTAGGCACCGGTCGTACGGCGGAGGCGCTGACGCGCACGGACGGCCGCTATCTGATCCAGGGCCTGCAGCCTGGCGGACCCTACACCATCGCGGTGTCGGGGATCGGCTATGGGGCGCAGGAACGCAGCGGGATCAACCTCGTCCTGAGCCAGACGCTGCGCCTCGATTTCCAGCTGACACCCCAGGCCGTGGACCTCGGCTCCCTCACAGGCAGCGCCGAGCGCGGTGCCGTCATTTCCAAGGGCCGGACGGGAACTGCCACCACGGTGAGCGACTCGCTGATCAGCCGACTGCCGACGATCACCCGTGACTTCACGGACTTTACCCGCCTGACGCCGCAGATCTCGACAGCGGGCAGCGGCACGAGCGCCGGCGGCCGCAACAACCGGTTCAACACGGTGCAGATCGATGGTGCAGTGAACAACGATCTTTTCGGTCTCGCGGCGAGCGGGACACCGGGCGGCCAGGCAGGCACGAAGCCGATCACGCTCGAGGCGATCCAGGAGTTCCAGGTCGTGCTGGCGCCGTTCGACGTGCGGCAGGGCGGCTTCACAGGCGCGGGCATCAATGCGATCACACGCTCCGGCACAAACCAGTTCCGCGGCACACTGGCATACTTCGGCCGCAATGAAGGCCTCGTCGGCAAGTACGTCGACTTCGCCGACGCGACGTCGCCGAAGTTCGGTGACTTCAAAGAGAGCGCGGGCGCGTTCTCGATCGGCGGCCCGGTCATGAAGGATCGGCTCCATTTCTTTGTCGCGGGCGAGCTGTCCCGCCGCAAGGCGCCCAACGGCGGTCCCGCCATTGGTCGCGACGCGATCTACACCGAAGGCGAGGTTCAGCCCATCGTCGACTACGTGCGCAACACGTTCGGCTATGACGTCGGCGACATCGGCGAGTTGCAGCTCGAGCGGAACAGCGACAACCTGTTCGGCCGCGTCGACTTCACGATCAATCCGAACCACCGCCTGACGCTGCGCCACAACTACGTCGACGCGGGTGATGACAACGTCACACGCGCCAACAACAGTTACTTCCTGGGCTCGGCCGTCTATCAGTTTGCAAGCAAGACGAACTCCTCGGTGGCACAGCTCAACAGCACGTTCAACAACCGATTCTTCAATGAGTTCCGCGTCGGCTACAGCACCGTCCGTGACCAGCGCAAGGTGCCGGACCTCTTCCCGTTCGTGCAGATCGATCTGCCGTCCGGACCGGCCGGCACGCGCCAGGTCTCGTTCGGTGCGGAGAACTTCTCCGTAGCGAATGCACTCGACCAGAACGTTCTCGAGATCACGAACGATCTCTCCTGGTCCGTCGGTCGCCACAACCTGACCGTCGGCACGCACAACGAGCTGTTCGACTTCAGCAATCTGTTTGCGCGCAACATCTACGGCCTGTACCAGTTCGCGAGCTTTGCCGCATTCCAGGCAGGCACGCCCCGCCGCTATGAGTACAGCTATCTCAATAATGGCGGCAAAGTACGGCCGGACTTCAAGGCGAGGCAGCTGAGTTTTTACGGGCAGGACCAGTTCGATTTCTCAGATCGCCTCACGTTCACGGCAGGCGTCCGCTTCGACGTTAACCAGCTGCCGGACAGCCCGGCCAACAACCCGGTCGTCACGCAGACGCTGACGGCACAGGGTGCCGAGCCGCGTAGCACTTCGGACATTCCGAGTGGTGACGTGCTCATCAACCCACGTGTCGGTTTCAACTGGGATGTCCAGGGGGACCGCTCCCTGCAGGTTCGCGGCGGGCTCGGCCTGTTCAGCGGCCGTGCACCGTACGTGTGGATTTCGAACGGGTACGGCAATACCGGCCTCGATTACACGCGCTTCACATGCTCGTCGGCGGCAACAGCGCCGCGCTTCACGGCGAACCTGCAGGCCCAGCCACGCAACTGCACAGGCACGACATCCGCCGTGCCGAACGAGATCAACCTGATCGATCCGGACCTCCGATTCCCGCAGGTGTTCCGCACGTCGCTGGCTGTGGACCGTCAGCTGCCGTTCGGATTTGTCGGGACACTGGAAGGTCTCTACACGAAGGCGCTGAATGACGTGCTGTTTCGAGAACTGACGATCAAGGGCCCATCCGCCACAGTCGTCGAGGGACGTACGCGCTATGATCGTCTGGCCGTTCCGTTCTCGAACATCACGGACGTGACCAACACGAATGAGAACTACAGCTACAACCTGACGGGCCAGCTGCAGCGCAGCTTCCTCGATTCATGGTCGGGCTCGGTTGCGTATACGTTCTCGAGGGCGATGGACGTCACGAGCACGACATCGAGCCAGGCGTTCTCGAACTGGCGTTTTAACCCGATCCGCAACGACCCGAACGACCCGGAGCTGACGCGTTCGAATTTCGACGTGCCCCATCGCATTGTCGCGAGTGGCAGCTACCGCCTCGAGCTGTTCCGTAACTTCGCAACCGATCTGTCCATGATCTATGTCGGAGAAAGCGGCCAGCCCTACTCGTTCACGTACTTCCAGAGCGACGTGAACAACGACGGCTCGAACGGCAACGACCTCATCTATGTGCCGCGCGATGCATCGGAGATCCTGTTCCAGAACGGGACAGGCGCGACACCGATCACGCCGGCCCAGTCGTTCGCCAATTTCGATGCGTTCATCGAGAGTGTGGACTGCCTGAAGGATGCGCGAGGCAGTGTTGTCGAGCGCAATGCGTGCCGTACGCCTTGGGCGAACCGGTTCGACTTCCGTCTCGCGCAGACGGTACCGACACTGGGCACGCAGAACCTCGAGCTCACCCTCGACGTGATCAACTTCGGCAACCTGCTCAACAAGAACTGGGGACTGTCACAGTTTGTCACGAACCAGAACGACACGCCGCTACAGGCGGCGAACACGACACCGGGCGCGAACGGCCGCATCCTGATGCGCGCATTCGCACCGCGTACAACGCTGTACCAGATCAGCAACGAGGGCTCGCGCTATCGCCTGCAGCTGGGCGCACGCTACTCGTTCTAAGCGGGCTGTCACACAATGCAGAGAGGCGGATCCCTTGCAGGGGGTCCGCCTCTTTCGCATGACCGCAGTGTCGTCGTCTAATCCTCTGGCGGCTTTGTACCGAGTTCCAGGATCGCCGCCGCGATTTCCTCCATCAGTGCAGACTTCTCGGCGTAGGGAAGGAATGCAGCCTCGAAGCCCATGAGCGCGACGTCGCAAAGGGCATCCCAGTCGAAGCCAAGCTCCGTATGGGCCTGCCAGTACTCCTCCGTAACCGACGTTCGGCTCATCAGACGGTTGTCAGTGTTGAGCGTCACAACGAGGCCGTGATCGTAATAGAGCCGGGCGGGATGCTCCGCCATCGAAGACGCCACGCGCGTCTGCACATTGGATGTGAGACACACCTCGAGCGGGATTCGGAAGTCGTTGACGAACCGAAGCAGGTCGGGGTCCTCATGCAGCCGCGTGCCGTGGCCGATCCGTCGCGCATGACAGGCATGAACCGCCTGGTGGATCGAGGCGGCACCGAATGCTTCGCCAGCGTGGATCGTCACGGGCAGGTTGGCGTGTGCAGCCAGATCAAACGCTGCCTGATGGTCGGTGGGCGGATGACCATCCTCCGCGCCCGCGAGGTCGAACGCCACCACACCGCCATCCATGAAGTCCACAGCGACCTCCGCCAGCTCAAGCGATGTCGAGGGCTCGAGATTGCGGAGCCCGCAGACGATCACGCCCGCACGAATCCCGTAATCGAGTTCCGCGCGACGCAACCCCTGCAGCGATGCCTGCACGGCCTCGTGGTGTCCGAGGCCCTGCCGCGTGTTCAGCGCCGGACAGAAGCGGACTTCCATATACCGGACGTTCTCTGCCGCGGCATCCTCAGCGAGCTCATACGAGATCCGCTCGATTGCGGCAGCGGTCTGCATGACCGAGAGCGTGATATCGAAACGCTGGAGGTAGTCGACGAGATTGCGCGCGTCGCTGACGAACATGTAGTCGGCGAGCGCGGCCTCATCGGTTGCGGGCATGGCCACACCATACTCGCGTGCGAGGTCGAGCATGGTACCCGGCCGGAGGCTGCCGTCCAGGTGGACGTGGAGGTCCGTCTTCGGCAGCGCACGCAACAGCGCGCGCGTGACCGCGGGTGCGTGGCCGCCCATGCGCTGGCTACTGTCCATCCACCGACCGCAGACGCCGCTCCGTACTCGGTGTCACGGTTCCGAGATACTTGACATACTCGAGCAGTGCATCGAGATCGAGGATGCCGGTGCTGTTGCTCGACAACGCCTCGCCCAGGCTCGTAAAGCCGTCGCCGATGCCATTGGCGATGAAGTCGTTCGCCACCACATCATACACGACGTCGTCGCGGATTGGCGTGCCATCGAGCAGTGTAATGCTCGTGACGCGCGACCCCGACGGGCGCGACCGGTCGAACGCCGCGGTGATGCCGCTCACCTGCAGCATGACCGAGCCGCGGGAGACCGCGTGCTCGAGCGCCGCGCGCACACTCGATCCCTTCAGTTTCAAGACGACCAGGCGGTTGCCGAACGGGTGCACCTGGTAGGCTTCACTCCATGTGATCGGGCCGGCGTCGATCTCGGAACGGATGCCGCCGCTATTCATGAGTGCGATCTGTGCGCCCGTTCGCCAGCGCTGTCCATCCGCGACCAGGCGGCCCATGGCATTCTCGCCCTCACCCCTCGCGACGATGGCCGTCGCCATGCCGATGACTCGCTCGACTTCAGGGCCTATCTCAATGCGGTGGCGCTCGACGACCGCCGCGACCGCGGGCACCGCGGTCACGGAATCACCGAGCACGGGGAATACACCGCGGATCTGCGCGTCCACACTGTCGGCCGTGATCCGCCTGAGGTCGACGACGCCATAACGGCTGCCGTACGACCCCGCTTCGATGATCGGGATGCGATTGACCACCGTCTGCACGATGGCATGCGTGTGCCCGGCGACGATCAGGTCAGGGCGTGCAGTCGTGCGCGTCGCCCAGTCCACGATCTCGCCGCGACAGTTCGTGAAACCGGTGTCACACGACGCACCGCTGTGCGCAACTGCAATGACGAAGTCGACACCGGCATTGCGCAGCACTGGCACCCATCGATCGAGCGCCGCGGCGCCGTCGCCGAATGTGAGGCCCTCGACATTCGACGCGTGCGTGGTCTGCGGCGTGGACTCCGTGCTCAGACCGATAATGCCGATGCGCACACCATCGATCTGGATCACGGCGGATTCCTGCACCCAGGACGGCGCAGTGTCACTGCCTGCCACGTGGATGTTCGCAGACAGCAGCGGGAAGTTCGCCTGCTTGATCCGGTCGCGCAGCACGGCCGTTCCCCAGTCGAACTCGTGGTTGCCGATGGCAGCGGCGGTGTAGCCGATCGCATTGAATGCATCGATCGTACTGCGCCCGTTGGTCAGGTTCGAGATGGGCGTGCCCTGCATGATGTCGCCCCCATCGAGCACGATGGTGGGACCGGGAAACGACGCGCGCTCGCGTGCGACATACGCCGCGAATGCAGCACTCCCGCCCGCGGGTCGGCCGCCCGCCCAGCTTGCAGGCTCAGCGACGAGATGGCCGTGGACGTCGTTCGTCGCAAGCACGCGCACCTGTTTGACTGCGGCGACCGGCTGCGGCGCCATGTGCGGCACGGGGCGGGCACATGCGCCGAGCAGCAGGGAAGCACCGACTGCGAGCGTTGCAATGATGCCCGTTGTGCGCGGCCGGTGGAGCGTGGCTTCCGCAGTGCGGGACTCCGCTTTCCGGGAACGTGCGTCCGCTTCCGTTCTCACCGACCCCTGCGTGTGCAGTTGCGCGTGCGCCGCAGCGAGTCGCGCGACGGGCACGCGGAACGGTGAGCACGATACATAGTCGAGACCGGTCTCGTGAAAGAACTGGATCGAGCGCGGATCACCGCCATGTTCGCCGCAGATGCCGACCTTGAGGCCGTGGCGCCGCTTGCGCCCTTCCCACGTCGCCATCTGCACCAGCTGTCCTACGCCTTCAATATCGAGCACCTGGAACGGGTCGTCCTCGAAGATGCCCGCTTCCACATATGCCGGCAGGAAACTGCCCGCATCATCGCGCGAGATGCCGAGCGCAGTCTGTGTCAGATCGTTCGTGCCGAATGAGAAGAAGTCTGCGTATGTAGCAATCTCGCCCGCGAGCAACGCCGCACGCGGCAGCTCGATCATCGTGCCGACCTGGTAGGGGATCGTGACACCAGCGGCAGTCATCACTTCGCCCGCGATGCGGTCGATCACTTCGCGCTGCCGCTGCAACTCGCGCTCCGTCGCAACCAGGGGGACCATCACCTCCGGCAGCACCACCACACCTTCATTCGTTGCCGCGACGGCTGCCTCGAAAATCGCTCGCGTCTGCATCTCCGTGATCTCGGGATGACTCAAGCCGAGTCGAACACCGCGGTGGCCGAGCATCGGGTTCGCTTCGCGGTGCCGTTCCACCATGTGGGTGACCGTCGATTCCGGTACGCCCGCATTGCGTGCGAACAGCATCAGCTCGTCCTGCGTGCGAGGCAGGAACTCGTGCAGCGGGGGATCCAGCAGGCGTATGGTGACGGGCAAGCCGTCCATCGCGCGGAAGATGCCGATGAAATCTTCCCTCTGCATCGGCAGCAGCTTCGCGAGCGCGCGCTCCCTCGCCTCGCTGTCACTCGCGAGGATCATCTCACGCACCGCCTGGATGCGGTCACTGTCGAAGAACATGTGCTCCGTGCGGCACAGGCCGATGCCTTCCGCGCCGAACTCCCGCGCATTCTTCGCGTCCTGCGGTGTGTCCGCATTCGCTCGCACACGCAGCCGGCGCGCACTGTCTGCCCACGCCATCAATACATGGAATTCCGGTGTCATCTCCGGCTCGCACGTGGCGACATGACCGATGAGCACGCGGCCCGTCGTGCCGTCCACTGTGACCCAGTCGTCTTCGCGAACGGTCTGCCCGTTCGCACTGCAATAGCCCGCGTCCTCTTCGATGTCCAGTGCGGTTGCGCCCACCACACAGCACTTGCCCATACCGCGGGCGACCACTGCGGCATGCGATGTCATGCCGCCCCGCGACGTCACGACCGCCTGCGCGGCGACCATGCCGTGGAAATCGTCGGGCGACGTTTCCTCGCGCATCAGGATCACCTGCTCGCCCCGCCCGCCTCGCTCTGCCGCGACACCCGGGTCGAACACCGCATGACCGCTGGCAGCGCCCGGCGACGCAGGCAGGCCCGTGACGAGCAGCGTAACAATCGCCGTCGGATCGAGGCGGGGATGCAGCAGCTGGTCGAGCTGTTGCGGATCCACGCGCAGTACGGCCTCATGCATGTCGATCAGACCTTCCTCGACCATGTCGACCGCAACCTTGATCGCAGCCCTCGCCGTGCGCTTGCCCGTCCGCGTCTGCAGCAGATACAGTCGACCGCGTTCCACCGTGAACTCGAGATCCTGCATCTCACGGAAATGCTGCTCGAGCGTGTGCTGCACCAGCATGAGCTGTTCGTAAGCGCCGGGCAGCAGGTCTGCCATCTGCGCGATCTCGAGCGGCGTCCGCGTGCCGGCCACGACATCCTCACCCTGCGCATTCACCAGGAACTCGCCGAAGAACATGCGCTCGCCGGTGGACGGGTCACGCGTGAATGCGACGCCGGTACCGGAGTCGTCACCCATGTTGCCGTAGACCATCGCGACGATGTTGACGGCAGTGCCGAGGTAATCGGGTATCCCGTTCAGGCGACGGTACGCGATCGCGCGGTCTACGTTCCACGACCGGAACACCGCTTCGATGGCACCCCATAGCTGTTCCTCCGGATCATCCGGGAACGGCTCCCCTGCATGGGTGCGCACCAGCGCCTTGAACTCCTCGACCAGGTCCTTCCAGTCCTGTGCGCTGAGATCCGTGTCGAGTGTTACGCCGCGCGAGGTCTTCCTCGCGGAGATCGCGGTTTCGAAGATCTTCGACGGGACACCGAGCACGACATCGCTGTACATCTGCACGAACCGGCGATAGGAGTCGTACGCGAACCGTTCATCGTCGGATGCCGTCGCCAGCGCTGCGACGGTGCGGTCATTGAGCCCGAGGTTGAGGATGGTTTCCATCATGCCGGGCATCGATACGGACGCGCCACTGCGAACGGAGACGAGCAGGGGGTTCACGCTGCCGCCGAATGCCTTGCCGGTCTCGCCCTCCAGGCGACGGACTGCGTCCCCGACCTGTGCGGTCAGGCCGTCCGGATAGCGGTTGTCGCGCAGGTAGGAGCGGCAGACTTCGGTGGTGAGCGTGAACCCGGGCGGGACCGGGATCCCGATGCGCGTCATCTCAGCCAGGTTCGCACCCTTGCCACCGAGGAGCGATTTATCCTCGCGACCGCCTTCTGCGGCGCCATTTCCGAAGTAGTAGACCAACCGGTTCGGCATGGGTGCTCCCGTCGCAGTGTTTGATGACGTGTAGACAGAGACCGAAGGACAAGAATCGCGCCAGCAATCAGCAGTGCGGGGTGATGGTCCTGCCGCGTTCGATATCCACGAGTGGTGCTGTGTAATTCCCCGAAAAGCATGCGTCGCAGAAGGGACCATACTCGGCTACTGCCGCGTGCATCCCGTCGAGCGAGATATAGCCGAGCGAATCCACATTCAAGTGCTCGCGGATCTCCTCGACCGTCATATTGGCGCCGATGAGCTCTTCGCGCGTCGGCATGTCAATGCCGTAGTAGCACGGATGGCGGACGGGCGGGGAAGCGACGCGGAAATGGACCTCGCGCGCACCCGCCTCGCGGATCAATGCGATCAGTCCCCGACTGGTCGTTCCCCGCACCAGCGAATCGTCCACGACGATCACGCTCTTGCCCTCGATCACTTCGCGCACGGCGTTGTACTTGATCCGCACCTTGAAGTTGCGGCCTTCCTGCGTCGGGTGGATGAACGTACGTCCGACGTAGTGGTTGCGGATCAGTCCCAGCTCGAACGGTACGCCGCTCTGCTCACTGTAGCCGAGCGCCGCCGAGTTCGACGAGTCCGGCACGCTGAAGACACAGTCCGCCTGCACGGGATGCTCTTTCGCGAGCTGCCGGCCGAATGCGCGTCGTGCCCGGTCCACGCTCGCACCCCAGAGTTTCGTGTCCGGCCGCGCGAAGTAGACCAGCTCGAAGATGCATGGTGCCGGTCGTTCTGCACCCGTGAGTGACGGCAGTGCCTGCACGACGCCATTCTGGATGCGCAGGATCTCGCCCGGTCGCAGGTCGTGGTAGTCCGTCGCGCCGATGAGATCGAGCGCACACGTCTCACTCGCGAACATGTAGCCGCCAGCGT
>JBBSJG010000124.1:0-9823 GCA_038257485.1 Longimicrobiales bacterium | reverse complement strand
TCCTCGGCGATCGCGTCGTCGGCAGTGATGACAATGCCGCCGATCACGTCGGAATGCCCGTTCAGATATTTGGTGCTGGAGTGCACGACCATGTCGGCGCCCAGCTCGATCGGCCGCTGGTTGAACGGTGACGCGAACGTGTTGTCCACCACGACCTGCGCGCCGGCCTTGTGCGCGATGTCTGTCACAGCGGCCAGGTCCGTGACTTTCATCATCGGATTTGTCGGTGTCTCGACATGGATCAACTTCGTATTCTTGCGCACCGCATCACGGACCGCGTCGAGGTCGCTGGTATCGACGGGCGAGAACTCGAGGCCGAAGCGCTTGAGCACCGTCTGGAAGAGACGGTGCGATCCGCCGTATACGTTCTCTTCATAGATGACATGGTCGCCGGATGAGAGACGGGTCATGATGGCGTTGATGGCCGCCATGCCGCTGGCGAACCCCATCCCGTGCGTGCCGCTCTCCAGCGACGCGATGTTCGCTTCCATCGCCTCGCGGGTCGGGTTCTGCACCCTCGCATACTCATACCCGAGCAGCGGCTCACCCAGCTTCGGCTGGACGTACGTCGACGTCTGGTAGATCGGCTGCATGATCGCGCCGGTCGTCGGGTCCGGCGTCTGGCCTGCGTGGATGGCCCGTGTGCCGAAACGATGCTCGCTGTTTTCCGCCATGTCTGCTCCGGTGAAGTCCTGATGCTCAAGTTGTGAAGCTAGGGGACGGCGGCCGCTTCCGCACCCGCCAATTCGATGTATCTTCTGAGCGCCGGCCACTCCTTATGAATCCAAACACGGTCCGAAGAATGAAGCGCATCGCCATCATCGCCCTCATGGCCGCCTCCACGGCCGCGTGCAGCACCAGTGCCCGTAACGCCGGCCCCCCTGTGCCGCCCGCCCCGGTCACCGCTCCGGACAGCTTCCTGGTTTCCATGACGACGAGCAAGGGCGAGATCGTCATGAAGGCGCACCGGGACTGGTCGCCGGCCGCCGTCGATCGTTTCTACGCCCTCACGAAGGGTGACATCTGGAAGGACGCGCGCTTTTTCCGCGTCGTCCCCGGCTTTGTTGTGCAGTGGGGCCTTACGGGCGACTCCGCCGTCGACAACCTGTGGAAGAGCCGACGGACCCCGGACGAGCCGGTCAAAGTCTCCAATGTCCGTGGCCGCGTGACCTTTGCCCGCGGCGGCCCCGAGAGCCGGACGCTCCAGGTCTTCATCAACGTCGCAGACAACAAGCGGCTCGATGATGCCAATGCGGGGGGCATTGTCGGTTACCCGCCGTTCGCCGAAGTCACAGAAGGGATGGACATCGTCGACAAGCTCGAATCGAAGTACGGCGAGCAGCCGACCCGGATGCAGGGCGAAATCAGCACAAAGGGATGGCCCTGGCTCGATGAGCGGTTCCCCGGGCTCGACCGGATCCTGCGCACGCGCGTCACAAAGGAATGGCGCTGATCCGATGACCCCCGTCCTCGAGCACACGCGCGTTTCCGAGGGGGACGCGCCCGCGAAGTGGCTGTACGTGACGCACGGCATCTTCGGCGCGGGCCGGAACTGGGCGTCTGTCGCAAAGCGCGTCGTGCGCAACCGGCCCGAATGGGGTGCACTCCTCATCGACTTGCGGGAGCACGGCGGATCCCACGACTTTCCCGGACCGCACACGCTGGAAAGTGCCGCTGACGACATGGCGGCGCTCGCCACCGCGACGGGTGCCCCGCCGTCGGCAATTCTCGGCCATTCGTTCGGCGGGAAGGTGGCATTGATGTACACACGACGGCACGCCGCCGACGCGCAGCCACCGCTCGAACAGACGTGGGTCATCGATTCGACCCCTGCCGCGCGCACTCCAGGGGGCAGCGCTGCTGCAATGCTCGAAATCGTGAAGGATCTGCCGCAGTCGTTCCCGGCCCGGGATGTGGCGATCGCGGCGATGGTCGAGCGAGGTGTTGCTCCTGTCACGGCAAGCTGGATGGCGACGAACCTCGTCGCCCGCGATCCGGACTTCGAGTGGCGGTTCAATGTCGAATCGATCGAATCCCTGCTTCAGGACTTCTACCTGCACGACCTGTGGGACGTCGTCGAGCATCCGCCGGCGGGTGTGCATATCCATCTTGTGAAGGCGACGGCATCTTCGCTGCTTTCGGGAGACGCGCTTGCCCGTGCGGAAGCTGCGGCAGACAACGTGCATACCATGCTGCACACCGTTGAAGGTGGGCACTGGCTGAATTCCGACAATCCCGATGCGTTGGTCGACCTGCTGACTGCGCACCTGCCCCCGAACCATACCTGAAGATGAGCTTTGAAATTCCGCAGGACCTGATGGTCAGTGTGTCCGGTGTTCGCGGCCGCGTTGGTGAAGGCCTGACGCCGGAAGTGATTGCCCGGTTCACCGCTGCCTTCGGCACATATGTACGCAGCGTCTCGGCGGATGCCGGCGAGAAGCCCCGTGTCATCGTCGCGCGGGACTCGCGGGTCTCGGGTCCGATGTTCGTCCACGCGGTGATCAGTGCGCTGCAGTCGACGGGTTGCGATGTCATCGACATCGGCCTCGCACCGACGCCCACTGCGTTGTTTGCGATCCGGCATCACCAGGCGGCCGGCGGCATTGTCGTGACGGCGAGTCACAACCCCGTCGAATGGAATGCCCTGAAGTTCGCGTCATCCGTGGGCATGTTCCTCGACAGTGAGGAATCCCCGGCGATGCGCGCCTACGTGAATGATCGGCCGATCCATCGTGCGACGTGGGATGCCCTCGGCGAGGTTACGGTCGACGAGAACGCGGCGGAACGCCATCTGCACGCGGTTCTGGGCGTGCCGTTCCTCGATGTCGAAGGCCTGCGCAAGCGACGGTTCAAGGTGGCGCTCGACTGCATCCGCGGCGCGGGTACGGTCCTGCTGCCCCGCCTGCTCGACGCACTCGGCTGCGAGGTCATCGGCCTCAACCTCGATCCGGACGGTCGCTTCCATCGCGCTCCCGAGCCGGTGGCGGAAAATCTGGGCGAGCTCGAGCAGGCCGTGCGGGACAGCGGCGCCGACATCGGCATGGCGACGGACCCGGACAGCGACCGGCTGGCCCTCGTCAGCAACAACGGCAAGGCGATCGGCGAGGACTTCACCCTCGCGCTCGCCGCCCAGCTCGTTCTCCGGCACAGCAAGGGCCCCGTCGTCACCAACCTTTCGACCAGCCGGATCATGGAGGACGTCGCTGCCGCTGCGGGCGTTTCCCTCCGCCGTGCGGCCGTGGGCGAGATCAATGTCGCGCGTGCCATGCAGCGCGAAGGCGCCGTGATCGGTGGCGAGGGGAACGGCGGCGTGATCCTGCCCGACGTCCATCACACCCGGGACGCCGCCGTCGCCGCTGCGCTCGTCCTCCAGTTGATGCTCGAGCTCGAGAAGCCGCTCTCGGAAATCGTTGCGGCACACCCGGTGTATACGATCGTCAAGGACAAATTGCCCCGGGACGCGGGGTCTCTGGAGAGCGCCTACGCGGCCCTCGAAGCCGGGCTCGACGCCCCGGACGCAGACCGACAGGACGGGCTGCGACTCGCCTGGCCGAAGGAACGCCGCTGGCTGCATCTGCGCGCCTCAGGCACCGAACCCATCTTGCGGATCATCGCCGAGGCGCCCACGGAGGCCGAGGCGAGGGCATTGGTCGATCAGGCTCGACAGGCGCTGGCGTCTTCCACGCCGCCGGCGTAAATACACGCGCACCGCTGCGGCAGATGTTTTGCACCGGCGAGAGCCATTCGTCTACAACAACACGGTTCGGAGGAACGACCAGATATGTGCGGCATTGTAGGATACATCGGGAATCGCGAGGCAGTGCCTCTTCTGCTCGAAGGCCTGAAGCGGCTGGAGTACCGCGGCTATGATTCGTCGGGTCTCACCGTAATTACGGACGAGGCGCTGGAGACGCATAAGGCGGTTGGCCGCATTGTCGAGCTCGAGAAGGAGATGGACGGCAATGGTGGCCGCCCGGATTCCAGCATCGGCATCGCGCACACGCGGTGGGCCACCCATGGCGCCCCGACAGTCGCCAATGCGCACCCGCACATCAGCTGCAACGGTGATTTCGCCGTCGTCCACAACGGGATCATCGAGAATGCGACGACGCTGCGGAAGAAGCTGCAGACGCTCGGTCACACGTTCACGAGCGAGACCGACACGGAAGTGATCGCGCACCTGATCGAGGAAGCGTACACGGGCAATCTCGAGGAGGCGGTTCGTGAGGCGCTGCGTCAGGTCGAGGGCGCGTATGGGTTGGCGATCATGAGCAGTCATGAGCCGCGCAAGATCGTGGCGGCGAGGCAGGGAAGTCCGCTGCTGCTGGGAATCGGCGAGGAGGGCGAGTACTACGTCGCGAGCGATGTAGCGGCCGTGCTGGCGCAGACGCGTAGCGTGATTTATCTGGATGACGGTGAGATGGCCGTGCTCACACCGCAGGGTTGCGAGACCATGTCGGTGAAGGGTGTTGCGGTGAGCAAGGAAGTGAAGCAGATCGCGTGGAATCTCGATGCAATCGAGAAATCGGGCCACGAGCATTTCATGCTGAAGGAGATCTTCGAGCAGCCGCAGACGCTGTTGAATGCGATGCGCGGCCGCATCCTGGAGGATGACGGCACGGTCAAGTTCGGCGGGCTGAATCTCGAGGATGACGAGTTGGCGGCGATGAACCGCATTGTGATCCTGGCGTGCGGCACGTCGTGGCATTCGGGAATCATTGGCGAGTACATGCTTGAGGAGTTGTGCCGGATCCCGGTCGATGTCGAGTACGCATCGGAGTTCCGCTATCGCAGCCCGATCGTGGATGACAAGACGCTGGTGCTGGTGATCAGTCAGTCCGGCGAGACGGCGGATACACTGGCTGCGATGCGCCACGCACGCGAGAAGGGCGCAAAGGTTCTCGGCATCGTCAATGTCGTAGGTTCGACAATCGCGCGCGAAGCGGACGGCGGCATCTATCTCCACGCGGGCCCGGAGATCGGCGTCGCGTCGACGAAGGCGTTTACGAGCCAGGTCGTGGCGCTGACGCTATTCACGGTGCGCATGGCAAGGCTGCGTGGCAATCTGACGGCTGACCAGGGTCGCAAGATCCTGCAAGAGCTGCAGCTGCTGCCCGAGAAGGTGGAGCGGGTGCTCGAACTCAATGATGCGGTTCGCGAGCTCGCGCGTACCTACAAGAGTGCGACGAATGCATTGTATCTCGGGCGTGGCTACAACTTCCCGACTGCGCTCGAGGGCGCACTCAAGCTCAAGGAAATCAGCTACATCCACGCGGAGGGGTTGCCCGCTGCGGAAATGAAGCACGGTCCGATCGCGCTGATCGATGAGAACATGCCCGTCGTGATCATTGCACCGCACGACGCGATCTACAACAAGGTGTTGTCGAATATTCAGGAAGTGAAAGCACGGGGCGGCCGGATCATCGCGGTGGCAACAGACGGAAACCCCGACCTGGCGGGGATGGTGGATCACCTCATCCTGGTGCCGGAAACCATCGACATGCTCACACCGATTCTCACGACGATTCCGCTGCAGCTGTTCGCGTATCACATCGCCGTCATGCGCGGCTGTAACGTCGACATGCCGCGCAATCTCGCGAAGTCGGTCACGGTCGAATAATCGACGCGCGCGAGGTGGACCCGGCACCTGATGTAAGCAAGACGGCCGCCGCGTTCGACTCGGGGCGGGTGTTGGCTATCAGTATGACGATCGTCGCGATTCTCGCACTGATCTATGCGGCGAAGGTCGGGCGCGAGTTCCTCCTGCCCATCGCGTTCGCGATTTTGCTCAATTTTCTGCTCAGCCCGCTCGTTCGAACACTCGCGCGGTTCCGCATCCCGCCACCCATCGGCGCAGGCCTCATCGTTCTGGGGATGCTGGGGATCTTCGCCGTCGCGGCGTACGAGCTGACCGGGCCCGTCAAACGATGGGCCGCAGATGCACCGGCCACATTCAAGACGGCGCAGCAGGAGATCCGCCAGATGATCAAGCCGCTGCAGACCGCCAGCAGGACCGCGCAGGAAGTCGCGAGCGCGGCGGCGGCAACGACCACGACCGGACCCGACGGCGAAACGAAACCGACGCAAGTCGTTGTACAGGGCCCGAGTGTGCTCTCGCGGGCGTTCGGCACAACGAAGTCGCTTGTCGGCGGCATCTTCCAGGTCTTGATCCTGCTCTATTTCCTGCTGGCTGGCGGCGACCTGTTTCTGCAGAAGATGGTGAAGGTGCTGCCGAACCTCGGTGACAAGAAGAAGGCAGTGCAGATTGCGCGGGAGACCGAGGCGTCGATCTCGAACTACCTCGTGACCACGTTCCTGGTGAACATGGGAGAGGCGGTCGTGGTGACGATCGTGATGTACCTCTGGGGCATGCCGAGCCCGTTCCTCTGGGGCGCACTGGTCCTTGCATTCGAGTTCATACCGTACATCGGCGCACTCATCATCATGATGCTCATGGCGGTTGCGGCGCTCGTGACATTCGACACGCCCGGTCACGCGCTGTTGGTGCCGGCGAGCTTTCTGCTGATCAATCTCGTGCAGGGCAACCTCATCATGCCGATGGTCATGGGAAACCGTCTGTCGCTGAATCCCGTCGCGCTCTTCATCGGGTTGGCGTTCTGGTTCACCATCTGGGGCCTGCCCGGCGCGTTCATGGCCGTTCCCATGCTGGCTGCTCTGAAGATCCTGTGCGACCACATCGAATCGCTGGCGTCGATCGGCGAGTTCCTGGGCGGTCGCGACGACACGGAACGACGCGTCACGGCACGCGAGGACTGACCGTGACGGGCCGCGCCGAGACTGTCGCCATTCGCACGCTCCAGGCGGGTGCGATCGCAGTCGTCGTTGCCGCTTCCACGCTGAAGGTCTTCGAGCTCGATCGCTACTTCGTACCCAAGGAAATCGCGCTTCACGTCACAGCGCTGGTCGCCATGATCGCGCTGGTCCCGTCACTGCGTCGCATGACGTGGTCGCGGACCGACCTCATGCTGGTGGCGTTCCTCGCGCTGGGCGTGATCTCGTCGGTGTTCGCGACGAACCACTGGGTCGCGATGCGGTCGCTCGCCATCAGTGTATCGAGCGTGGCGGTCTTCCTGGCCGCGAGGGCCATGCGCGCGTCTGGTCATTCCCCGTCGGCGAACCCGGTGCTCGGATCGCGGGCTCGCACCGTGGTCGTCTCCGCCCTCGTCCTGTTATGCCTGCTCGGGACGGTGCGCAGCATTCTGCAGGCGGTGGGGATGTCGCTGTATTCGCCACGCCGCACGGCCAGCCTTGTCTGGACCTCGCGGCTCGACCCGGGCAGCTACCGCGCTCACATGCTGCTCGCCCGCACTGGCCGCGGCCTGTCCCGCGGCGAGCGATGTGCGCACGCCCGTGCCGCCGCCAACCTGTTCCCTCACGCGACCGCGTCGCGCAATGCGGTGCGCGGGTGTGCCACGGCCCGCTAACGCCTCCCAGGCATCTCGCACGTTGTCATGGCCGCCTGAAATCGCTACCGTCCCCTCCATGCGTACTGTCCTGCAGAGAGTCTCGCGCGCCGAGGTCAGAATCCGCGGCGCTGCCACGGGCCGTATTGGCGCGGGTTTCGTCCTCCTCGTCGGTTTCCGTCGCGACGATACACACGAGACACTGTCGTGGATGGCGGACAAGATTCTGTCGCTGCGACTGTTCGCCGACGCTGAAGGGAAGATGAACCTGGGGCTGCAGGATGTAGGCGGCGGGGTGCTGGTCGTCAGCCAGTTCACACTGTACGGGGATGCACGAAAGGGAAGGCGACCCAGCTTCATCGATGCAGCGCCGCCGGACATCGCAATCCCATTGTACGAACGGTTTGTCGCGCTGCTGCGTGCAGACGTCGGACTGCAGGTGGAAACGGGCGAGTTTGGTGCAATGATGGAGGTCGACCTCGTGAATGACGGACCCGTTACCCTGATCCTGGAACGCTGACGATGGTGCCCGTGCTCGTGCTCGCATCGCAATCTCCCCGTCGCTCGCAGCTGCTTGGAATGATGGGGCTCACGTTCGATGTGAGCCCCGCCGATATCGACGAGACGTACCTTCCGGGGGAGGAGCCGGGCGCGCACGCGGAACGACTGGCGAGAGAGAAGGCGGAGAAGGTCGCAGGAATGCGACGTGACGCGATCGTGATCGGCAGCGATACGGTCGTTGTCGTCGATGGCGACGTACTCGGCAAGCCAGCCGACTTCGATGACGGTGTCGCCATGCTGATGCGTTTGCAGGGCCGCGTGCACGAAGTGGCGACAGGCGTCGCTGTTACGGCGAACGGCGTGACGCATTCAACGGTTGAACGCGTTGCGGTAACGTTTCGCGTGTTCGACGAGCAAACCGCCCGCGCCTACATGGCTACGGGCGAACCGTTGGACAAGGCGGGCGGCTACGGGATCCAGGGCTTCGGTGCGACGATCGTCGAACGAATTTCCGGCGACTTCTTTGCCGTCATGGGGTTCCCGATTGTACGGTTCGTCGATCTGCTCGGTCAGCACGGTTGGACGTATGACTTCGGCCGCCTCGCGCGAGCCACTACCAACGAGGAACGGGCGCAATGAAGGCAGTGCTTGCAATCGACCAGGGGACAACGGGCACGACATGTCTGGTACTGGATGACACGTGTCGCGTTCTCGGACGGGCATACTCCGAGTTCACACAGTATTTCCCGCAGCCCGGCTGGGTCGAGCACGACGCGGTCGAGATCTGGACGACATCACTGCGTGTAGCGCAGGCGGCAGTGGAACAGGCCAGGCTGACGGAACCGGCGATGGAGCTTTCGACAATCGGGATCACCAACCAGCGCGAGACCATCGTCGTCTGGGATCGGAAGACCGGCGAACCCGTCAGTCGTGCAATCGTATGGCAGGATCGCCGCACCGCCGGCCGGTGCCGCGAGCTGAAGCAGGCGGGCAAGGAAGAGTGGGTCCGCGCGCGCACGGGCCTCGTCCTCGATCCGTACTTCTCTGCGACCAAGCTCGAGTGGCTGCTCGACCACGTATCCGGTCTCCGGCAACGCGCCGACGCAGGCGAGCTGGCGTTCGGCACCATCGACAGCTGGCTGGTGTGGAACCTCACCGGTGGTACGCAACACGTAACGGATCCGACGAATGCATCTCGCACCATGCTCTACAACATCGATACACTGGATTGGGATGAAGATCTGCTCAAGCTCTTCAATGTGCCACGCGCACTGCTGCCGAATGTGCGGCCGTCGAGCGAGGTGTACGGCGAAGCGAGCGCCGAGCTGTTTGGTGCGCCCGTTCTCATCTCTGGCATCGCCGGTGACCAGCAGGCCGCGCTGTTCGGGCAGGGTTGCTGCCACAAGGGCGAAGGCAAGAACACATACGGCACGGGCGCATTCCTGCTGCTGCACACTGGGCATGAGCGCGTCGCGTCGAAGTCCGGCCTGCTCACGACTGTGGCGTGCGGGCCACGCGGCGAGCCTGCCTACGCACTCGAGGGCGCCATCTTTATCGCGGGTGCCGCAGTGCAGTGGCTGCGCGACGGACTCGGTATCATCGAACAGGCGAGTGACACGCAGCAACTGGCGCAGAGCCTCGAATCGAATGACGGCGTGTACTTTGTCCCGGCGTTTGTCGGCCTCGGTGCGCCCCACTGGGAACCGGACGCGCGAGGCATGATCACCGGCATCACGCGCGGCACGACACAGGCGCACTTCGCGCGCGCAGCACTCGAAGCGATGGCATACGGCACGGCAGACGTGTTGCGCGCGATGGAGAAGGACGCAGGTGTCAGCGCGGAAAAACTCACGGTCGACGGGGGCGGTTCACAGAACGACTGGTTGATGCAGTTCCAG
>JBBSJG010000123.1:0-9947 GCA_038257485.1 Longimicrobiales bacterium | reverse complement strand
GAGGCCAGCACCGAGGTTGATGGCGGTGGTCGTTTTGCCGACGCCGCCCTTCTGGTTTGCAATAGCGATTACGCGCGACATTTTGGGGGCACCTTGAGGGCCGAGGTGATGTTGAGGCTTAATGTAAGGGAAACGGGGCGGGAAGCGAGTGTTTCACGTGAAACGCTGCGCGTTTGGTGGGGAAGGGCGAATGGCGAATGGCGAATGGCGAAGGGCGAATGGCGAAAGGCGAAAGGCGAGTGGCGAAATGTTGATACCCGAGTGCGCCCGGCCTTTGTGACGATCTTCACACGAAGGGCGCTAAGGTGCGGAAAGAAGAACGGATTTCACGCGAAGCACGCCAAGTTGAGCAGAATTAAAGCCGTTCTTCCGTACCTTTGCGATCTTCGTGTGAACCTGCCAGTCGAATTTGTAATGCCGTTGCCGTTCCTTCCCTCAACCTTCGCGCACTTAGAGTGAAAATCCGTTGTTCATTGGCCTCGCCAAGCACGTTTCACGTGAAACATCACTTCTTCAGGACGCCTCGGGCATACGTGGCATCCGTGCCGCCATCGCCGGTGAGGTCGGCGAATAGCAGGGGAGACCGGAAGGAGAGGTTGAGGGTGTTGCCACTCACTGCGTAATCCACGGTGTCGACGGAGCCAGCCCCGGAGAGGTAGAGAGTGTTCCCTTCGATGCGCGCAGTGCCGGGGACGGAGAGGCCAGCGAAGGAAAGGTTGGCGACGCCTGCGGCAGTGAGCGCCAGGTGGACCGATACGTTCGTGGACGCCACGAGGTCGAGCTTCTTCGTGGTGTCCGCCACAAGCCGCAGCGTGAAGCTGCAGGTCGGGGAGCAGGCTGGCGTGGCAGACCATGTGCCCACGAGAGCAACCGGAAGGGCATCCTCTCCCGGGCCGGTGTTGTCGCCGCAGGCGGCGACGATGCTGGTAATGAGAGTGCAAACGGCGATTGTGGCTGCAACGGAATGGCGCATGGGCGTCTCCTGGACATATCCTGACATGATGTTGCGATTATCCTATAATGTCACGTGTCCCACATAGACATGCAACGACAGCCCGCTTCTTGTGTTTGTTCGGTTTTTATACGGTATTGAAGGTATGCGGCAGCATTGGGTGGTTGAAGGAATGGTGCAGGGGGTCGGATTCCGGCAATGGGTGGCTCGCGGTGCGCGCACAATGGGCGTGGGCGGCTGGATCCGGAACCTGGCGGACGGCTCCGTGGAGCTCGAAGCGGAAGGAGACGCCGAGCCGATGGCTGCTCTTGAGCAGAAGGTGCGGCGAGGCCCTCCGCACGCGAAGGTCGAGCACGTGCATGTGGTCGACGTCGGCACTGATGCGTTACCGATTCCATTCGAAGTGCGGCGGCAGATCGATGGATGAGTTCAACTACCTCGCCGTCCTCATC
This sequence comes from Longimicrobiales bacterium, assembly GCA_038257485.1. Classification (GTDB taxonomy): domain Bacteria; phylum Gemmatimonadota; class Gemmatimonadetes; order Longimicrobiales; family RSA9; genus DASUXU01. The sequence continues at coordinate 8,543 of JBBSJG010000123.1, read as the reverse complement.
TCGATCGTTCTGGGGCTGGGCATCACGCAACTGCTGGGTGCATTCGGTCGCTGGCTCGAGCAGCGGACGCTGTTCGAAGCATACGCACCGTCGATCTGCTGGGCGGCGGCGCTGCTGATCATCCACATTCAAACGTGGTGGTCGATGTTCGCGCTGCGCGATCACACCGGATGGCTGTTCATCCAGTTTGTCGTCGTACTGCTTCAGCCGATCATCCTGTATCTGCTGACGACGCTGGTGCTGCCGAGCCCGACTGCGCCGGAGAAGAACCTGCGCGCCAACTACATGCTGCAGCGGCGTTCGTTCTTTGGCCTGCTCGCAGGGCTTCTCATCGTGAGTGTGTTCAAGGACATCATCGTGAATAGCGCGCTACCGGATGCGCTCAACCTCTCGTTCCATGCCGCACTGTTCGCGGCATCGATCTCGGCGATCGTGACTGCGAACGAGACGTATCACCATGTGTTGGCGTACATGTCGGTCGTATTCATCGGCGCCTACATCATTCTTCTTTTCGGCCAGCTGGTGTGACATGACATACAGAAGATTGGTTGCCGGCGACGGCGAAACGGCGAGGACGGTATTTGCATTGATGGCGGATGCATTCGAAGTCGGCGGGGTGACGGCTCACGTGCTGCCGATGACCCGAACGCCGTCGTCAGAATTGTTCTTCTATGACATTGCGGTGCACGCGGACTGGCGGCGGCGTGGTATCGGTGCGGGGTTGGTCGGGGCACTGCGGGATGCCGCGGCGGACATCGGGATCACGGACGTCTTCGTCGCGGCGGACAACGAAGACATGCATGCCCTGGACTTCTACCGCGCCATCGGTGGTGACGGCGCGGCAGTGACGATCTACACGTTCAGTGAACGTTGAGTTCTTTTTCGCGCTTCTTCCGGTCGCGTTCGCGCAAGTAAAGCATCTGCTGCGGAATGGACGCGAGGTTCATCGTCGCATAATACAGATTGAGACCGGCCGCGAACTTCAGGAAGATGAAGGTCATGAACGGCGGCATCGTATACATCATGATCTTCATCTGCTGGCTCTGCTCACCGGTCGCGCCCTTCATGCTGAACCACTGGAGCACGAACATGCTGGCGCCGAGCAGGACGGGCAGGATGTAGAGCGGATCCGCGCGTGACAGGTCGGACATCCACAGGAACTCGACGCCGCGGAACGCAATGGCATTCGCGAACACGAAGTACAATGTGATCAGGATCGGGAACGGAATGAGCGACGGCATGCAGCCGCCCATCGGGTTGAATCCCTCTTCCTTGTACAGCTTGAGCATTTCCTTCTGCAGCTTTTCCGGCTCTTTCTTGTAGCGCGCCTGAATGTCCTTGATGCGCGGCTGCATCTCCATGTTTTTCATCTGCGAGCGCATCGCCTTGGCATTGAGCGGCCAGAGCAGGACGCGGATGAGCACACCGAAGATGATCAGCACCCAGCCGTAGCTGACGCCGAGCACATCGTGGATGCCGTAAAGCAGTGCGGCGATCGCGTGACCGACGGGACGCAGAATGGGGCGAGCCCAGCGCCACCCGAACGGGTTCACATCCTTGAATCCGTAGCCGAGTGCCTCGAGCTGTTTCGGCTCCTGCGGACCGACGAAGATGCTGAACGCGAAGTCGCCGCTATTTCCCGGCAGCAGTGTCGCGACGAGATCGGCGCCTTTGCCCGGAACGGGTGTGGCGATGACACCGCCGAACGGCATGCGATTAGTGGTGCTCGCGAGCAGGCCGCTCACGAAATACTTGCTGCGCAGTGCGACCCAGTTGAACGGCCCGTTCTCGATCGTCGCCGCTTCGACCTTGGAGAGTGCAACGTCGCGCAGACCGTCCTCTGTGCTGTTGAGCACGTACTTGCGATGGCGTGCGTCGTCGGCCGAATCGACTTCGGACTGGGCCAGGTTCGGCCCCATGGCGATGAGCAGCTTGGCGGGCTGAGCGCCGATGCCGCGCACGCGTGCATGCGTGTCGATGAGGTACGTGGTCGGGGACAGGTTGTACTCGATCTCCATCTCGAAGCCCGCAGCGCTGTCGCCATGCACAAGCTTGAGCTGCTGCGCGCCGTCGAGCGCGACCTTGAAGTCGGCGGGCGGCGTCGGCGTGAAGTGCAGCTTCGAAACGTCGATCTGTCGGTCACCGACGGTGAGGCGATAGGAGATGAGCGGCTTGCCGTCCAGGCGCGCGAGATCGACGCGCTGATCGGTCTGGCCCGCCGCGAACGACTCGTGCTTCGTCATTTCGGCGACCACCAGCGAACCGCCGCAGGTGCTGAAGCCGTAGCGATAGAGCGAGTCGGAAACGGCAAAGACGGTGTCGCATGCGACGGCGGGCGCGGCTGCCGCGGCGCCCGGCTGACCCGGCAGGGGCGCGCCATTGACGCCGGCTGGCCCGGTTGCGGGGATCGCAGCATTGGCGGTCGTCCCGGCGGTCGACGTGTCGGCGATTCCGGTTGCGGCGGCGGCGCGGCGAACGCTGTCCGCGCGCATGGAGTCGATGCGGACCGAGTCGGCCAGGACGCCGATCGGGGAGCGCGGTCGGCTCGGGAACAGGATGTTGGTGACCAGCATCACGGCGATCATGAGTACGACCGCCAGAATGAAACGTCCGCTGTCCATCACTCTATTTCTTTCAAAGGCCGCGTGGGGGCGGCTGCATTGGGCTCGATGGAGGGGACAGGGTCATATCCACTGCCCCCCCAGGGATGACACCGCGCGAGTCTGCGAAGCGCGAGGAAACCTCCCGTCCTGACACCCCGGTCACGAATGGCCTGGAGCGCGTATTCCGAGCATGTCGGCGTGAACCGGCACGCCGGCGGCAGCAGTGGTGACATCCACCGCTGGTAGAATCTGATGACCCCGATCAGGACGCGCGAGAGCATATACTGTCCGTCCAGCCCATGAGCTCCGCCCTCAGATCACCATACGCGACACCATAGGTGTTTCGTTTCGCCCGGACCAGAACGTCCAGGTTGAGCTGGTGGCTGGCCAGGCGTGGAGCCACGTCCTGGCGCAGGATTTCTTTGATCCGTCGCTTGACGAGGTTCCGTTCGACGGAGTTGTGCCCGACCTTGGGCACGATCCAGCCGACCCGTATATGCGAAACGGGGGAAGAGGAGTGGTAGACGTCCAGATGGGCCGTCCCGCTCCTTTTCCCCCGCCTGAGTACCGCGAGGATATCCGGTCCCCGGGACAGGCGCCTTGTTCTCGGCAACCGGTTCCGGCCGTCCGGCGTCTCCGCGCCCACTCGCGCTAGCTGTTCTTCTTCCCGACAGTAACTACGAGGCGCTTGCGACCCTGCCTGCGGCGGGCGTTTAGCACCATACGTCCAGCTTTGGTGGCCATACGCGCGCGGAAACCATGCTTGTTTTTCCGCTTGCGGTTGTGTGGCCGATAGGTCGGCATGCCCATTTCACTACTCCGGTCTGGTATAACAAAGACTCGCAAAGTAGCGGGGGCGGCGGCCGAATGGAAGACCCCGGCGGCGGCGGGGTGGTGGCCGCAGGGAAAAGGGAAATGGGAAATGGGCTGGGGGGCGGAGGGGTGGATGGGCCAAAGGGATGGCGGGGTAGGGACCCACCCCCTCCCGACCCTCAATCCCCTCCAGCCGTCCAGCCTATTTCCCATTTCTCATTTCCCTTTTCCCTGCAAGGCCGCGCCTTGCATTATCCACACTCCGGGGCCATCGTTCCCGCCTTGTGCTAAATCCCCGCCCAACAATGGACACGATGGAACTGACTGCCGCGGAGGCATGGTCGCGTATTCTGGAACGCGCGCGACCCGAACTTCCGGAGCATACCTTCCGCATCTGGCTCGAGGCCACGCAACCGTTGGCGCTGTCGCAGGATCTGCTGGCAGTGTCGGCGGGGAGCGACTTCGCCGCGGAATGGATCGAAGACAAATACGGTGCGTTGTTGAGTGACGTCGCGCGACAGGTGTTCGGCCGCCCGCTCACGATCTCGTTCCAGTTCCAACCGCGTGATGCGTCCGCACCCCGTCGCCTGCCGCAGGCGCCGCAGGATGCGCGCACGTCACCGGTCGAAGTGACGGCGTCGACATCGCATGCACTGCCTGGCGGCATGGTGGGAGCGCCGCTGAATGAGCGCTACACGTTCGACCGCTTCGTGGTGGGCAACAACAATCAGCTGTCGGCGGCAGCGTGCCGCGCCGTGGCGGAAGCGCCCGCGCGCATGTACAATCCGCTCTTCATCTATGGTGGTGTCGGCCTGGGCAAGACGCACCTGATGCACGCGATCGGGCATGTGCTGCTGGAGCGTGAACCGTCGAAGCGCGTGGCCTACGTGTCGAGCGAGCGTTTCACGAACGACATGATCGCTGCCATCCAGGGCGGTACGAATGCAGAGTTCCGCCGTCGCTATCGCGATATCGATCTGTTGCTGATTGACGACATCCACTTCCTCGGCGAGAAGGAGCGGACGCAGGAAGAGTTCTTCCATACGTTCAATGCCCTTCACGACGCGCAGAGTCAGATCGTGATGACGAGCGATCGTCCGCCGAAAGAGATTCCGGGTCTCGAGGAGCGGCTGGTGTCGCGCTTCGAGTGGGGCCTGGTGACGGACATCAAGCCGCCGGACTTCGAGACGCGGGTCGCGATCCTGCGGAAGAAGGCGGAAGACGACCAGCTGTCGCTGGACGACGAGGTCCTGGACTTCATCGCCCGCAACTGCCGTTCGAACGTGCGGGAGTTGGAGGGCGCGGTCATCAAGCTGCTGGCCTACTCGTCGCTCACGCGGAAGCCGGTGACCACGGAGCTGGCGAGGGAAGCGCTGGGTGGCGTGCTCACGGAGGCGCCGCTCACGGAGCTGACGCCGGCGGTGATCCGTCAGAAGGTCGCGGAAGAGTGGGGGACCTCGGTGGAGGGCCTGTCGTCCAAGAAGCGGACGAAAGAACTCACAGTTCCGCGTCAAGTTGCCATGTACTTGATCCGTGAGCTGCTCGATCTTTCATTGGTCGAGGTGGGCAACCTGTTCGGCGGCCGGGACCATTCGACGGTGATCCACTCGATCAACAAGGTCGAGGAAGACCTGGCCGCGGATGACGCAGTTCATGCTCGCGTCGAGCGGCTGCGCGGGGTCCTGGGCGGCTGAGGACAACGATGTGGAAAGACTGTGGAGCGACAGACGGATCTCCACAGGAAATTCGGGAATCGGCTGGAAATGTGGGTTGTGTGCGTAACCCGGTGAGTCATGCACATGGTTCCCACATCGAACAAAGTATGGAAAAGTCAGGCAGTAGTAGAGCAATACGACAGCGCGCGGGGGTTGTCCACGAATCCACACCCTCTACTACTACTACTGATTTATAATATCTGTATAAGTAGTACGTAGTACGGTGTGGGGAACTCGGAGTTGCACGCTCTGGCAGGCATCAGATCGCATCAGGTGAGGGGTTCATGAAATTCAAGATCACACGGGAAAATCTGCAGCAGGGTCTGGCAGCGGTGAGCGCGAGCATTCCAACGCGCACGACGCTGCCGGTGCTGTCGAACATCCTCATCGAGGCAGGCGAGAACAGCGTTGCCATGAGCGGCACAGATCTCGACATTGCCGTAAGCGTAACGGTCCCGGCGGAAGTCGAAGAGCCCGGCGCCCTGACGATTCCCGCGAAGAAGCTCCAGGAGCTTGCGCGCGAATTGCCGGAGCATCCCGTGCGGATGAACACGAAGGGCGACCGTCTCGAGATCACGTGCGGCCGTGCGTCGTTCAAGCTGAACGGCATGCCGCGCGACGAGTTCCCGACGTTCCCGGCCGTGGACTTCGGCAGCAGCTGGAAGATCCAGGGCAAGGTGCTGCACGAGCTGATCAAGCAAACGAGCTTTGCGGTGTCGACGGAGGAAAGTCGTCCGATCCTGAACGGCGTGCTGTGGCAGCTCGGCGATGATGCGATGCGCATGGTCGCGACGAACGGCCATCGCCTGGCGCGCATGGGTGTGAGTGTCGATGCACCGGGTGCACCGCGTGCCGACCTGATTGTCCCGCCGAAGGCACTCGCCCAGGTCGAACGTTTGTTCAGTGCGGATGACGAGGTCGAGGTTGCGCGCAGCGAGAACCACATCGGCTTCCGCAAGGAAGGCACGCAGGTCTTCACGCGTCTCATCGAAGGTCCGTATCCGAACTACGAGCAGGTGATCCCGAAGGACAACGACAAGTATGCGATCGCCGACAAGAACACGCTGGCGCAGGCACTGCGTCGCATGGCGGTTGTCGCAAGCGACCAGACGCATCGTGTGCGGTTGAGCTTCACGTCGAATACACTTCGCTTCTCGGTAGAAACACCGGACCTCGGTGAAGCGCACGAAGATCTCGAAGTGGATTACAGTGGCGAGCAGCTCGACATCGGATTCAATGCGAGCTATCTGCTCGAAGTGCTGCGCTACATGCCGGGCGAGGATGTGAAGATCACGTTCAAGGCACCGGAACGCGCGGCGACGATCGAGCCCGCATCGCGCAACGGCGGTGAAGTGAGTGACTACCTGTGCCTGGTGATGCCGCTCCGCCTGCTGGACTGATCGCCATGGCGAGCAAGCTGGACGCGGTTGCGGAGACGCACTATCCGCAACTGCGCCATCTGACACTGCCGGTCGTTGCATTGACATCTGCAGCGAATGGCCGCACGAACGGGATGATCTCGAACAGTGCGCAGCGGGCTTCGCTGGTGCCGTCCTATCCCCGTATTTCGGTCTATGTCTCGAAGACGAACTTCACGCATGACCTCGTGATGTCGAGCGGTGTCGTTGGCATCCACCTGCTGCGCGTCGACCAGTGGGATCTCATCTGGCATCTCGGCCTGCAGAGCGGCCGCGATGTCGACAAGCTTTCCACACTCGCCACACACACGCGCACGACGGGTGTCCCGCTGCTCGACGACTCGCTGGTGGCGTATGACTGCCGTGTGATCAACACCATGGATGCCGGTGCATCGACGTTTTTCCTGCTCGAGATCGTCGATGCACACAACGGCGCCGCAGGCGACGTGATGACGAGCAGCTACTTCCGCGACAACATGGCGGCGGACAAGAAGGCGATCTACGAACAGCGACTGGTGGATGCGATGGCATACCTGGAGCCGCTGTCACAGGTTGTGGATCCGATGTCGAGCTGGATGGGGCCGACGACTACGGTGTAGAACAACTTTCGTCGCGTTCAGTCGGCGGTTTCACACGAAGAGCGCGACGGTACGGAAAGGCGGGAACAGTAGACGGATGAGATCTGTTTTTGTTTGTCTCCTCGTTTCGTTCTCTGCATGCGCCGTTATCAGCTCCGGCGCGCGACCCTCCTGCTATGTGACCTCTGCTGACAGTGCGCCCTACGGAGCGTCGTCCTGGTGCTCTCACCGAGTGATGCAGACCGTGTGGGTAACGCGGAAATGCGCGTCGCAGCGCGCAATACCGGTCGGGGACGCTGGGTTCGGTTTCCTGCTGACTCATTGACCATCACAATGTCTGTACATCCCGATCTTCTGAAGATCCTCGTTCTGCAGCACGGTGCCACACTGTCGGGCCATGTCGCATTCTCCAGGAACGAATTCTGCAGCAGACTGACGTGTCCGCGGTGGAGGCAGTGCATCATTAATGGTCGGCCGTGCGGGTGATCTGCTCATCCGCACGCATCACAGGCGACTCGCAATGACCAAGCCTCACCCATGCTGAGCTCGAGTACGGCCCGCTCGCTTTCCTTCCTCGCCGCAATCGCGTTCTCGACCGGCTGCGCGAGCTTTACCAATGTGCGATCGGCGCAGGTGAAGAACGGTTTTGCAGTGTCGGGACAGTGGACGCACACGGCCGACATGGGCGACGATGCGAGCTACATGTGGACGGGCGGTCAGCTGGACGACTGCGCGCCGTGTTCGCGCAGCGTCAGTACGCTCGACGTCAGCGTTCGAAAGGGGATCCGGGATGCGAACTCACCACGCGCCTACGAGTTCGGCCTCGGCGTGACGGGCATCTCGCATTTGTACGGCGAAGGATTTGTAGGGTGGAATCAGGACGGCCGGATACCATTCGGCGTCGGTGGTCGCGCGACCATCGCGCGTGCGGAAGGCCGTGACTTCCGCATCGACGGGCGATCGGATATACGTGTCATCGACGCGGTCCGCGTGCTGCTCAGTACGGGCGTCTACTATCACCGCGGCAAACCCGACGGCACATGGCTTCTCGCGCATACACCAGGCGTCGGGCTGGAAGCGTCCGCCGGTCCGTTTTCGGTATCGTCGTCGGTTGGCTGGCTGATCGGTCGTGGTCGTCGCACGGATCCAACGGCGGTGCGGCTCGGGCTTCAGGAAGTAAGTGTTCGGGTGCCGGTGGTGAGTGTGGGGCTGGCGATCCATGGTACCGGCGCTGTGCGGCCGATGCAGCGGTGATGAAGATCGTGGCACTATGAAGGTCACGGCGGCCTACTCTACTCAAATCCCGAGGGTCGCGTCGACCTACGTGACGGTGAAGCCGCGCCCGTGGCTTTGGAGGTTTATGCATTCCGATGCTTCATTGCCCGCGACCTGCTTTGGTGGGTACGACGGTGGCTT
>JBBSJG010000122.1:0-10007 GCA_038257485.1 Longimicrobiales bacterium | reverse complement strand
GCATCCGCAGCAGAGTGCGTACCGCCCACGATTTTCGCGACTTTCTCCGTGGCCTGTTCGAGCTCGCGCTGGCGTACCTGCGCATTGCCCTTCTGCGCTTCATCCAGGTCTTCCATGATCTCTTCGGCGACCTTCGGTCCGACGGACGCGCTGCGGGCAAGCTGATCCACGTACGACTTCGCGACGCTATAGCTGGTCGGCCACTTCATGCGGACCTGGTGCTGCGGGTTGAGCTCGGTGTTCTGCACCAGGCTCGCGGCGTCGATCTCATTCTGCGTGAGCCACTCACTCGATGTGAGCTTGAAGATGTCGACACCGCGGGCGATCTCGGTGCCATACAGATATCCATTGTACCAGTAGGACGACCAGAAACCTGCGAGCTGCAGGGATCCGGCGACGGGGCCGCGGTCGAAGTATGCGATCTCGCGTACATTCGCTGGATCCGTGAAGTCAAAAATGGAGATGCCACCCTGGTACCATGCCTGTGCCATGATGTCACGGCCCGGCACGGGAATCAGCGAGCCATTGTGTGCGACGCAGTTCTCGGCATCCGACTGCGCGGCGGGCAGCTTGTAGAAGCCCGCCGGCGTGAGCTTGTGAAGGCTGTCGAGCGTGTAGATCGCGTCTGCACCCCACAGCTTCGGATCGCTCTCGCGGCAGCGTGCGGAGGTACCGCCGCCCCACTCGTCGGTGAAGATTACTTTCGTACCGTCATTGTTGAACGTCGCGGAGTGCCAGTACGCGAAGTTGGGGTCCATGACTTCCGCGACGCGCACCGGGTCGGCGGGGTTTCGGATGTCGAGGAGGATGCCATTGCCGGAGCATGCACCGGCCGCGAGACCGATTTCCGGATACGCGGTAATGTCGTGGCACTGATTGGTCTGTGACGTCGACTGTGTGCCTTCGCCGTGTGCCCCGCCCTGCCAGAGACCAGCAATCGCGCCGGTCTGTGCATTCGCGAAGATGCGCGGCGATGCAATCACCCGGGCATCCTGCGGTGCTGCGAGCGGTACGCGAATCACTTCGATACGGAACAGTGCCGTGTTCGGGTTCGCGTCCGGCGCACCGCCACTGCAACCAGCGAGTTCTGCCGCGGGGCGCACGCCGCTGGTGCCGGATACATATACATAGATGTTCGCGCGGTCGTTGGGGTCGGTCACCAGTGTATGCGTGTGCGAGCCGCGGCAGGTCTGCACTGCCGCGATCTGCTTCGGGCTGTCGATGTTGCTGATGTCGAAGATGCGCACACCGAGAAAACGGTCGGCGGCCTTGGTGATGTTCTGCGACCCGCAGTCCACGCGGCCATTCGGCATTTCCACCGACATGAACAGCAGATTGCCGTAGACGGACACGTCACCCTGACCACCCGGACACATCACCGCCGTGCGCAGGCGGGGTGCTGTCCTGTTGGACACGTCATAGATCTGGAAGCCGGTGAAGTTGCCGACCACCAGTGTATTGCCCTGGAACGCCATGTCGGAATTGGCGAGCAGGATGCTGCCGATGTTCTTCTCGTCGAAGAAGCCGGGCGCACGATCGATGTGACCGACCACTTCCATGTTCCAGTTTGCGACCTCTGCATCCTTCCATCCGCCCTTGAGCGCGGTGCGCTTGTCCTGCGCGTGCGCGGCTGGCACCTGTGCGACCGCCGTCGCAAGCAGAATGAGCGACGGCAAGGCGAGGCGACGGATTCCCTGGTGAGTCATGGCTGTACCTTTCGTGTTGTCATTGCAGCATCGACCGCATGCGCGCGATTTCCGCACGCTGGTCGGCATCCACGTGTGAAGCGAACTGAAAAATTTCCGGCTCCTGTGCTGCGCCGGTTGTTGCGAGCAGGTCTCTGATCATGGCAAGCGCGCCCTCATGATGCTGGATCATGAGTGTGAGGAACAGCCGGTCGAACGTACGGTCACGTGCAGTTCGCAACTGACGTAGCTGCGCGGATGTGAGCATGCCGGGCATCGACATTTCGTGTGTGGCACCGGCGTCGTGCGACATGCTCAAGGCCACCGGCTCGCCACGTCTTCGCAACCAGGTCTCCATCACCTTCATCTCGTCCGCCTGCGATACATCGATGCGACGGGACATCAGCCGGATTGCTTCATCCTTCGTGTTGGTTGCAACCAGCTTCGTCATTTCCAAGGCCTGAGCATGATGCAGAATCATTGCCTGCATGAAAACGACATCGGCGGGGGTGTGACGTGGCGCTGCGTCGGGCGGCTCGACAGTGGTCGTCCGGCTGGGCTGGCCGGGTGCGCCCGGTCGCACGACGGTCGGCGGCGGGGCGGACACGGGCGCTGCAGGCGATGGCGTGGCCGCGACCGCTGGCGCTGACCGTGCGCTGCACGCGGCGGTGCCCAAGGCTGCTGCGAGGATGAGCACGCCCGACCGTAGACGGGCAGGCGATTGGGCAAAGATGGAATGGCGCATGTGCATTGTATTGTATTTCAGTGGCGTCGCCGCGCAAGGCGGCCCCCGAAACAGACGGGGCAGGCCGCACGTAGTGTATCCCAGTAAAGAGGCTCATTCAACGGAGATACAATGCAGAAGCATGTAAGGATCCTCGGCTGGCTTCAGATTGCACTGGGGTTGTTCGACCTCCTGATCGGCGGTCTCCTGTTCGCCTTGATGTCAGGGATCGGCGCGGCGTCGGGCGAGGTCGAGGGATTCCTCGCGCTGTCTGTCGTGGGCGGCATCATGGGCACCATCATGCTCATCCTGGGGCTTCCGAACCTGATCTGCGGCATCGGCCTGCTCCGCAACTGGGGCGGCTGGGTGATCGGGCTGGCGGTGATTCTCGGGTTCTTCAACCTGGCGACGGCGCCTATCGGCACGCTGATCGCGATCTACACCTTCTGGATCGCGTGGAAGTTGTATGACACCACGCCGGACGTCCCGACGGCATAGCCTCGCGTGCTGCAACAGTGACGGGGGTTCAGGGTACGACTGCGCTCGCAGCGTTCTGAGCCCCCATCAGCCGAACTGAATGCCGCCAGTTCCTGATCACACCGAAAATCGATCCCGCGATGTCCGGGATGAGCTTCTGGCAGCCGCACTCGCTGAGGTCACCGAGGCACGTGCTGCGTTGCGCGCGGCGCGCGAGGAGCTGACCGCAGCGCGCGCGGTTTCACCCACCAACTTTCAGTCGCAGCTGCTCGACGCGGTTGGTGAAGCAGTAATTGCGACTGACCGTGGCGGCGTCATCCAGTACTGGAATCGCGCCGCGGAGCGCCTCTTCGGGCGGCCCGTAGAGGATGTGATCGGACTCAACTTCCTCGAAATCACGCCCACCAACATAGATACACCGGAGGCGCAGTATGTCGTCGCGATGTTGTGGCGTGGCGAGGACTGGACGGGCGACTTCCCTGCGCGGCGGCGGGAGGCAATGAACCGCTTCCGCACGCACGCCATACGACGTAGCGGCGACTGCCCGGTGACCACGGTCAGCCGAGTTCTGCGGCGAACGCGGTGACCGGTCGGCCGGCGCCCCGCTCGATGGCCTGTTCGATCGTGTGTGCGGCCAGTTCACCGCGGACGCGGGAGAGCACCCACGCGAGGTCGTTCGCGTCATCGTGGTGCGGCGCCAGGTGCGTCGCAACATAGCCCGCGACCTCCGCTGCGAGCTCGGCCCGACCACGTGCGACGTGCAACCGGGCAACGATGAGGAGCGCCGTCGTGAGCCACTCGCTGTCTGGGTTGCTGCTGACGCGCAGGTGCTCGCGGACCTGGACCTCGGCATTGTCGAACTTTCCGAGCGCAAAGGAGCACGACGCCATGTTGAGGAGGACGTGGCCGCGCATGTGCTCGAGCCCCTGCTGATCGACGAGTCGCCGTGCTTCATCCAGGAGCGGCTCTGCGGCCGCGGGATCATCTCTCTCGATGCACTGCCTCGCCCAGTTCGTGAGAACCGTGGCGACCATGCGCCAGTCGCGCAGCTCACGGAAGCATGCGGCGGCACGCATGAACAGGCTTCTCGCCTCGTCATGCTTGTGTGAGATGCTGGCCACGACCGCGAGATTCGATACGGCGAATCCGGCACCACGTTCATCACCAATGGATTCCCACAGCGCGAGAGCGCGGCGGAAATACATCTCGGCACCGATAACATCGCCCGTCTCGTACAATACGCCGCCAATACAACCGACGGCCTGCGCGGTGCCGGCGTGGTCGTCCGTGCCGGCATAGCGCTGGAACCCTGCGCGGAACAACACGTCCGCTCGCTCGGCCTCGCCAAGGCGTTGAATCGCCATGCCGAGCTTGATGCTGCAATATGCAGCCTCCACATTATCATCGCGGTCGATGGCATTCGTCAGCAGTTGATCGAGTCGCGCGCGCGATGATGCGTGATCGCCAATGCGGTGCTCGAACAGCGCGAGTCTCGCCTCGATCCGGTCTGCGATCCAATCCCCCCGCTCATCGTCGATCGCACCGTCGTGCATCAATCCCCGCACGCGATGCAGCGCCGTACCGAGCAGTTCGATGCAGTCGTGGAACAGGCTGCGTATTTCGTGATATTCACAGATCGGTTCGAGGAGTCGGGCGAGCGATTCAACGTCGCCCGACGCCGCCGCACTCAGCCAGGCGGCGCGTACGTCGGCGATGCAGGACGTCATCAGTGTAACTGCGCGCACCACGGATGGACCGTGGAACGCATGATCGCGGTGCGCAAACAGATCGGCGAAATGATGGCGGTGCCGGAGGTGCGCGTCTTCGAGGTCCGCGGGCCACAGCTCGAGCTTGCTGGAGAGGAATTGTCGGACGAGGTCGTGCATCCCGATCCGCTGTCCTTCTGTACGATATAACAACGCCTGATCGACAAGCGCGAGGATCGCGCGGGGGTCGCCGTGACCGACACGGATAGCAGCACGCATGTCTGTGTCGGAACGCAGTACGGAGATCCTCGCCGCGATGATGCGCTGCTCCTCGTCGAGCAATCGCCACGACGAATCGAGCAGCGCGCGGAAACTCTGGTGCCGCACCGGTGCATCGCCCGCGGCCACACCCAGCGCATCGATGTCACGCGCGATCGTCGCAAGAATTTCTTCCGGCCCGAGAGCGCGCAGCCACGATGCAGTCATCTCGATGCCGAGCGGCAGCCCGGAAACCGCGCGACAGATCGCAATGATCGCGCGTGCCTCTTCCGGAACATTGCGCAGCGGATAGCCGGAGCGTTCGGCGACATCGCGGAACAGTCGCGTCGCACCGAACATGTCGAGGTCGCCGGTATATCCATCCGGCGGAACTTCCAATCCGTCCAGCGGCACCAGGTGCTCCGCACGCAGATTCAGAACACGACGCGACGTGACCAGGACCCGCAAGCGTGGCGAGGCCGCCGAGATCGCGGATACCACTGCAGCCACGCCCGGCAGGTGCTCTGCATTGTCGAGCACAAGCAACATCTGCTTGTCACGCAGATAGTCCAGCAATCGATCCCCCACCACGTCCGAGGACGCAACCTGACAGCCGACACGCTGCGCGATGGCAGATTCGATGCTCGCACTTTCGTCGAGCAGCGCAAGCGAGACGATCGCGGCGCCGTGCTCCAGCCCGGCCGCATGACGCTCCACCACCTCCTCCGCCAGGCGCGTCTTTCCTACACCGCCACGACCGTGCAGCGTAATCACCGGCACCGCCCGGCCCAGCAGCTTTTCAATCGCACGCAATTCCCGGTGACGCCCCACCAGGTCCGCCCGATCAGCCGAATGAACGACCGGCGACGGCCTCGCCGAACGGGCGAGCGGGGACGGCAACGTCGCCACCACGCCTTCAAACAGGTCATCGATTCGATCCCGCTCCGTCTGCACCCACCGATGCACCAGTGCAACCGACGGGATCGAGAAGCCATCCATGAACGAGCCGCGTCGCAATGCCCGCATCCGCTCCGGGTCGAGCAACGGGTCGATCGCCACCACATCGCACCAGAGCCTTTCCCGATTGATGGCTATGCCGGTCTTCCCGCGCAGCACGAGAATGTCCCCCCCGAGCTCCGCCCGCAGGAAGGACAGCGCCTGGCTGAGCGCGTTGCGGGCACGGTCCGGCGGGACATCCGCCCAGAACAGTGGGAGCAGATCGGTCCGATTGTGGAACGCGCCCCGACCGGCGCACGCCAGATAGGCCAGCAGGGCGAGGCGCTTGGGCTGCGCCAGAACGGCATCAGCGCTCTGGCCGCTGTTGCGGTGGACATCAGCGGGTCCGAGTAGAAGAAGTTTGACCACAGTGGTCCAGATAAGGGTCAGATAAGGGTGGGACGTAATATATGTCAGACATCCGGGCGGCGGCAGTCCGGAGTCAGCGAAGGCATGGCCCCGGAGCGCGCCCGCGCTCCCCCTCGCGCGGGCCCTGCCGTCAGCCCCAGCTCGACCGCAGTAGAATGATCAGACAGTTCGCGGAATCCCGCCTGGTACGTGCGAGTGCCAGGCGGGATTTCACATTTCAAGCGGGCCGTGGATGACTTGCGAGCGCGTCGGTGAAGGCGCTATTCCGGCGGACAGCGCGCCGCCCATACTGAAGGCCATGCACCCTCGAAAGGATGGCATGGCCTTCATCGTTTCCCCGAAGCACGGCCAACGTGATCGACACCGGGAATTATACGCTCCACGTCACGGCCGGCATCTGATCTGCCGGGTCCACCCGCAGCACCGCGTCACCTTTCGCGCGGTGCGGCTACTCCGTCTGTAGAGGGGCGCGTTCCCGCGCCTCCTGTCCGCAGCATGGAGCATCACATGAAACACATTCTGGTGACAGTCGTCGCCTGCGGCTTTGTAGCGGGTGCCGCATTGTCTCCGACCACGGCACATGCGCAGGCGGCCGCCGTGCCTGCATCGGTGTCCACGACAGCGCGTCCGTTCACGATTGCGCGCACAGGTGCAGTGCCGGGTGGCCGTTCCATGATCCTGATCCCCGGATTCCTGTCATCGGGCGAGGTGTGGGACGGTACGGTGGCGCGCTTCCGCGGGGAGTACGACATGCACGTGCTGACGCTGGCGGGATTCGCCGGATCGCCGACCACGTCAGCGGACCCATACCTGCCGGCGGTGCGTGATGCGATCATTCAGTACATCCGGGACAATCGGCTCGATCACCCGGTGATCGTCGGCCATTCGTTGGGCGGTTTCATGTCCCTGTGGATCGCGTCGACGGTGCCGGATCTGGTCGGTCCGGTCGTCGCGGTTGACGGCGTGCCGTTCCTGACTGCACTGGGCGATACGACGATGACAGCCGCACGCGCCGATGCGCAGGCGGGGATGATGCGCACGGCCATGGGTGGAATGACGACTGAAGCACTGGCAGCACAGACACGAATGGCGATGATGCAGCAGGTGAAGGACACCGCGTGGCATGCGAAGGGTGCGCGCTGGGGCGCGGCGTCCGATCCGAGCGTGGCAGGGCGAGCGATCGCAGAAATGCTGACGACGGATATCCGTCCTGACGTCGGCCGGATCCGCACACCCGTGCTGATGCTGATGGCGGGCAACGGCCTGGCTGCTGAACAGCAGGCGACAACGCTGGCGAGGTACGAGGGACAGCTGCGCACTGTGAGGAATGCCCGCGTGGTTGCCGCATCGAATGCACTGCACTTCATCATGATCGACGAGCCGGTATTCTTTCATGACACGGTCGCATCGTTTCTGACGCGCGCGGGGATTTCACGATGAGTGACGGCGTCGCGGTGATGCACGATGTGCTCGCACTGCGGATCGCGCCTGATGTGACGGCGGCGGCGAGGGGCGATCAGCAGGCGTTCGAGCGGCTGGTGGATGTCACGCGGAACACGGTGACGTCGATTACACTGGCGATCCTGCGGGACATCGAGTTGAGCCGCGACGTCGCGCAGGAAGTGTATTTGATGGTGTGGCGTGACCTGCGCAAGCTGCGTGACCCAACGTCGTTTCTTCCGTGGCTCCGCCAGCTCACGCGCAACCGTGCGCACCAGGCGCTGCGTACGCATGTGCGTCGTCACCGTCGCATCGAGACAGCAGGCGACGACATTCTGGCGGCCGCGGCGGATCCCCGCCCCGACGTGCTGCGCGCCCTGGTCGCGGACGAAGAACGTGCCGCACTGGCCGCCGCGATCGATGATCTGCCGGCGGCGTCCCGTGAGGTTGTCGTGCTGTACTACCGCGAGGGGCAGAGCGCGAAGCAGGTTGCCGCGCTGCTGGATCTTTCGGAGGACGCGGTGAAACAGCGCCTGTCGCGTGCGCGCGAGCGACTGCGCGCAGCGCTCGTGACGCAGATCGAAGGATCCTCGCCCAGCGTCGCCTTCACGGCTGGTATCATTGCCGCCGTTGCGACCATGGCTGCGCCGGCGACGGCGAGTGCTGCGATTATCGGCGCATCGAAGGGCGGCAAGATCGGTACGTCCGTGCTGGCAGTGACGGGCGCGAGTCTGTTCGGCGCGCTTGCAGGGCTCGCGGGCGGATGGGCAGGTGTCGCATTCGGAACGCGCGACCTGCTGCGGCTCGCGCGCGACGAGAACGAACGGCGTGGTGTGCTGCAGACCGCGGCGCTCAGCATGCTCGTTACGCTCGGCTTCATCGTTGGCATCATGGTGCGTCCGACACCGATGGTGGCGACAGTGGGATTTGCAGTCATGATGGTCGCGTTCTTCATCACGCACTTTGTGTGGCTGCCGCGCATTACGCGACGGCGCATGGAAGCCGAGCTGCTGGAGGACCCGGTGGGTGCCGCGACGATGCATCGCACGAGAAGACGGCAGTGTGTGTGGGGATTTGCGGTGGGGATGCTGATGGGTGGAGGCGCGGTGGCCGCGTCCTGGTTCTTCTGAGCCCTTTCGGGATCGCGGGAACCACGACGCGGCCTCCACTTCCTGTCGATTACTTCTTCTTCGCGACCACTTCGCTGGTCACCCAGAAATAGGACTGCATGTCGATGTAGTCGACCGGGTTGAGATCGGCAAGTTCGGTCATGCAGGTTTCTGCGAGCTTCAGGATCGCCGCGTATGTCTTCCAGTTCGGATTGGTTGCGTACGAGATACCGAACTCGAGGCGTTCCGCTGTCTTCTTTACATTGGTCGGCTTCACAAACACATACGTCTCGGGCCACGCGATGGACGGCAGCAGTGTCGCGACGGTCCACTTGTCTGCGTCCGCATCGGACTCCGCGTCCATCGGCAGAGCGCGCAATGCCTCGATATACGGATCGAAGGTCTCTTTCGAGGGCGGGTTGGACAGGGCGAAGAATGCGCCGAGGAAGTGCGCGGCAGCCTTGTCACCCGCGAGGCCCGTGTTGAATGCCGCCTGCTCCGACTTCGCGAGGAGGTTACCCACCTTCGTGACGACACGCTTCACCAGCTTCACAACCTGCTCGACTTCACCGGCCGCGAGCAGTGCCTCGCCCTTGCCGTCACCGAGCGTGGAAGCGTAGAGCTCGACGGCCGCCATCTTGTAGGCGCGCTCGCCCGACTTCTTGCCATTGAGGTAGGCCTCGTCCTGGAAGCCGAGGGGGAAGCGCTCGACGAAGCGGCGTTTTGCACTCTCCGACGACTCGAACTCCTTGGTCCGTGTGTACAGCCCGTCTTTCTCCGAGAAACGCGGGGGCTTGTCGATCCAGGGGTCGGACGGCACGTCAGCTTCACGAATGGAGGCGAAGCGGAAACGTTTGGCGGTCTTCTCTTCCTGGTTCCGGAAGTACACGTGTGCGATGTCGCCATCGACGCCTGCGACGATTCCGACGCCCCATTCGTCTTTCACGGGTGCGACGAGCATTCCTACCTGCATAACACGACCTTTGCATGAATGAAGTGGTGCCTCGACGGTTGGTACCCCCCAGTCCATAGATCGGCTCTTGGGGGCCAGCCTAGTGGTGTGATTCATAAATCCCGTGTCCGCACAGAGAGCCTGGATGCGCCCGCGGGGCTAGGCGCGAGGAGGGGTCGTAGCAGCGCTACGGCGACAACGAGCAACAACGCAGCGCGGGATGCAGGCAGGCTCGAATGCAACGGGATTTATGAATCACACCACTAGCTGTCGGGGCGGTCCGGCCGCAGG
>JBBSJG010000121.1:0-10089 GCA_038257485.1 Longimicrobiales bacterium | reverse complement strand
TCGTCTGACCCAGGTTGTCCGAGATCAGCTTGGCTGTGATACCACCGCTGAAACGGTCAATGAACGAGTGGGCGAAGGACAGACCCACGACCGTCTCACTGACCGAGTAGGCCAGCTGACCATCATTGTTCTGATCGTCTTCCGTATACAGCGGTGAGCTGCCGAACCCGAAGTTCGCAATGCTCACGCCGATGCCGTACTCACCACCCGAGATCGGCATTGCAATGCCGGCCCAGAGGTAGCGCGTGTCGGCGAAATACGGCATGACCGTCACGCCGGCTTCCATGCCCGGCATGAGCGACAGCGCCGCCGGGTTGTAGTACAGCGCTTCGACGTCGCGCGTCAGCGCCGAGTATGCCGGGCCGAGCGCCATACCGCGTGCGCCCGCTCCCATGAGCAGGAACTCCGCGGACGTGGTGCCTGCACCCGTGTTCCGCTTCTTCACTTCAACCGTGGGCACGTCTTCCTGGGCAACGAGCGGCATGGCCGCTCCGAGTGCCAGTAAGGCGATTGCCCCTTGCTTCCAAAATCTCATCGGTAGCCTCCAAGAGAGGTCGTAGTGGGAGCCGCGATTTCGCGGCCCCCACCGGGGAATCGTTTAGTTACCCAGACCTGAGCCAATTACAGTGAACTTGCCTACGTGCGACTTGCCTTCGGGGGTCGAGACGTGGAAGTAGTACACGCCGCTGGCCACGAACTGGTTGCTGCGGTTACGCAGGTCCCACTTCGCCGTGCCGCCGCCCGACGGATTGTCGTGATTCACGATGTCGACCAGAACACCGGACATCGAGTAGATGCGGACCGTCGCCTGCGGAGGCAGGTTGACGAACTGCAGCTCCTTGTTCGCCGGGCCGAGGTCGAACAGGCTGACGCCGTAGTACGGATCCGGCACGGCGTGGACCTGTGTCAGGTCCGCATTTGCTGCAACAATCGTTGCCGGTGAAGCGATGACCGTACGGAACGAAAGGCCCGGTACGAATGGCTCACGACCGAGCGGGTTGAACGAATAGACGCCCGCTGCATTGCGAGTGACGGCACCGCCGTACGTGCGCAGCGTCCAGACACCGCTGGTCGGGCGTGCTCCGACGAACTGGAACGGCTCGCCATTGATATACAAGCCGAACCCCTGTCCGTCACCAGTCAGGTTACCGTCGCCGTCCGTACTCAGGACAACCGGCTGTGCCGCAAACGCTGAGGTCGGGCGGAGCGGACGGAACGGAGCAAACTCCGCCTTGTCCAACCCCTCCATGAAGACAAAGTCGCCATGGTTCAGCACGCCGTTGCCATCGGCATCCGTGAGGAAGCCATAGCTGGCACGAGCTGCCGGCGAGAACGGAACCGGTACGTTGTGCGTGATATCGATGATGCTGTCGAGACCGGTTGCGCCCCAGTACAGCTTCACGTCAGCCGCACGGTGCACGCCAATCGTCTGGCCATAGAAGCGACGGAACACATCGCCCGAAACCGACCGCCCCCCGAACGTGTAGGTGGTCATTCCGGGCGGCGCCTGACATTCCGCCGTAATGCTGTTGCCGGAGGCAAGGAATGGCGTCGGCTTGAAAATCGCCACGCCCTCAATCTCGCCGTTCTGACGGGAATTCAGCGTGGGATCTGCCTTCGTTTCATTTGTACCGGTGAACCAGCGCGAACCGCCGACACATGCGCCAGCGGGCACGAATGCGTTATTCGCGCCACTCAGGAAGTTCGTCGCCTTCGGGAAGAACTCGGCCTGCTGCGACGCGGCCGCCGGGTGGGCAACCGTAATCGTTGCACTCATGCTGCCCGCTGTCGGTGATGCATCGAGCCCGGCTGCCTGGAGTTTTGCACGCACCGCAGGATCGGATGCGAACGCTGTCACAACACCCAGGTCGTATGTGTTCACCGGCGGTCCACCACCATTGATGGGACGGTTGTCCATATTCACGCGAATGACAGTTCCATCGGCTGACAGGAAGACATAGCCGATGAACCCGTTCGGATAGTACTCCGTCTGGACGCTGTCGACCCGGATTTCCTTGAAGCCGGCCCGCAGCAACTGTCCTGCGAACGGCGTGAATACGCCCGTCAGCAGATTGCTCGGCGGTTCCGGACCCGAGAAGGTACCCTTGACTGGATCGATCGTCGGACGCGGTGCTGCCGGGTTGAGCAGCTTGCCACGGCCGTACACGCCAGACGAGAACTCAGCTGCTGTGAGCGCCGCCGATGATGCCTGCGGGATCGTTGACTTGAAGCCGCCCGCTGACTCGAGTGAGGACGGACCGGACTTGATGCTGTTGATGTCGAACGCCGTGACCTTGTAGAAGTACTGGAATCCGTTGCGCACCTGTGTGTCGGTGAACGAGAACGGGATGCCAGTGTCCGACAATTGCCTCGAGGTACCGGCTGCGATCTGTGTCGCCAGTGCGGTATCCGCCCTGATGACGATCGGGCTGCCGTTGGCCAGTGCGTCGACATTCGTGAACTGGACGAACTCGCCATTCAGATCGATCGTGTGCCGCTCGGCCGGCTGGACGCACGGTGAACCCGTGACCTTCGCCCCATCCGTGACGCAGGTACGGTCGATGAACGTTGTGCCGATCTTGTCGAACTGTGCGATCAGCTGCAGGTCCGACGCGCGTGTGCCGCGGTAGATCCGGTAGCCTTCGACGTCGAACTGACGATAGTTCGGATCGAACAGTGCGTTCGACGGACGGTTGTCGCTCGCCGCCGAGAAGAACGGGTCGCCCGTCACATCGGTGCGGCTGGGCTCCCAGACAACCGTTACTGCGTTGTTGCCCGGCACGAGGAAGAAGTCCGGCGGCTCCGGCGCGAAGCCGAGGAGGAACTTGCCGTCGAAGATGTTCTGTGCGACGAGTGCCTTGCCGAGCAGCGAGCCCGGGACCACCGTCACGTTGCTCTGCGAGAGCACTGCGTTCGGATCTTCCGGGCAGTTGCGCGAGGCAAGCCAGCCCGATGCGACTTCGATCGGACGGACCGGCGCACCGTTCGGGCAGCCGGGCTGTGTGCTCGGCAGGCCCGGCGGGTTATCGCCAGTGACCGATGTATTGATCAGCGGCGTCGCGACCGTCGCGGCTACGATGATCGATGCTGCGATCGTTGCACTCTGGCCCGGCTCGAGGGAGAAGCCACCGCCCGATGCCATGAAGACGCGGACGTCAGCCGACACCTGGCCGAGGTAGCATGCGCGGCGCAGCTTCACCACTGCTGCCGGATACGAACAGCTGCCGTCGCCCTTGCTGGGGTCCGTGTTCAGCGAGATGTAACGCCATGCGCGCTGTACGGAGTTGGCGTCCGGGAACGCACCGCCGTTGGTGACCAGCGAGAGTGCCGTGAGGCCGAGTTCCTGGCCAGTGGCCGGGTTGATCGGGCTCTTCAGGAACTTCATGCCCACGATGCCCGGGGCACGCGGGAAGAACGGCGCGCGGAACTCATCGGCCGGATAGACGAAAGACGCGTCGGTGAACGACTTGATGTACGCGATCGCCATGCTGAACGGAAGAATGCCAGTAGCGTGGTTGTTCGTCGCCGGACCGACGTCCGGGTCGGCCGAATAGGCCACGTAGACGGAGTCGAACGCCCAGCCTGCATCCGGCAGCGAGTCACGGCCACCGAAGTAGCGCGCTTCATTGACCTGCTGGAACAGACGGTTGTTCGTCACGTTCGTCAGACGGTAGATCAGGTAGAGTGTGGCCTCGTTACCCTGCGGATAGTTCCAGGCGAGCGAGCGCTGCTCAGCGAGAATGCCCATCGGGTGCGTACGGCCGCCGGAACGGACCGGATCGCCGTCCCAGTAAGCAACCCACGAATCCTGCTGCGAAGCTGCCTTGCGGCCGATCAGCACGTCATTGAACAGCGACGTGTCATTGATGATCATGCTCGTGGCTTCCGGGAAATCCGGAATGCTGCCCGGTGTCGGCCAGATCGCGAGATCGGCCGGATCGAGTGAGTTGTACATGTCGGTGATCGGCGTACCGTGATGCAGGTTGCCCGATCCCTCGAAGAACAGCGCAGCCGTCGTATCGCCCGACCACTTGAAGCAGGTCGGCGTATTCTGGCCATTGCGGTTTTCGCGGGTGCAGCCGGCGCCGGCACGGACGAGACCCGCCACCTGGAGACCCGAGCTGAACATGTACGTGTCAGGCGTGCCGGTCGGCCAGAAGCCGCCGCCGCCCGTCGGGCTGCCGAATGTGTCGACGCAGGTTTCACCTTCGCTGGTGGCACCGCACTGCAGCTTGTTCACCTGCAGAATGACGGACGGTCCGGCTGCCAGGTTGAACTTGCTGAGCCGATCCCGCAGCATCTGCTGCTTCTGCTCGATGGATTGGGCCGACGCGGGCGCGGGCGCCAGTGAGAGAGCCAGCAGCCCTCCCAGCAGGCCGGCAAACAAGCTGCCGCCGCTCCACGTACGGAACTTATAATTGCGACTCATGATCGCTCCTGAAGGAGTGTAGGTATCCATGAGGTGATCCCGGCGCGCGCCACTCTGACGCGCACCGGGTCAGCCATCGTTACTAGAAGTTGATCTCGAGCCCGAACCGGAGGTTCTGGATCGAGGTGCGGAAACGCTGCGTACCGAAGCTCCGGTCGTACAGGTCTCCGTACAGCGCGGTCTGCTCGGCAACCGTGAAGATGCCGTCGCCGTTGCCGAAGCGCTTTTCCGCCTGCAGCAGGGAGTACTTGTTGACCGCGTTTTCCTGGTTGTCCGTCATGATGTTGAAGTCGTCGATCAGGACGTCACCGTCGAGATTGGCGCTCTTCAGGTTCGTGTTGAGCTGCTCCTGACGGAAGAACGCGTTCTGGGCCTGGCCCGTCTCGAGGAAGATCGTGCTCGTGTTCTCGAGGTTGAACGGGTTGCGTGCATCCGCGAATGCGCGGAGCGACTTGCCGGCGACCTGGAAGCCCTTGGTCACGCGGAGGTCGAACGCCTTGAACATCGGCGTACGCGAGCTGTTCAGGCTTTCTGCGAGTTCATTGCCCTGGCCTGCGTTGGTCGGCGGGCCCGAGAGGCCGGTGCCGAAGTTCTTCAGGCGAGTGTAGGACAGGCCCGATGAGAGACGGCCCGTCGCGAAGATACCGACATCGCTGAGGATCGCGTGAACGATCTTGTTCTCAGCCATGTAGTCCGACGGCAGCTGTGCCGTCAGGGTGCCTGCGATGTTGTGCGGACGGCTCTGATCGAGCGGGAGCAGAACGTCCACGGCCGCGACCGGCTGGCCGGTCGTTACCGAGATGTTCGATGTGCCGCGTGCGAAGATGCTCGTGTACGAGTTCGGGTCCGAGCCCGTGCCGCGTGCATCGACGTACGAGTAGCTGAGTGCGAGATCCGCAATGTCGCTGATGCGGCGGTCGAGCTTCACGTCGGCGCCGCGCGCCAGCGAGTAGTCGGCGTTGATCAGCGAGTTGATGAAGATCGACGCGCCCGTGTTCGGGTTCTGGTACTGCAGCTTGCGGTACGAGAGCGCGTTGCGGTTGGTCTTCGAATATGCGGCGATGTCGAGAACCGTCGCGCCGCTGAAGACCTGGCGGTAACCCGCCTCGAACAGGACCGTACGCGGAATGTCCACGTCGCGGCCGAACGTCACGTTCGTGTTGCTGCCGCCGCCGAAGTCATTCAGCTGGCCGGACAGAATGCCGCCGGCACCCGTCAGACGCGGGACCTGCGTGTTCTGGCCGTACGACAGACGGAATGTCGAGCTCGTCGTCACCGGGAAGCTGACTGCCAGCTTCGGGCTGAACGACTTGCGGACCTTGGTCTGGATGAAGTTGTCCTTGCAGACAACATCGCCATTCGAATTCGTGCGGCGTGCTGCCGTCGCCGTGCCACCGCAGTCACCCGTGAGCTGGACACGGTCGAGGAACGGCTCTGCACCGGAAGCGAGCGTGTACTTATCGCGTGTCAGTGAGTCGGGCACATTGTAGACGTAGCCCGGGATGCGCGAGAAGTAGCTGTTCGGATCCGAGTAATCCATACGGACGCCGCCTTCGAGCACGACGTCGCCGATGTCGAGACGGTCCTGGATGAACAGGCCGCCGAAACGCGGCTCGTAGTGTGTCGCTGTCGACGAACCGCTCGTTGTCGGGATCGACATGAACTTGTCGTCTTCGATCGTGATGTCGCCACCGATCCAGAGACGGTTGTACCGGCTCATCTGGTAGTCGACCGTACCCGTGTAGTACATGCGGTTGCTGGAACTCCACGCCTGCGACGGGTTGCCCAAACCGACCGTTGTGGCGCCGAGCGACGCGAACGGGCTGATGCGCAGATTCTGCGGCAGGCCGAACGCGCCGGAGCGCGCCTGGAGTTCGCCGTAGTTCAGATAAAGCACATCGAGGTCCGGCGGAATCAGGTTCGAACGGCGGGCATTCACCTGGACGTCATTGACCGGAAAGCGACCCTGCAGGTCATCGACGATGAAGTCCACATTCGAAACGTTGAAACCGAGGAACGGGAAGCGGTTGTCGCGCAGGTACTCGATGTCCACCGTGCCGCTCTGACCGTATTCACGCTGCATGGAGGCCTTCAGGTCGAGCGCGATCTGGCGGTCGGCCGCCTGCGAGAGCAGGAAGTAGCCGCCGAGCGTGAACACGTTTGTCGTGCCGTAGCTGCCGCTGTTGCCTTCGCCATTGGTGATGCCGTAGCCGAGACTCTGGTCACGGTTCAGGTAGTGCGACAAGTCGACTTTGGAGCCGCGACCCAGACCGTACGAGAGGCGGTTCGTCATGACGAACTCATCGGCCTGCGAACCCGGCGTGCCCGGGCCGTTGTCGAAGTCCGCGTACTTCGGGAAGAAGATGTCTACGGAATCGCAGGTCGCGCCGACGCCGCTCGAGCAGCCACCGAGGCCCGCCGAGTTGCTGCGTGCGAGTCGGATGACCGTGTCGATGCCGATCGGTACGTACTGCGGGAAGTAGACGTCCTGCAGCGACTGCTGCGTCGTGGTCGTGTTGCCGTACTTGTTGCCCTCGGCCGTCATGGCGCCGAAGTAGCTCAGGTTGTTCAGGAACGGGACCGGGCCGCCGATGCTGAGCTCGGCGCGGTTGAAGCCGAACCGGATCTTCTTCGGTGCGAGCTCGTCCGTCTGGAACGAAGCCGAGCCACCCCACGACGTGCCGCCGGAGCGGGTCACGTAGTTGATGACGCCCGACTGCGCGCCGCCGAAGCGGGCCGAGATACCACCGGTCGTGACGTCGACCTGCGCGAGCGCATTGGTCGGCAGCTCGAGCGGGGCTGTCGCGCCGGTCTGGAGGTTGCGGATCGGAACGCCGTCGACAAACACGGCCTCTTCACCTTCGCGCGAGCCACGGATCGAGATACCCGAACCGCGATTCGTCGAGATCACGCCCGGCTGGAGCCGGATGATGCTCGATGCGTTGTCCAGCGGAAGCTTGTCGATCGTCTCACCTGTTACGATGGACTTGGACGATACCTGATCGCGCGGAACGAGCGGGTTGCGGTCACCCGTGATCGTCAGTGCCTCGAGTTCGACTGCTGCCGGCTCGAGTGTTGCAAAGTTCAGGGTCGTCGTCTGACCGGCCAGGATGCGCTGATTCGTCAGCTCCTGGGTCCGATAGCCGAGCGCTGTCACGCGGATCGTGACGAGGCCGGCCGGTACTTCATTGACGAAGTACAGACCGCTGTTGTCGGTGATATTGCCGAGACTTGTACCGAGGACAGTCACTGATGCGCCGACGACAGGCTGACCCGCGGACGTGACTCGTCCCTGGATTTTGCCGGTCGTGCCCTGCGCATGGGCGTTCGTCACTGAACCAGTGACAAACATGACTGCCGCGGCCAGCGTCAAGGCGACTCTGGTTACCGCCTTACGTAGCATGGAACCTCCTGGATGGTGCGGAAAGGAAGCGTGGGTGGAACGTGCAACTAAAGCTGTCAAAGGCAGCACTCGCTATGAGGGGGCACAGCGCGGCCCCGTGACACTTCTGTTATCTGGGAGTCATAATGAGGCCCCAGAGTATGGCGGTGTGAAAAACGTGTCAAGCACCTGAACCATGACAGGCGGCTCCTATTTGCACACAACTTGGAACGCACCAGGGCCCGGAACCGTGACAAACCGTACTCGCAGAGGCACTTCCGGCCGGTGCGCACTCTTTACCGCCCCATAAAAGATTTTTCCGGATCGGACCCGGGAAACCGGTGTACCAACCCTCTTGACACCGGACTTCACACCTTACACGGGTGCCACGACATGCTCCGAAGCGCACTGGTTTTCGCCCTTTTCACGGTACTCATCCCGGGGAAGGGGAGCGCCCAGGCCCGCGAACCGGGCGCGTTCCGTGACAGCCTCCGGACCGTCACCGACGTACCGACGCTCTTCCGTATGGAACGATCGCTCGAGCTGCCCGGCAGCGCGCAGACCGCGGCGCCCATCATCGAGCGGGGCCTGATCGCGACCCGGATCTACGAGATCACCGGGGACGAGGGTGACGCCTCGCGCGCGCGTGAAGCCTTCGAACGCGCGACAACCCGGTTCCCCCAGGACTCCTGGGCCCACTTCGGCGCCGCCATCGCGCTTGCGGCAGGTCCGGAGAAGCGGATCACGGCGCTGGGCGGGATCGCCAGCGACATCACGGTCCTCCAGTCCTTTGCCGAGATCACGAAGCGGGACCCGCGGTCGAAGGCTCGCACTCACCTTCGCCGGGCGCTCGTCCTCCGTCCGGGCTTCGGTGACGCCGCGGTCCTCCTCGCCGACCTCGCCCTGGTCGACGGCGGTCGCAGCCGCGCCCTCATCCGCGAGGGCCGCGACGCCCTGAAAGGTGCAGTCGATGCCGGTGCGCCCGGCGCCCACGTGGCCGCCGCGCTGGCACGGATGGAAACGGCGCTCGGCAACTACGGCGCTGCGGCGGATGCCGCCGAGGCCGCTGCCGAGAGCGGTGATGCGTCTGCCCTGCGCAGCCGCGCCGAGGCGCTGCTGATGCAGCCGAAGACGCAGGCCGAGGGGCGGCGTCTGTATGCGCGCGCCCTTGAGGTGCTGACGCCCGAAGCCGCCGCCGCGATGTACGCGGACGTCCAGGTCCTGATCACGCCGGCGGAGGCCGCCGAGTGGAAGCGCGCGGACATCTCACAGCAGGCGGACTGGCTCACCCGGTTCTGGGACCGCCGCGCCGCCGAGTCGGGCGTGACCGTGGAAGAGCGGTTGGCGACCCACTACCGCCGGCTGGACCTGGCCCGCCAGCGGTTCGTCCGCAATACCAGTCGCGGCTCCGCGGGCAGCGGCATCCTCCTCTTGGACGCGCCTGCCGGCACCTACCCCTACGACCAGCGTGGTGCGCTGCTGGTGCGCCATGGACCCCCGGTCGCCGTCGTCTCCACACAGACGTCTGGGGCGCTGCCGAATGAGACCTGGGTGTACGATATCCCGGGCGTCGGTCCGCAGCTGTTCCATTTCGTCGAGCTGCGTGGCGCCTCCGGCTATTCGCTCGTGAGCGATATCACCAAGGCGATCGATCCGCAGGCCAGCACGGCCAATCAGCGCAATGATGCATTGCTCGATCTGCTGCAGGACCGCGTTCCGTACGAGCCGAAGTATCAGATCGCCGGGGCGAGGCTGCGTTCCCTCCTCACGAGGAACCCGATCCTGCCGTATGACGGGACGGACGTGCGCAATGTTCTGGAGTCGTTCGACGCCGCGTATCGCAGCGGGGCGAGGCAAGCACTCCGGACGGACAGCTACCGCCGCTCCTATGAGGGCAGCATCGAGTCTCTGCACGACGTCTTCACGTTCCGCACGCCGTTCTCGCGCACGGAACTGACAGCCGCCTTTGCGCTGCGGTCGAAGGACCTCGTGCCCACGATCGGCAGCGCGGGCACCCGCTACGCAGTGCGGCTCTCCGTCATCCTGCTCGATACGCTGCAGGGCACGGTCACCCGCGCGGACACCACCGTCGAATACGACGCTCGCCGTCAGCTCGCGGACAGTGCGTTCGTCCGCTTGCATGTGACCATCCCGGTGATTCCATCGGAGCACGTGGTCTACAAGCTCGTTGCCGAGGATATCGTCGGCGGCAAGGGCACGCTCGTGGAGGGGCACCGCTCGCTCCGCGACTACGGCAGCAGCGAGCGTCTGTTGGTGA
>JBBSJG010000120.1:0-10142 GCA_038257485.1 Longimicrobiales bacterium | reverse complement strand
CGGTTGCAATGAACCCGATCGACAGCGAAATGCGCGAGCCGTAGATCATGCGGCTCAATACATCACGCCCGAACTTGTCCGTACCAAACCAGTGATCGGCAGACGGCGGGAGGTAGCCGGTGGTGGCGATGTCCTTCTGCGCGATCGGGTCATAGGGTGCCAGCACCGGCGCGAGCAATGCGACGAGGTAGAGGATCACGACCACACCCATACCGACGATCGCGGGCTTGTTGCGCTTGAAGTGCCTGGCTGCGATCGCCCACTGTGAGTCGCCCCCGCTACCGACCGGGCGTGCCCGTCGCACGGTGAGATCCCACAGCGTTGAGATCCATAGGAACCCAAGTACAACAATGAGTGTTGCGAGTGCGATGTAGTCGTCGAGCGATGCGCCGTCGACGCCCATCACGCGTTCCCTCGCCCAGAAGATCAGGCTGAGCAGTGTGCCCCACGGGAGCAGAACCATCAGCCCGCGCAGCCACTCGCCGATCAGGACGTGACCGAGTCCGGGCATGATGGCGGACAGCAGCACTGCGTATGTCGGCGCGCGCCCTGCACCGGCACCCGCATCCGCACCCGCACCGGCTTCGGCGGACGGCACACTCGCGCGGTCGCCCGGCGCGCCGGCATCAAGGCCATTCGGGATGGGCACTGCCGGTGCCGACTCCGGGTCCGGCATGTTGTCACGTCCGCGGACGTCGTCGTCAGTCATATCGGATTCGCGGGTCAGCGACAGCATACAGGACGTCAGCGGCGAGGTTCCCGAGAACGACCATGACTGCGAAGAGGAAGCTGGTAGCCATCACGAGCGGGTAGTCGCGCTGGAAGATTGCATCGACGATGGTGCGGCCCATGCCGGGCCATGCGAAGATCGTTTCAATGAAGACGGTCCCGCTGAAGAGAAGCGGGAGATACAGTCCGAGCAGTGTGATCACGGGGATCAGCGAGTTGCGGAGCGCGTGCTTCATGATGACTGTGCGCTCGGGCACGCCCTTGGCCCGGGCAGTGCGGATGTAATCCTGGCGGATGACCTCGAGCATCTGGCCTCGCGTATAGCGTGCGACGCCGGCCGCGAGCGCGAGCGTCAGCGTGCCCACGGGCAGGATCAGGTGTCGCACGCGATCCATGATCTTGCCGCCCGTAGTCAGGTATTCGTAGTCCACGCTCGTGATACCGGTCGGCGGCAGTGCGATCGGCCACCCCCACTGATGTGCCTTCAGCGAGAACAGCAGCATCAGCATCAGGGCGAGCCAGAAGCTCGGCATGGAATAGAAGAACAGTGCGATGACACTCGATGAACTGTCGAAGAAAGAGTGCTGACGAACGGCCTGCAGCATCCCGAGCAGCATGCCGATCGCAAAGACGAGAACGATCGCTCCCGCGCACAGCATGAGTGTGTTGGGAATTGCTTCCTTGAGGATATCGAGGACTGGCCGGCTCTGCGCGAATGAATAGCCGAAGTCACCCTGTGCAAACGCGGTCAGCCACTTGAAGTAGCGAATGTGCACGGGCTGATCGAGGCCGAGGTTCTGGCGCAGCTGTTCCATGACCGCCGGCGGCATGTTCGGACTGAAGTAGAACGCCGTCGGATCACCGGGCGCCAGGTTCAGTACGAAGAAGATAAGGGTCGCGATTCCGAGCAGGAGCGGAATCGCGCCCAGCAGTCTGCGGAGGATGAACTTTCCCACGCGCTACTTCTTCAGTGTCCAGTCGCGGATCGTGCGAAACTCGCCGCGCGAATCCATGACTACACCGTCCACTTCGTTGCGCGACGCGGCAAGCTCATTGAGCCAGAAGATGAACGACACCGGCTGTTCTCGCTGCATGACCTCGGTGAAAGTCGTCCACGCCTGGAGCTGTGCGGCCGGGTCCGTCGCGATTGTCGCGGCATTGATCGCGCGATCGAGCTCAGGCACGCGCACACTGGAGCGGTTCGCCGACAGCTTGATGTCCGCCTGGCTCGAGTGGAACAACGAATACGGCGCGGATGCCATCTGGAAGTTGTCGAGCACCCAGTTCGTGAACACTGCATCGTACTCGCGCGACTTGTGCGCGGTCAGCATCGTCTGGAATTCCATGACACGCACCTGCGCATCGGCACCGACCTGCTTGAGCTGACTCTGGATCACTTCGACCACCTGCTTCCGCAGCGGATCGTCACTCGACATGATCTCGAAGCGGAGTGGCTTGCCGTTCTTCTCCCGGATGCCGTCGCCATTCGTGTCCTTCCAACCGGCCGCCTCGAGCATCTGCTTCGACTGGTTCACGTCGAAGGCGAGTGGTGCGACGGCTTTCGGATAGAGCGGGCTGTAGGGTGGAATCGGACTCGTCGCGATTTCGCCCTGCCCCTTGAGCAACGCATTGATGATCTCCTGCCGATTGATCGCGAGCGCGAGCGCGCGCCGGACGTTCGCGTCCTTGAACATTGGCCGGTCATTGTTCCAGCCGACGTAGAAGACCGTGCGACCTGCAAATGACATCAACTTCGTCTGGCCGCTGTTGTTGACCTGGTCGATCTGGTCGGGCGTCACCGGGATGTCGACGTGCACGCCGCCCGTGAGCAGCTCCGTCAGCATGGTCGATGCTTCGGGTATGATGCGGAACACGATACGGTCCGCTTTCGCGACACCACCGAGTGCGGCCGGGAAATTGGGATTGCGTTCCATGACCAACCGCTGATTCGCAGTCCACTCGACCACCTTGAACGGACCACTTCCGACGGGCGCACGATTGTAGGGCGAGGCCTGCATGTCGGTTGCGCTCGTAGCCTCGAGCAGGTGCTTCGGTGCGGGGGCCCACCAGAAATCCTCGATCGCCTGCGCGTGCGGGCGCACGAACGAGAAGCGGACCGTGTTCGCGTCCACGACTTCCGCGCTCTTCACTTCCGCCAGGAACGCCGCGCCGATCAGCGACGCACTCGCAGGATCCTTCGCGCGGTCGAACGTGAACTTCACATCTTCCGCGGTGACCGGCTTGCCGTCATCCCACTTTACATCCGTGCGCAGCTTGAACTGAATGGCCGTGTCACCCTGCAACTCCCACGACTCCGCGAGGTACGGCTGCGGCTGCAGCTTCTCATCGTATTGAATGAGTGGTGTGAACAACGCGTAGTTGATCAACTCCATGCCGTACTGGTCGGACGTGACGATCGGATTGAATCCCTTGAAGTCCGACCGCATGCCGACGACGACCGTACCGCCGGCGCCGCCCGCACTGCCCGCGTTCCTGCCGTCGCCACCGCCACACGCTGCACCCAGTGCTGCGCATGTTATCGCCATTGCGAATACGCCGCGATTCACCCGATTCATCCACCCCTCGCATCTCGTCGAATTGATGTCTTTCCTGCCACGCGATCGATCAGCGGCGCCACGTCCACTCCGGGGCATCGTACTGCTCTTCGAGCATCGCCGCTTCCACCCGCTCGCCTTCCGACAGCGTGCAGTGGGCAAGACGGGTGCCGAGCATTGTCTCGAACCCGGCGACCAGCGCGCGCACGACTTCATAAGGCTCCGGCGCCCTCCCGAGCAGCGCCTTCAGTGTGGTGCCGCCGCCGTCCGTCCGCACGGGTGTGACCTGGTAGGCGACGAGGGACGCCTGGTCCCCATCCAGCAGTACAGACCCGTGCTGCAGCAGGGTCCGCCGCTCGCAGCGCTGCGCACTGCCCACCAGCTTTACGCCGTCAACCACCACCTCACCGGCCCCCGGCGCCTGGAAGCATGGGTGCAGCGACTCCGGCCGTGTCGGCTCCGACGTGCCCGCCGCGAGGTGCGCGCTCACGCCAAGCCCCTCCAGCCCCATTACCAGGGCTCGATTGATTGCCTCGTAGCTCTGCCGAGGGCCTCCCAGAAGCGCAGCCGGGGCCGCAACGGAATACGTGATCTCGCGGTCGTGCAGCACGGCGAGCCCGCCGGTCGACCGACGCACGACATCGATGCCGGCCGTTCGGATGAGTTGGGGGTCATAGACGCCGCGGGTGACCTGGTTCCGACCGAACGAGAGGCACGCGGGCGACCATTGGTAGAATCGGACGGCGGGTGCGGCGCCAGCCTGCACACTGTGGAGGAGTGCGACATCGATGGCCATGTTCGAGACACCAGCGGATGGCGACGTGCCGTCGCCTGTACCGTCCCCGAGGATCAGACGCCAGGCGACGGAATCGCGCGCGGCGTCAGAACTGGAAGGACTGGCCAGGCTCGAGGATGATCGTAGTGGCGCGGTCACCGACACGCTTCGCGAACTCGTGCGGGTCCTGGGCGATGACATCCCAGGTGTTGTAATGCATCGGGATCACGAATTCGGGCTCAATGAACTCGACCGCCCTCGCCGCGTCTTCCGGACCCATCGTGAAGTTGTCGCCGATGGGGAGGAGCGCGATATCCACTCGCCCCTTCAGCAGGTGCATGTCCATCATCAGGGCGGTGTCGCCCGCGTGATAGAGCCGCTTGCCGTCGAGGTCGAGCAGGAATCCGCACGGGTGCGTGGAGACCTTCCCGTCCGAACCGTCCACGCCATGGCCATGGTGTGCGGACGTCAGCTTCACATAGCCGAGGCCATCGAATGTATGACCACCGCCGATGCTCATGCCGTGCGCGTTCGGCACGCCTTTGGACTGAACATAGCCGACCAGTTCAAACGCGGAAACGAACATGGCGCCCGTTCGCTTCGCGATCTCGATCGCATCGGCAAAGTGGTCGCCATGGCCATGACTGCACAGGATGTAGTCGAGCGCGGTGATGTCCGAAGCCTCGATGTCAGACTTCGGATTGTCGTTCAGGAACGGATCGAACAGCACGCGTGTGCCGTTGCCTGTGACGAGCGTGAAGGTCGAATGACCATGCCATGTCAGCTGGCTCATTGGACCGTTCATCGATGTCAGCCGACGTGCTTCGCGTACTCTTCGGCGCCGAGGAGCGCATCCAGCTCGCTCTCTTCCGTTACGCGCAGCTTGATCATCCAGCCGTTGCCGTAGGGATCGCTGTTGACGAGGCCCGGATCGTTCGACAGCGCGTCGTTGACTGCGACGACCTCGCCGGTGAGCGGGCAGAACAGGTCGCTGACGGCCTTCACGGCTTCAACGGTGCCGAACACGTCCATGCGTGCGAACGAATCGCCGACAGTGGGCAGCTCGACATAGACGACGTCGCCCAACTCGCCCTGCGCGTAATCGGTGACGCCCACATAATACACGCCAGCCTCTTCCGTCTTCTTCAGGTACTCGTGTTCCTCTGTATAGAGGAGGTCCGCGGGCATGTCGGCCATGACGCACTCCATAGTTTTACGCTCGCGCACGGCCGGTGTAGCCGCACGCGCAGAGAATAGACGGGGTGTTCCGGAGCGTCAAGCGCAAACACCGCGCCCGCGAAGCGTGCGTGGCGCGCGTCCGGCGATGTCAGGCCTTGATCTCGCCGAGCCGCTTGAGGATATCGGTCAGGCGACGGAGTTCAGACTCCACGATCTGCAGGCTCTCCTTCACTTCGGGATCCGTGACCGCCGGATCGTCGAGGAGGAGTTGCACGTGACCGAGCGCGGCCGTGATCGGGTTGTTTGCGTCGTGACGCACACGTCGGATGTGCTCGACGATCTCTTTGATTCGTTCTTCAGACATCCTGTACGCTACATCCGAGGGTGCGTCGTGGCCAGCCCTTCGGCATGGCGGACGGTCGGCGGGCGGCGGGTCGTAAGTGCTGGCCACGAAGCCACTTGATTCCCAGGATTTACTTTATTACTGTAGTTGTACCGCCGCGCGATTGGCGCGGTGGCAGGGCCACGACGAGACGACCCAGGGTCGCATCGCCGCGGACTGCGGGCCTGAAAGCCCGCTGGTGCTAACGCCCTTGTGTTCATTTCTTAAAAGGAGGTGATCTCTTGTTACCGAGTTCTAGCCGCAACCTGACACGGGCAAGCGATCGCCGCTTCGGCAACTAGCCGATCAAAGCGAGCACGATCTGGTCCGCTACGACGGCTGCCTCGCGGCATCGCGTCGGGTTGCGGAAACAAGGGCGCCTCTGGTAAAGACACCAGAGGCGCCCTTTGCTTTGCCGCCGGGGTGGTCCAGCCGGGTCACCACCTCTACCTTTCAGGTCTCAATAAACGCATCCAGGAGCCGATTCCGATGTCCGTTATGATGCCCGATATATCACGCACCCCGCTGACGCTGCTCACAGAAGAAGAGCAGATGTTCCGCGATACAGTTCGCCAGTTCGCCGAGTCGTCCATCGCGCCGCTCGTCCATGACATGGACCGCGACGCGCATATGGACGAAGGCCTCATCAAGGAGCTGTTCGAGCTCGGCCTCATGGGGATCGAGATTCCGGACGACATGGGCGGCGCCGGCTCATCCTTTTTCACGGCCGTGCTGGTCGTGGAAGAGCTGTCTCGCGTCGACCCGTCGGTTGGCGTACTTGTGGATGTGCAGAACACGCTCGTCGACAACTGCATCATCCGTTACGCGTCGGACGCCATGAAGGCGAAGTTTCTCCCGAAGCTCGCGTCCGACACCATCGGATCGTATGCACTGTCCGAGGCCGGCTCAGGATCCGACGCCTTCGCGCTCAAGACGCGCGCGACGAAGACGGACGACGGATGGTCGCTCGAGGGCCGCAAGCTCTGGATCACCAACGGCGCCGAGGCCGGCGTGTTCATCGTGTTCGCGAATGTCGACCCCGAGAAGGGCTACCGCGGCATCACCGCGTTCCTCGTCGAACGCGACACGCCGGGTTTCACGATCGGCAAGAAGGAAGACAAGCTCGGCATCCGTGCGTCATCGACTGTCGAGCTCATTTTCGACGGCTGCAAGATTCCGGAAGAGAACCTGGTCGGCGAAGTTGGCAAGGGTTACAAGATCGCGATCGAGACGCTCAATGAAGGACGCATCGGCATTGCCGCACAGATGCTCGGCCTCGCGCAGGGCGCGCTCGATCATACCGTGAAGTATGTGCAGGAGCGCGAGCAGTTCGGCAGGAAGATCAGCGACTTCCAGGGCGTGCAGTTCCAGCTCGCACAGATGAAGGTCGACATCGAGGCATCGCGCCTCATGGTCTACAATTCAGCTCGCCTCAAGGATGCGGGCATGCCGTTCCTCGAAGAGGCCGCGATGGCCAAGCTGATGGCCTCGCAAGTAGCGCAGCGCGTCTCATCGCTCTGCATCGACCTCTACGGCGGCAACGGCTTCTCCAAGGAATATCCTGTGGAGAAGTTTTACCGCGACGCAAAGATCGGCACCATCTACGAGGGCACGTCCAACATGCAGCTACAGACGATCGCGAAGCTGATGCTGAAGTAGGGCGGTCGCGGTCGCCCGCGGGCACTCGCCGTCCAGGACGTTCATCGGATTCTTCAGATTCGGGCTTTCCCCTATAGCGCGCGCCATTCCATTTGGCTACGGTTGCATGGTACGGCGCGCTCATGCGCCGCGATGCGATGACCGGGAGATACGAGATGAGTACGACGATGCCAGGTGTCGATGCGAAGAGTGGTGCTGCAACAGGCGGCGCCGTGAGCGAGAAGGAGGCTCGGCAGGTTGCGGAAGCGGCGAGGGAAACCGAGTGGGTTCTGCCCAGCTTCGTGCGTGAGCTGTTCCTGGGTCGGCTCCGGCTCGACCTGATCGATCCGCCCCCGCAGCCCGACCCGGAAGAGCAGAAGCGTGCGGCCGTCTTCCACGCGAAGCTCGAGGCGTTTGCGCGGACGATCGACGGCGAGGACATCGAGAAGAATGCCAAAATCCCGGATTCCGTGATCCAGGGACTCAAGGATATTGGCGCGTTCGGCATCAAGATCCCGCAGGAATACGGCGGGCTCGGCCTGTCACAGCGCAGCTACAACCGCGCGATCTCGATGGTTGGGATGCGGGCGGCGTCGCTGGGTGTGCTGCTGTCCGCCCATCAGTCGATCGGCCTGCCGCAGCCTTTGAAGAGCTTTGGTACGCCCGAGCAGAAGAAGAAGTACCTGCCCCGCCTGGCCGCCGGCGCGATCAGTGCGTTTGCTTTGACTGAGCCGGACGTCGGATCGGACCCGGCGAGGATGGCATCCACGGCAGAGCCCACGGAGGATGGCGCCGCGTTCATCCTGAATGGCGAGAAGCTGTGGTGCACGAACGGCCCGATCGCGGACGTGATGGTCGTCATGGCCCGGACACCCGCGAGGCCTGGCGGCAAGCGGCGGGGGATCACGGCGTTCATCGTCGAATGCGACTCCGAGGGGGTCGAGGTCGTGAATCGCCTCGACTTCATGGGCCTCAAGGGCATCGAGAACGGCGTCATCAAGTTCACCAATGTTCGAGTGCCCCGTGAGAACATCATCTGGGGCGAAGGCCTGGGCCTGAAGCTGGCTCTGACGACGCTCAATACCGGCCGTCTCACGATTCCCGCGACGACCGCAATGGCGGCGAAGTGGGGCGTGAAAGTGGCGAGGGAGTACGCCGCGACGCGTGAGCAGTGGGGCGCACCAGTCGGGAAGCATGATGCCGTCGCACAGATCCTGGGTCGCATGACCGCGACTGCGTTTGCGATGGAAGCGGTCAACGACCTCGCATCCGGTCTGGCCGACCAGGGCAAGTCGGACATCCGTCTGGAAGCCGCGATCGCCAAGATGTTCAACTCCGAGGG
This sequence comes from Longimicrobiales bacterium, assembly GCA_038257485.1. GTDB lineage: Bacteria > Gemmatimonadota > Gemmatimonadetes > Longimicrobiales > RSA9 > DASUXU01. The sequence continues at coordinate 1,542 of JBBSJG010000120.1, read as the reverse complement.
CGCCTGGCGAGTGATCGACGACTGCATGCAGATCCGCGGCGGGCGAGGCTATGAGACGTCGGCGTCGCTGGCATCCCGCGGCGAAGAGGCGGTGCCGGTGGAGCGTGCGATGCGCGATCTGCGCATCAACCTGATCTTCGAGGGTTCGTCGGAGATTATGCGACTGTTCATCGCCCGCGAAGCCGTTGATCCGCACCTCCAGCGTGCGGGCGCCATGGCGGATCCGGACTCGGCGATGGGCGACAAGGTCAAGGGCGTCGTCAACCTCGGTGCGCATCTCGCCGGCTGGGTCCCGGGCCTCGTTGTCGGCAAGGGTCGCGTGCCCGGCACATTCGGCGAGTACGGACGGCTCGCGGGTCACCTGCGTTTCGTCGAGCGCGCCGCACGCAAGCTCGCGCGCTCCATCTTCTACGCCATGGTCCGCTTCGGCCCGAAGCTCGAGAAGCGGCAGGCCGTGCTGTTCCGTATGGTCGATGTCGGTGCCGAGCTCTTTGCCATGGCGGCCGTGTGCGTCCACGCGAATGCGATGGTAAAGAAGAACCCGAGTGAGAAGGGTCCGATCCGCATTGCCGACATGTTCTGCCGCATGTCCCGCGAGAAGGTGAAGCGCATCTTCCGCGAGATGTTCGACAACGATGACGTGAATACGTATCGCGTCGCGCAGGAAGTCCTGGACGGCAAGCACAAGTGGCTCGAGAGCGACATCCCGGACCTGATGTAGACAGCGCACCAGCGACGCGTGCGCTTTGATGATTGACGGCCGCCGCTCATTCCGGCGGCCGTTCTCATGCCGGCGGCCGCCGCTCATTCCAGGATATCGCGGTCGCCGCGCGCGACCTCTCGAACCCACAACTGGTAATCGATGGCCGCTGCGAGTGCGGCCTCGATGCTCCGCACCATGTCCGGCTCGCTGACCTCCGACCTCGCGCGATCCACGAGCCTCGGGTCGAGGTAGAACGTGAATGCCGCGCGGCTGCGGCGTGGTCGGACCCCGCGGTTATCCAGCTTCAACTCACTCATCGCTGCGCCTCCCGGGAACTCTGTTGTGTTGCCACTGATGGCCACACGCACACATTGATGTCCGGACCGGCGCACCTCCATGGCGGGATGGGACCGAATTTCCCGCGCGTGCGATGCGCAGGGAGAGCGGTGTACGCGGCGAGCGTCGGGATCCAGCGAGGGTGCCCGGTGTACTGGAGCACTCGCAAAACTGGAGGAAATGTGGCAGCCAATCGCAAGCAGCTGATCGTGGTCGGAGACCGTGTCCTGATCAAGCCTGAAGAGGGTGATGACCGGTCGCGTGTCGGTCTCTACCTGCCCGCGTCCGCCGTCGACAACCAAGCCGTTCAGACCGGCACGGTCGTCGCCACCGGTCCGGGTACGCCGGTTTCGGCGCCGACGGAGCTCGGCGATGAGCCGTGGAAGATGGGCAGCGACAGCGGCGGCGAGCCGCGCTACATGCCGATGCAGGCGAGGATCGGCGATTTCGCGATTTTCTTCCGCCGCGCCGCGGTCGAGATCACGTTCGAGGACAACAAATAT